>JAFAKX010000045.1 GCA_019234945.1 Silvibacterium sp.
GGTGGAGTGCAGGGACGCGGCCATACCGTTCAAAATTCAGAGTCGCGCAGACTTGATGAATGCTGAAACGGTAGCGGCTCTGAAGCGAGCCGGATGCGAAGAGGTGTGGATGGGGGCAGAATCAGGCTCTCAAGCGATTCTTGATGCAATGGACAAGGCCCTCACCGTCGCGACCATCCATGGCGCGCGTGCGCGCCTTGGCAAAGCGGGGATTCGGGCCGCATTTTTTCTGCAGTTCGGGTATCCAGGCGAAACGCTTAGCGAGATCGAGGAGACTATAGCTCTCGTTCGGAGTTGCCGCCCTGACGATATCGGGGTTTCCGTGTCCTACCCGCTTCCGGGAACACTGTTTCACGAGCGGGTTCAGCAGCAGCTTGGCGCGAAGCGGAACTGGATCGACAGCCAGGATCTAAGCGTCATGTTTTGCGCTACGTACAGGGACGACTTCTACCGTTCTCTTCGCAACGCGTTGCATTGCGAGGTGGAGTCGTATCACCGTTCTTCGACACGCGAAGACCGGCGTCGGCTTGCAGCACTATGGGAAGACGTCTACCGGCTCGAGCAGATCTGCCGGAATGCGCAACCCACACAGTTGCCTGTCATTCAGCCGGCGGCGGTTCACGTGCTCGCAATGTGCGGGGCAGAATCGTTTCGTTGAAGGAAATGCCCAAATCAGAGGCCTGATATGGAACTGCTGCTTACCCACGGCTACTTTCTCCACGAAGACCCCAAGGAGCTTCAGATCATGAAGCCGTATCCGCCGTTGGGGATTCTCTACATCTGCTCGCATCTTCGCAGTAAGGGCTATGCCGTGGAAGTCTTTGACAGCACTTTCCAGACGCGTGCCGGGCTCCGCGAAAGACTGATGGCTGAGACTCCTTCGGTTCTGGGGATCTACGCCAACCTGATGACCCGGTCGAATGTTGTCTCGATCCTTCGCGAAGCAAAGCAGACCGGATGGAAGACCGTGGTTGGCGGTCCAGAGCCCGGCGCGTATGTTGACGAATATTTGGATGCGGGCGCTGATGTAGTGGTGCTTGGTGAAGGAGAACTCACTGTCGAAGAACTTCTCGCCTCATGGCGCGCGGGTAGGACGAGCCTCGATCGGATCGCAGGTATTGCATATCGGGACGATAGCGGCGCTACCTGCCGAACAGTTCCGCGCCTCCAGATCGCCGATCTTGACGGGCAGCCATGGCCCGCACGCGAGGACATCGACATGGATCGATACGTCGATACCTGGCGGCACCATCATGGAAAGGGTTCCGTATCGCTCATTACCGCGCGCGGATGTCCATATCGCTGCGAATGGTGCAGCCATCAGGTGTTTGGACAGACGCATCGGCGGCGTAAGCCCGAGCGTGTTGCAGAAGAGCTTGAGTGGCTGCTCCAGCGCTACAAGCCCGACATGCTTTGGATCGCCGACGACGTTTTTACGATCAACCACGACTGGCTGCTGCGCTGGGCTGCGGAAATGAAACAGCGCGAGATACACATTCCTTTCGAGTGCATATCGCGAGCCGACCGCCTGAACGAAAGTGTGATTCGCACACTCGCGGAGCTTGGCTGCCAGCGTCTCTGGGTTGGCTCCGAAAGCGGATCGCAGCGCATACTCGACGCAATGCAGCGCGGCGTGAAAGTTGAGGCCGTGCGTCGCGCCGTCGCTCTTTGCCGACAGTACGGAATCGAGACCGGCATGTTCCTGATGTGGGGGTACGAAGGCGAAGAACTGGAAGACATTGAAGCCACCGTCGACCACGTGCGCTCTTCGAGCCCTGACGTTTTTCTCACGACGGTTTCTTATCCGATCAAGGGGACACCTTACTACAACAAGGTCGCATCCCGGGTGGTTCAGATTCAACCCTGGGGGCAGAGTTCTGATCGTAAGCTCGATATCTCCGGGCGACGACCACGCGAGTTCTATCGTGTTGCCGATGATCTACTACGGTTTGAGGTCGAACTCGCCCGCTTGCGCGCTGCCTCGGACGGCTCAGCTGCCAACAGTCGAATCCTGGAACTAAGTGCGTTGATCAAAGAACGGCGCAAAACCCTCTACACATATTCAGCCCTTGAGGAGAGGTCCGCGTGACAGCAGAAACCGCAAGCGAGATCCTGCCTTCGCTGCCTCAGACTGCAGCTTTCGATGGGCTCGCGCAGGACTATGACCGGATCTTCACGTATTCGCTGCTGGGAAGAGCGCATCGTTCTCTCGTGCATGAAGTTCTGAGCAGACACCTCAGCAAAGGGCAGCGCGTTCTTGATCTGAATTGCGGGACAGGCGAAGACGCAATTTATCTCGCATCCCTGGGCATGTCGGTTCTAGCATGCGATATTTCCGTACGCATGGTCGAAGTCGCACATCAAAAAGCTGAGCGCAGTGGTTATGGTTCAGATGTCGAGTTGATGGTATGTGCGAATGAGCATCTCGACGACCTTGCAGATCGCGGGCCCTTTGACGCGATTCTCTCGAACTTCGGCGGACTCAACTGCACTGCCGATCTGGCACAAGTGGCAGGTGAGCTTTCCAGGCTGGTGCGTCCTGGGGGCAAGGTCTTCCTGTGCATGATTGGCAGATTTTGCGCCTGGGAGATTCTCTGGTACGCGACGCGGGGCAAGTGGAGAAAGGGGTTCCGGCGCCTTAGTCCAGGCGGAACACGCGCGAGCATCGGGGGCACGAGTATAGATGTTCATTATCGCTCGGTAAGTGACATACGGGCCTTTGCGCCGTCGTTACAGCTTGAATCCTGGCGCGGGATTGGGGTTGTTCTTATGCCCTCCTGGCTGGCATCTGGCTTTCAAAAACGCGAATGGCTCATCGACCTGCTCAAACGGATCGATCGATGGGTCGGCGCGTTGCCGTTGTTTCGGGGACTCGCGGATCACATCCTTTTTCAGTTCGTGAGGGAAGAGAAATGACGACCGCCGTTGCAGACTTCGCCGCCGGTGCTGCTCTGCCTTCCGCCGGCGATTTATGGCTTCGCTGCCCGGAGTGTTCCGCGAGTATTGGCGCGATCTCCGATCGTGAAGACGGCCTTGTTCCTGCGCGCATCGAGTGTGACAACTGCGACCATGCAATTGTGAGGAGCAACGGTGTCTGGCAGATGCTCTCGCGTCGTCAGCATCTTCGCCTGGGTACCTTTCTGCGCGACTACGAAGAGATTCGGCGCTCTGAGGGCCGCGGCTCACAACATCCTGCCTTCTATCTTGCGCTGCCTTTTGCCGATCTCACAGGAAATTTCACGGATCAGTGGCGCATTCGGGGCCGCAGTTATCGCTTTCTCGAGCGCCATCTTCTTTACCTTCTCGAAGAGCGCCATGGCAACAGATTCCGCGTCCTGGACATTGGCGCGGGCAACTGCTGGTTAAGTTATCGTCTGGCCCTGCGTGGACACCGCCCTGTCGCTGTCGATATATGCCGCAATGCCTACGACGGATTGCAAGCCGCCGCTCATTACGCAGCCGTGCTTCCGGAATTCTTTGCCCGTATTGAGGCCGAGATGAATTGCCTGCCCTTCGACAATGCGCAATTCGATGTAGCGATTTACAACGCCTCGTTTCATTATTCGACGGATTACATGCGCACGCTGCAAGAGGCGCTTCGTTGTCTGCGTCCCGGAGGCACGATTCTTATCATCGATTCGCCGACATATCAGCGGGCTCAAAGCGGCGAGAGGATGCGGTCGGAGCGCCATCAGGCATTTGCCGCCAGGTTCGGCAGGCGCAGCGATTCGCTTCCGACTGGCGACTATCTCACGCCCGCGATCATGAATGATCTCGCCGAACTCGGCATCCATTGGACCCGGCACTTAGCCTGGTACGGCGTCCGCTGGTGGCTGCGTCCGGCCACCGCAAAGCTCAAGAGGCGGAGAGAGCCGTCGCAGTTCTACATTTACGAGGGGCGGATGGTGATTTCGTGATTCTGCTCTATTACCCAAAGTTGACCAAACCGAAGAACCGGCGCTTTCCGCTCTCGATCCTCGCTCTTGCAGCCGTGCTGGAGGGCAGGGAACGCTACGAGATTATCGACGGGAATCTCGATCCCGATCCCGATTCGACCCTGGCGCGACTCATCGAGACACACTCTGTCGAACTGCTTGGAGTGAGCGTGATGCCGGGCCCGCAGATGATCTCAGCCATACAGTCCTGCAAGGCGATTCGGGCACGTTATCCGCATGTCCCAATCGTGTGGGGAGGCTATTTCCCGTCGCTCTATTCAGACGCCACACTCAACGCCAGATATGTGGATTACGCCGTGCGCGGCCAGGGAGAGGTCACGCTTCTTGAACTAATTGATGCGCTCCGCGGCAAGCGCAACGTGCGCGGCATTGCAGGCTTATCGTACAAAGACGCATTCGGTATGCGCGTTCACAATCCCGAGCGGCCAATGCAGGGCCCGAATGCCTTTCCGTGGATTCCTTTTCACCGAGTGCCGGTCGCGAGCTACCTGCGGCCCTCCTACTTCGGCAAGCGCACTGGCGCGTATCAGGCCAGTATCGGCTGCCCGTTCCAGTGCACATTCTGCGCTGTGCACGAAGCTTATGGCAGCCAACAGAAGATGGAATCGCCACCGCGGACCGAAGCGATACTTCGTCATCTGGTCGAGAAATATTCGATGGATGGCGTGCAGTTCTATGATATGAATTTTTTCCTGCGTGAAGATCACACGCGCGAATTGATGGAGCGGATCGCTCCCCTCAACTTGCAGTGGTGGTGCGAAGCGAGAATCGATACGATCTGCCGGTACTCCGACGAGACGCTTGAGTGGATTCGCAAGGGCGGCTGCACCATGATCTTTTTTGGTGCTGAGTCGGGTTCCGACCGGATCCTGCGGGAGATGAAGAAGGGGATCACCACTGAGCAGACCCTCGAAGTAGGGAAGCGCTTGCGCCAGTTCAATATCATTCCGGAATTTTCTTTCGTCGTCGGTAATCCACGCGATCCCGAAACAGACACGCGCAATACCATTGACTTCATCCGAAAAATCAAACGGCTCAACCCGGCATCGGAAATCATTGTGCAACATTACACCCCCGTTCCCAACCGCGGACAGATGTATGGCGGGATCGACGGCAAAGTAAGTTTCCCCACAACGCTCGAAGAATGGGCTACGCCGCAGTGGTACAACTTCAGCATTCGTGTCAATCCTTCGATGCCCTGGCTCAAGCCCCGGACGAGGCGTCTTATCGACAACTTCGAAATGGTGGTGGGCAGCCGCTGGCCGACCGTGCAGGACATTCAGGCCAGCCAATGGAGTCGCAGGCTCCTAAAAGCCCTCAGTTCGTGGCGATACCTCACGGGTGTTTACACAGCGCCCGCTGAACTTCGTCTCGCGCAGGACTGGATTCGCCTGCGCCGCCCGAAAGTCGAGAGCATATGAACACTTTGGATACGCGATCATCTGCCATGCTCGACGCGTCTGAGGCCTACTCCCGGTGGGCACCGACCTATGATCAGACTCCCAATCCCCTCACTGCGCTGGAAGAGCGCTGCCTCGCGCCAGTGCTGCGTGAGTTCGCTGGTCGCGATGTCGTGGACCTGGGATGCGGCACTGGTCGCTGGCTTCGGCGTCTTCAGGTTATTGGTCCGCGATCGCTTGTCGGAGTAGATTCGTCTCCCGCGATGCTCGCAATGGCAAAGAAGAAGTGCATGCATTCGACGTCCCTGATCGAAGCCGATTGCGTGTTTACGCCCTTGGCAGCCAGTTCCGCTGATCTGGTGCTTGCCTCGTTTCTTCTCTCCTACGTGCAGGACATTGGCCGATTCGCTGCCGAGGCCGCACGCATCCTGCGCCCGGGCGGCACGCTCATCGTCTCTGACCTGCATCCAGACACGCCATCTTACGGGTGGCGGCGCACGTTCAGAGCCGCTGACGGATTGTTTGAAATCGCAACATTTCCGTACACGCTGGCCGCTCTCAACTCAGCCATGAAGGTTGCGGGACTGAAGCTCCAGGGACTTGCCGACGCAAGATTCGGCGAAGAAGAAGCGGGGATGTTTCGCGCCAGCGGGATGGCAGAGCATTTCTATCGGGTTGAATCTCTTCCCGTGATTTGTTGGGCACGGTTCTCGCGGAGCTGAACTAACTTGCCGACCTCGACGCTGTCCAGACGCGATTGCGGATCCGCCTCCACGGCGGCTATCACCTTCCAAGGCGCTCGCGTTGCGCGGTCGGCTTACAACGCTCGGTATCGGACGATCACGGTGCGAGGATCGCGAATCGAAGCCGTCTGCATGACGGGTGCGGCGAGTCCGGGCAGAGAAGCGGCTGATAGCGTCTCCATTGATTTGTCCGGCTGTCTCGTGCTTCCCGGTCTTATAAACGCTCACGACCATCTCGATTTCTCGATATTTCCAAGGCTTGGCCACGGACCGTGGCCGAACTGGCGTGAATGGGGCGCTGCAATCCACCGTTCAGAACGGGCAGAGATCGACGAATGCCTTCGCGTTCCGCGCGATATTCGTCTCTGGTGGGGTGGACTCCGCAACCTACTTTGCGGAGTCACGACTGTGTCTCACCACAATCCCCATGCACCGGAGCTTTTCAACGCTGAGTTTCCCGTGCACGTGCCCGGCGAATGCGGCTGGGCGCATTCGTTGGCCGACATCCATCGCGTCAAGGAGCACTTCCGCCAGACGCCTCCCCAATGGCCTTTTATTCTTCATTTAGCCGAAGGAACAGACCACGAATCGCGACAGGAGTTTGACGCGCTTGGAGGTCTTCTGCAGCTGGATGACCGGGTCGTCCTTGTTCACGGCGTCGGCTTAACATCTTCACAATGGGATCGCGCCGCGCGCATCGGAATTGGTGTCGTTTGGTGTCCATCGTCGAACCTGTACACGCTTGGCCAGACCCTAAATCCGGGACAGGTCAAAGGATTTCCCAAAATCGGGCTGGGGTCCGATTCCCCGCTAAGCGGTACCGGCGATCTACTCGATGAGGTCAGGCTGGCGCATGACGAGATGGGGATTCCTGCACCTCTCGTGTATGATCTTGTGACGTCGAGGCCCGCGCATCTCCTTCGTCTAAGCTTTGGCGGGGGATTTCTCCAGCCAGGATCAAAAGCCGACCTTATCGTTACTCGCGAAAGGCAAACCGCTCCTGCTGAGACGCTCGTACAAATGACGTGGCGAGATGTCGAACTGGTGATGCAAGGCGGAAGAATTGTTCTGCTTTCCCCTGCCCTTGCGGGCCGCATTCCATGCGGGCTGAAACGGGACATGGAACCGATATTCATCGATGGTGTGGAGCGGTTTTTGCGCGCCCCCATTTCCGACCTGTGGACCCAGACCGCAATCGCACTCGGGAGGATTCCGGTACTGTCCGGCAGGATCCTGTCAATTGGTGCCTGTGCCGACCTTCCACCTTCTGTTTGCAGGCTCTTTACGGCGTGCAACTCTGGCGTCACCGGCTTGCGACACGATTGTCACCCGTTTGTCATTTGAGGCAAAATTCTGAATTACAAGGTTTGCGTGGGGAGAAAATGGACGAGGGCACCGCAGGTTGTCTCTGAATCGTCCCACGGATGGAATTGAAATGGTACTCGTGATTGAAGACGATCCCGGAATCCAGAAAGTACTATACCGTCTCTTCACTACTGACGGTCTTCAGGTGAAAGCTGCGCATGATGGCAAGGAAGCACAGGAAGCGATGAAAGGCCCTGCGCCGGAAATCATCATCCTGGATCTCATGCTGCCGGGCGCCTCCGGAAAAGACCTGTGCAAGAGTCTTAAGCGCATATTTCCCAATGTACCCATCATTGTCCTCAGCGCCATTTCCGAGGTCAGCGATAAAGTGCTGCTGCTCGAGCTCGGCGCGGATGACTACGTGACGAAGCCTTTCAGCCCGCGCGAACTGTTGGCACGCGTCCAGGCGGCCATCCGCCGCGTTTCCAGCCCACGTCCCGTTAAGGTGTACTCCTTCGGTAATGTCACCGTGGACTTTCTTAAGATGGAGGCGAAGCGGAGCGGCGAAAATGTGACTCTCACTGCGCATGAATTCAGATTGCTCAAGTTCATGCTCGAGAATGCCGAGCGGGTGCTTTCTCGAGAGGAACTGCTGAACCATGTCTGGGGTTACAGCTGCTATCCCTCCACCCGCACGGTCGATAATCAGATCCTCAAACTGCGCCAGAAGCTGGAGACCGATCCATCGAATCCGAAATACATTCGAACTATGCACGGAATGGGGTACAAGTTCGTAGGCCAGATCCAATGAACAGCACCACAGCGGCTGCGTGAGAGAGAACCATCATGCGCATGCGAACGATTCTTCTTCTCTCGTTGCTTTCGCTTTCCTGCGGGCTCACTGTGATGAGCCTGATTGTCATCCATAGCAGCCTGCAGAAGCAGATTCGGCGAAATCTGGCCGCCGATCTCCTGCACTCGACCGTCACCTTTCAGAACCTGCAGCGGCAAAGGCAGCTGTTACTCGATCGCGAAGTCGCACTGCTCGCCGATCTCCCAAGCCTGAAGGCGCTGATGACGACGCACGACTTGAACACTATCCGGGATGGAGGCGCGGAATTCTGGAAGGTGAGCGGCAGCGACCTGTTTGCACTGGTGAACACATCTGGAGCGGTTGCTGCCGTATACGACAGAGCCGGACTTACCGATCCGCAGGACATCGAGGTTCAACTGAAGCGTTTGCTCGACTCACATTCTGGGCAGTCTTATCTGCTCAGCAACCAGCGCCTCTATCAGGTTTCTTTCCGTCCGCTATATTTCGGTTCCGAAATAACTGGGAACCCCCTCGGGTTCGTCATAGCAGGGTATTCGATTGATGACCGGGTCAGCCGGCAGGTCAGCGAAGCTGCCGCGGCAGACGTGATCTTTCTGGCCGCAGACAAGATCGTATCGAGCACGCTGGATGAGCAGCATAACCTCGATCTGCAGCGCCAGAATGGAGTCATCGCGCCACAGGCGATCGAACAGGATCTCTGGCTTGGCAAGGAGCACTACCTTGCGGCCTCGGTTCCCATACAGACGCTCTCCGAGGTTCCTGTCCGACTCCTGGTTCTCAAGTCCTTCGACCAGGCGAGTCTCTTCGCATTGCGGCTGAATCGCCTGTTGCTTGTGCTTGGACTGCTCGTGGTCGTAATTGCTACCCTGCTTGCTCTCTATATTTCACGCACGATCACACGACCTCTGGATGACTTGCTCGCGGGTGCGCGGGCGCTGGGGTCTGGGGATTTTGACTTTCCGCTAAGCGGCGGAGGTACCAAGGAGCTAAGGGAACTCAGCGGTGCATTCGATACCATGCGAAACCAACTGCGCCGATCGCAGCAGGAGCTGGTAGAGTCGGCCCGGCTGGCCGTGATCGGCCGTATGGCAAGTTCCATTTCCCACGACCTTCGCCACTATCTCTCGTCCATCTATGCCAATGCTGAATTCCTCAGCAATCCCGCTACTCCAACACCCGAGCGTGACGAACTGATGATGGATGTCCAGCTAGCCGTGCAGGGGATGACAGATGTGCTTGAGTCCCTCCTCGTGTTCAGCCGTACCGGGAAGTCGCTGCATCCAACGTATGAATCTTTCAGTGGTCTGGTGGATCGTGCGGCCGGGCTCATCCGGACACATCCGGAAGCGCATGGAGTAACGATCCATGTCGAGCATCTTCCTCACGCTGAGGCCTGGATGGATGCAAGGATGATCGAGCGCGCCGTTTTCAATCTGCTGATTAACGCCGCGCAGGCGGCTCACAGCGGACCACCGCCTGCCATTGTTACCGTGAGCCTAACGGAAAATGCACAACTACTGGAGTTGCGAATCACGGACAGCGGACCTGGAGTGCCTACAGCCATTCGCGACACACTCTTCGAGCCGTTCGTCAGCGATGGCAAGAGGCGAGGCATCGGCCTGGGCCTGACTATCGCAAACCGCATCGCGCAGGAGCACGGCGGCAGGGTGTATCTTGAGGATTCACGCCCGGGCCGCACGACTTTTGTGCTGGCTCTTCCTCGGACTGTCCTGGGGGCACTTCTTATCACCGAGCCCGAGGAATCGGCGGCCGCTCCTCGAGCGTCGCTTAGCGGCATGACAAACGCCTGACAATCTACCGACCGCAATCGGACAATTACCGCCCGGCAAACCCGCTAAATTGCAGCTAAGGAGACCTACTTCACGTGCGGGTTGCCATCGTTCATCATTGGTTTGTCTCTCAGGGAGGCGGGGAGCGTGTTGCCGAAGTGCTCGCTCAGATGTTTCCCTCCGCCGACATCTTCGCTCTTGTTGCGGACCGGGAACAGGTTCCGCCGAGCCTTTGTGATCGCACCATTCGGACCTCGTTCATTAATCGCCTGCCCTTTGCCGGCCACATCTACCGCCATCTGCTGCCGCTCTACCCAACCGCCGTCGAGCGCCTCGATCTTCGAGGATACGATCTCGTCCTTACTTCCGACAGCGGACCAATGAAAGGTGTCGTCATTTCTCCCTCAGCCGTTCACATCTGCTACTGTCACTCACCCATGCGATACCTGTGGGACCAGCACAATCACTACCGCCGTAGCATGGGCCCCCTAACGCGAGCAGCTTTCGGCATTTCGGCACAGTATGTGCGCTCGTGGGATCAGCGGGCTGCACAGCGCGTCACGCAGTTTGTCGCAAATTCCCGATATGTGGCATCGCGCATTCTCGAATATTACGGACGCGACAGCCTTGTGATTCATCCTCCGGTTGACACCACGGCCGGCTACGTGAGCAGCACACCGGGGAAAGCTTATCTGACCGTGGGACGTCTCGTGCCCTACAAACGCATCGAGGTTCTCATCCAGGCTTGCAATCTCCTCGGCCGCGAGCTTCGCATCATTGGTACCGGTCCTGAGGAGTCACGCCTGCGTTCCCAGGCCGGCGGCACGATCAAGTTCCTCGGCAACGTTGATGAAGCCTCGCTATGGCGCGAATATGCGAACTGCCGCGCGTTTCTTTTTGCCGCGGAAGAGGATTTCGGCATGGCGATGGTGGAAGCACAGTCCTGCGGGCGCCCCGTGATCGCATTCGGCAAAGGTGGAGCGCTCGAAACGGTCAGCGCGAACCACATTGGAGATTCGCCCCAGGAGACTTGTGTGTTTTTCGACTGCCAAGACCCCGACGCGGTTGTGAAAGCAATACTGTGCTTTGAGGCCGTCGAGCATCGCTTCAAGCCGCAGGCCATCCGCCGTCATGCACAGCGTTTCAGTGTCGACGTCTTTCGCAGTAGTTTTCGCACGTTAGTCGATAGCATTGTCGGAGTCCAATCGCCCCCATACGAACTCGAGGCCTGTTCGTGAGCGCTCCTCGTGAGGTCGTGATCGATGCCAGATGGCTTCGCACGGGGATAGGCCGTTACATCCTGACCTTGCTCAAGAATCTGAAGCCGAAGCTTCCCGACACATTGCTGACCTGCATCACCATGTCCGCTCATGCCGCGACCCTCGCGCCGCTCTGTGACCGCATTATCGAGATGAATTGCGGAATCTATTCACTGGCGGAACAGTTACGCCTGCCGCTGGCTGCGGAGGGCGCGTCCGTCTTCTGCGCCCCGCATTACAACATTCCGATTCTTCGCCGCGGACCGATGGTGGTGACCATCCACGACCTTACTCATTTACTTTTCCCTGAATATCGAGGCACGATGCGTGCTCGGATTTATGCCAACGCCATGTTCAGGATTGCATCCCTGCGCGCCAACCGCATCATCACTCCATCCCATTACACCCGTAACTGCCTCATCGAGCGTCTCGCCGCAGATCCGGCCAAGATCTCCGTCGTTCCCTGCACTGTAAGCGGAGCCTTTCATCAGCAGCCGAAAGAGCAGGCCGCGGAGGCAGTTCGAATCCTCTGCGGTGTTGATGCGCCCTACATCCTCTTCGTGGGATCAGCAGCCCCGCATAAGAATCTCGTCACGCTTCTGAAAGCGCACCGGCTTTTGTATGCGAAGCATCGGGATGCGCCCCACCTTGTCCTGGTGCTTCCTCGTAAGGCAGATTCAACGGGGGTTGATCGGGAACTCGGTTCGCTCCTGGCCAACCAGAGCGTGCACTGCCTGCACTCAATCTCGGATGAATCGCTGGCTGCGCTCTATGCGGCAGCAGTGATGACCGTGATGCCGTCCTTTGAGGAGGGCTTTGGCCTGCCAGTCATTGAGTCAATGGGCTGTGGGACACCCGTTGCGTGTTCCCGAGCTGCATCACTTCCGGAGATAGCCGGCGATGGTGCGATTTACTTTGATCCGCACTCGGCAGAAGAGATGGTCTGGGCTATCGATCAGCTCTTCACCTCACAAGACTTGCGTCGCCGCCTGGCCGAAAGAGGCATTCAGCGCGCCGCGTCATTTTCTGGAACACGCGCGGCCTCCGCCTATGCGGCCATTCTGGCCTCCGTTGCGACAGACACAACGCCAGCCACAGTTCCCGAGAGGCAATATGGCTTGTGAGCGTCCCAGGTTTTCGGTTTGTATTCCGCCTGCATACATTCTCGGACAAAATAACACCGATGCAGCCACCCAGGTAGTCCATGGATTACCGGGCAGGAGTCCTCAGTTCGGCATTCGGCATTCGGGGAGCAGGTGATATGTATCTCAAGCTACGCGTGGATCGAGTGATGAAGCCGTCGGGTATGGCGCTTCTGGCGGTGCTCCTTAGCTTTTGCGCGTGGCTCTGCCCGGATTTCGGAGTGTTACGAAAAGGCTTTACAGTTTCCGAGAATCCAGGCCTAATGGCCTGGTTCATTCTCTTTGCGTGGTACGTGTTGATTTTGGTCAGCTTCACCGTGGGACAGCGATTGGGAGAGCTTTTCCCGGGGCAGCGGGCCAGATATGCTCCGCCATCGCTCGACTCGGTGGCCGTCTATCGCGTATTCACCCTTCTGGCAGCGTTCGGAATTATTACAACGCTGCTGAGAATCTTTCAGACCCTTTCTTTGCCGCAGGCAGCTCTCTACTTCTACATTGGGCAAGGGAACCGCATCAAAAATACTCTGTACGACAACTACAGCGCTGGAGTTCTTTCCCTGCGTTACCTCGTTGTCTATTCTGCATCCCTTGCCATCCTTCGGATGGTCAGGTTTAGAAAGCTGAGCGTTCTGGGCCTTGCAAACATCGTGTTACTCGCTGGAACGGTGCTTGTTTCGTCACGCCTCATTCTGGTCGCAACGCTGGTGGTGTCATGTTTTCTCGTGACTTGGGGTAAGGGCTATATAAGGGTCAGCTTTCTAAAGTTAGCAGTATGCATTGCCATTGCCTTCGGGGTACTGTCCCTGCTAAATGCATCGCGTAATCGAAACTTCTACGCTGAGCGCGATCTGTCTTTCACTCAGGCCGGCATCTCTGAGATCGTTACCTATCTGGGAGCACCGTTCCATGTCTCCGTAGGCGCCGCGCGAAGGTTGGACGAGATCACCGCTGGTGGGCCGGAGCTTTATCGTGAGTACATTGACATCGAGCCGGAGCTCACAACCAACTCCGCCTTCGTTCATTTGCATGCGGAAATGGGCTATTTTGCCTGGCCTTACGTCGGCCTGATCTGCTGCTTTATGGGATTCATCTTCTCCTGGCTAACTTCCTTCGGAAAAACCTGTTTCCTGCTCCCATGCGGAGCCATCCTGTACGGCTGCGCAGAGCTGTGGCGGTTGGATTTGTTCCACCAGGGCATCTTCATCGTCTGGTTTGTCTTCGGTATCGGCATTCCCGGCGCATTTCTATTCTTCAGCAAACTTCGTATTCCTGCCCGGGCCAGTCTTCCAGTACCCCAGAGCTGAGGCGCTCAGCTACGTAACCAAGGGCGAACTGATCGCTTCGTTCGCATCGCCCGGCATTGCCTCTCGTCTCGAGACAGTACGTAATTGCCACACAAGGACGAGAAGGAACGGTGCATACGAAAGCGGCGTCGAGTAAGCAGCGCCCATCGCACCAAATCTGGGAATCAGGAACAGGTTCAAAACGACATTCGTAGCTACCGCAATTCCCGTCGCTGCGATCACTCGACGCGGATGGTCCCAAGCGATCAATATTGTGAGCAACACTGACGTGACAAAGTCCAACGGTATCGCTATGAGAAGCGGTGTCGCCAGCGCTGCCGAAGCTACGAAGGCCTGCCCGAACAGTAAACCAATAAGCTGGGTTCGTACCATCCACATCAGAGACGCAATTGCCATGCCAGAGGCAGCGGCCAGAAGCAGAGGGCGCCGTAACGGATGAACTCGCCGTTGCCCCCTGGGAATAGCAGCCAGCCGCGGATACACAGCCTGCATGACGAAGTAATACACCGCCAGCACCAGCAGAAGAAGACGGTAGGCTGTGCTGTATAACCCCGTCTGCATGCTGTCCGTCATCCCGCCCAGCATCATTGTGTCGATCGAATAGAATGCCTGGTACATCAGCAGGGCAGTTCCCAGCACAGCTATCGACTTCCAGTCGGGAAATTCCGACGATTGCAGATCACTCGCATCAGCGGGGTCGCGCCCCACAACCTTTCTTGCCCAGCAAATCCACAACCAAGATCCCGCGATGAGATAGGCTAGCCCGATCGCAAGTGGAACAATCAACAGGCCTGCATGAAGCTTCACCACGCAAGTCACCGTGACCGCCAAACCGATCGCCGACACCAGTGCCCGCCACCCCGACATAAGGGCGAACCGCTGCATTCCCCAGGCGAGCCAATCGACAGAGAGTCCATACCCAAATATCGATATGGCATACAGGCTCACAATCGACCGCGCATCCTCTTGCACAGGTCCTGCTCGCCCATACAAGTAGCCGAGTGCAACCACCGAAACTGCCAAAGCAATGCGTCTACGCTGGACAAAACGAACTACCTGCCCGATCCTTTGCGGATGCCTGGCTGCGAGCCGCGCGCCGGTTTGCCGCAATCCAAAGTCAATACCGTGCATCTGGTAGACAGAGAGCGCCTGCGCGACTGCGTACGCTCCCGCTGCGCGAACCCCGAAGGTGCGGCTGATAAAGATAACCAGGAGCAAATTGCACAGCCGCGCGATGCCTTCGCCGGTCGCGATCGCTAATATGTGATAGCGTAGCCGCGCCGCAAAGGGCTTGCGACTCTCGCGGGTGTCCTCGTCAGCCTGGCTCACGCCACATTCTTCTTCGAGTGAAGTAAATTGCGCAATGCATCAAGATGCGGGGCGTTTTCCGGTTCCTCGGCCATCCTTGTCCATCTATCCTTGAGCAGCACTCCTGTCGCGAGCAGGATCCCGGAGGTAAGCAGCGCCAGCAGAACCAGCAGGGTTCGCGGAGGCCACGAGCGCTTGTCCAGGACGATTGCCTTGTCGAGTACCTGAATGATTTGAGGCGCTTTCGCTTCCTCAATGCGGGCGAGCTCATATTGCTTCGACAGCGTCTCAAATAGCGCCTCGTGGTAACGAAGGTTTCGCAGCTGGCGCAAATATTCAAGTCCTGCCTGTGGAATGCGCCCGGCCGAAACGAAGTAGTTGTCGCCGCCCCCGCTGTCGCTCTCGGCTTTCCTCAGCTGCTCCCGCAACGCGGACACTCCGGATTCCAGCTGCTGCAGCTGGCCATTTTGTTCTGTGGCCATGGTCCGGAGTTGTTCCATCTGTACCTCTTTGGCGGAGATTTCCGCCCGAAGCTGCGCGATCGAGCGGAGCGTCATCTCCTGCTGGCCGACGAGCTGGATGACTCCTGTTTTTTGCTGAAGCTTCTGAAACGCCTCCTCGGTCTTGGCCAACGTCTCACTCTCCGCGCTGACCTGCTGTTCCAGAAAGAGTCGACGCTGTGATCCTGTGGTAAGCGCAAGGTGCTGGTTCACGTGGTAGAGTTCGTCGACATATGCATTGGCCATTGCTGCAGCGCGTCGCACATCGTGATCGTCAACCGAGATGCGAATCGATGAGCCCTTGGTCGCTTCAATATGCGTATGCCTGGCCAGGGCCTTGCGGGTATCCACAAGCGTGCGCTTTCGATACACGCTTTGAAGATGAAAGTCCTGGATGAGGTTATCGGCCACCGTCCGGCTCCTTAGAACTTCGACAAATGTATCCGCCTGGCTTTTTAACAGGCTGTCACCGCCAAGCGCCGCCAGCGCTCCCAGCTGACCCAGCAGTGCCGACGCTGACCCAGATGAGTTCTGCGAAGTAAGGATGACGGTGGAAGCAGTGTAGGTAGCCGGTATAACCAAAACGATGAGAGCGGTCATCGCCGCTGCGATTAGCATACCGCTGACAATGAACCGCCTGTGCCGAGCGAGCACGACCAGATTTTTCAGGAGCGAAGGTTCTGGTGTGCCTGCCGCCTCGCGGCGGCCTTCAAATGCAATTTCCCGCTCTACGCTTAGCATGGCAAGCCCTCTGGTCACGCAGCGCGATGTTTTGCGACAGCGGTCCCTGAATTCTTTATAGGCGTTCCAATTCGCGAAAGCGCAGCATCCTGCCATCTGTGACAAAGGAATGACATCGCGTGTGCAAGTGTCAGACAGCAGTTTCCTACACTCGCTCTATCACGGTGTGCGCGGCTCTGTGAGCATGCGATGCCGCCATTCTCAACAACAACGTACGGAACCAATACAGGACGACAAGTCGGTCGCGTTATGAAGATAATTTTGCTCGCAGCCAGTCTCCTTTTTTGCACGGCCCAACTCAGCGCCCAGGATGCCGAATCGGAGCCGAGCCATGCCGGCCATGTGCCAGTTCTATCCGGGGGTTTGGGCTACGTCTACAACGTCAATGGCGGCACTTCGACTCTCTCGCCCATCATCGATCCTGTTCTCCTGCTCGCCTTGGGCAGCCATGTGCTCGTGGAGAGCCGCGCTGATTTTGTGGGCGTATTTCAGCGACGAAACGGCAACGGGGATTACACGGGTCAAGTGTTCAGCTACGTCGACTATGCGCAGATCGATTGGCTCGCAAATACCCATGCGATGGTCGTTGCGGGCAAGTACATTACACCATTCGGAATCTATGCCGAGAGGCTTGTTCCCATCTGGATATCTACTTTTCAGAGCAACCCGCTTACTTACAGCGTTGGGACGAGAACCAGCGGCGCGGGAGTTGGTGGCCAATTGCGCGGCGTGGTCGCGCAGACAAACAAGTACAGCGTGCAGTACTCGGCATACTTCTCCGCCTTCAGCAGCGTGTATCAATTAGACGCGGCACGAACCACAGGATTCGACGCAAGCGTTTACTTTCCGGTGCACCGCTTCGAAGTTGGAACGTCCTATCAACGATTCCTGCAGCAGCGCCATATCAATAGCGAGGCAGCCTATGTATCATGGCAGCCTCCCCATATACCGCTCGATGTCAAAGCCGAATATGACCACAGCTACTATGGCCATGGCTATTGGATCCAGGCGGCCTACACGCTTTCTCAAGTGCCAGTCGCTAACAGTTTCTTCAAGAGGATGGAGCTTGGGGGCCGCATGGAGCAGGTGTTTCCGCTTAACGGAGGAGGAAACGGACTGCCCAGGATCGACACGCAACGACCTGGAGTCGCCCTCAATTACTACATCAGAGATGATCTCCGCCTTGTCTCGAGTTATCAGCGCCAGTTCAGTTCGGCGAAGGATGTAAATATCTGGAACATTGGATTCACCTATCGTTGGCAATGGCCGCTATGGCCCGGGAGGGAGTGAAATGGAAAACCCTGGAACGCTCAGTCGATTTGTTATCTCTATTGCTCTGGTAGCCGCTGGTTTGTGGTTCCCGGGCCGTCAGTTGTTCGCCCGTGAGAATACAGACAAACAAAATGCCACTTCCGCCACATCATCGACTGAGAGGGTAAAGAGAACTGGCGAGCAAATATTTATGGAAAATTGCTCCCGTTGTCACAGGCCCCCCATGGCCATCTCGCCACGAATCACAGGTACGATCGTCATGCACATGCGCGTCCGTGCCAAGCTCTCGCGTGAGGACGAACAGGCACTGCTTCGATATCTCGCCCCGTAACCTGGATCTGGCTCTGGTAGCGTCCGCTGGACGATCGCCCATCGACTCTGTAAGAAAGGTAGAAATGAAACACCGCATTCGAATTAGTTTCGGTTTGCTCATCGCGCTCTTGTTTGCGATGAGCACATTCGCCCAGTCCTCGCCGCGCCGCATCGAAGTCCATGCGCGCCGATTCTCGTTCATTCCTGCAGGAATCACGGTTGAGAAGGGCGAGCCCGTCACCCTCGCTCTTACATCCGACGATGTCTCTCATAGTCTTGTGGTCGAAGGGCTCCACATCAACAGCCCGATAACGAAGGGCCGCTTTACTGAGGTAACCCTAACACCCGAAGCGGCCGGCGACTTCAAGGGCAAATGTGGCAGATTCTGCGGCTCGGGGCACGGCTCCATGATCTTCACCATTCACGTCGTCGAGAAGTAGCATGTGCTGCCGTCGCCTCACTCTCGTAGCGTTTGCATCATTCTTATGCATCTGTTTCTCCGGCTGCCGCTCGACGCCTCCAGGGAAGTTGGAGACGAAGTCAGTCCAATGGGTAAAGCATCACGTAACAGTCCGAGGTAAGAAAGACCGGAATCCGCTGGAGGCAACGGAAGAGCGCATCCAAGCCGGCCGCCGGGTCTTCGGTTATTACTGCGTGGTGTGCCACGGACGCGATGGCCAGAACACGGGGGTGCCCTTTGCAGCGAAGGTGTCGCCTCCAGTTCCTTCCTTGGCCGACAAGGAAGTACAGAGCTACACCGATGGCCAGCTCAAGTGGATCATTGACAACGGCATCTTTCCATCGGGCATGCCTGCCTCTCATGGCACCTTGAGCGACGACGAAATGTGGCAAGTGGTCCTGTACATCCGGCATCTGCCGCCGGCAGGCAGCCTGGGTGAGCCGCGCGCCTACAGCGGCGATGAGTATCAGGACAGTCCAGACACGAAGAATTAATGCCTCAGTTTAGAAGGCGTAATCAGGCTTTAGTTGCTTGAACATTCGCACAAAGTGGCAATGGAGCGAAATTGGCTCGTTTCCGTTGAGCGATTCAATTCCGAATTCCAGATAGCCGCGGCGTTGGCAGAATCTGATTATTTCCCAGTGCAGGTTCATGACCCGCAGATGCATGAACAGACATTGCATGCTGCTGCTCATGCGCTCAGCAGCTTCCAGAAGCTGTGAGCCTATTCCCGCACGCTGCTGGCGTGGGGTTACGGCCAGCAATGCGAGCCGGCTGGCCTCAAAGTGGGGCTCCAGATAGGCGCAACCAATGATCTGCTTCTCATCCTCGGCCAGCAAAAACTTGCCGCGTTTCATCAGCCATTCGACTCCGGTGGCATTCCCGAAGGTGGCGGGCAGGAAATGATCTCTTCCGGGGGAAATCGCATTTGTGAACTCAGCAATTGCTGAAGCTTCGTTGGCCCTGGCTAGGCGTATCCTCAGGTGGCTCTTGCTTGGGGCAGGACAGTTCTGATGCCCATTGGTGATTGCCTTCGGCGTTGAGGCCAGAGTCTCCGCCCCATTGTTCCTCGGGGATTCCAGAACTGCCAGCATTCTCGTATTGCTCCTAGCTTAAGCCTAGAGCAAGGGTCTGTGTCGCCTGTCAGAGGATTGTCAGGAGGTTTTCACTTTTCTGGCTTGCAGCCGCTGCCCCCGCTCCAACCACCAGCCGCTTTCGGCGTAGACTGTAGGCGCGTGAGTGAGCGACGATCAAAACTGACACTAAGGAGTCTGGATGAGCAGAGTTCAGGTACTGGTGGGAACGCGCAAAGGGGCGTTTATTCTCACGTCGGACGGAACACGCGAACAATGGGAGGTCAGCGGCCCGTTCTTTGGCGGATGGGAGATATACCACGTGAAGGGATCGCCGGCTGATCCTGACCGGCTCTACGCTTCGCAGTCGAGCGGTTGGTCCGGACAGGTTATGCAGCGTTCGAACGACGGCGGCAAGACCTGGGAGCCGGTTGGCAACAAATTCGCCTATGAGGGCGAGGCTGGCACGCACCAATGGTACGACGGCACGCCGCATCCCTGGGAGTTCAAACGTGTCTGGCATCTCGAACCTTCGCTCACCGATCCTGACGCGGTCTACGCCGGCGTTGAAGATGCCGCACTGTTCCGATCCAGCGATGGCGGCCAGACCTGGAATGAGTTGTCCAGCCTGCGCGGTCACGGCACCGGCCCGCACTGGCAGCCCGGTGCTGGCGGCTTGTGCCTGCACACGATCATCCTCGACGCGAGCAACGCCTCGCGCATATTCATCGCGATTTCCGCTGCGGGCGCCTTTCGCACCGACGACGGCGGCCGGACCTGGAGACCGATCAACCGGGGTCTCCGTTCCCAATACATCCCGAATCCGACCGCGGAAGTCGGGCACTGTGTACACCGCATTGCCATGCATCCCGGACGTCCGGGCGTGCTGTTCATGCAGAAGCATTGGGATGTGATGCGGAGCGACGATGCCGGTGACTCCTGGCGGGAAATCAGCGGCAGTTTGCCCTCAGACTTCGGGTTTGTTATTGACGTTCATGCGCACGAGCCGGAGACCATCTATGTCGTGCCCATCAAGAGCGATTCCGAGCACTATCCGCCCGACGGCAGACTTCGTGTATATCGCAGCCGGACGGGCGGAAACGAGTGGGAGCCGCTGACCAAGGGTCTGCCCCAGCGTGACTGCTACGTCAACGTGCTGCGCGATGCCATGGCCGTCGACCGCCTCGACTCCTGTGGCATTTACTTCGGAACGACCGGTGGGCAGGTCTACGCATCGGCCGATTCAGGAGATACCTGGGCGCCAATCGTTCGCGATCTGCCGGCCGTGTTGTCTGTCGAGGTCCAGACGCTGGCATGATTCGCGTGATCCTGCCGCAACATCTGCGCGCGCTTGCACAGACCGGCAGCCAGATAGAGCTAGCGATCCAGGGAGCTGTCACGCAACGCATCGTGCTCGATGCGATCGAAGCGCGCTATCCCATGCTGCGTGGAACCATCCGCGACCAGCTGACGCAACAGCGCCGGCCATTCCTGCGCTTCTTTGCCTGCGAGCAGGATCTGTCACACGAGTCACCAGATGCACCTTTGCCAGACGAAGTCGCATCAGGAGCCGAGCCATTGATTATTCTCGGGGCCATCGCAGGCGGATGAGCAATCGCTTGGACCCGAGGCGACGTCAGCCCAGGGGGGAAGTAAGTGCGGGGCCGTAGACTGCAGCCGATTCGGCCATCCCCGCTGAACTTTATGAGGGTTGACCAACTGTGGCAACACGGAAGTCAGACAGGCATCTCTGTCAGGCGATCCAGCGAAATGGGTTTTATTTGCCAGAGCTTCAGTTCTGCTGCTCCGCTCATTTCCACATGAATGTCCGGTGCCCCGCTCCCCTGATAGTAGAACCGCTTTGTGCAGGCGAAGTTGCTGTTTACGAAGAGTTCAACGACCGATCCATCGATATACGCATTGAGTCCCATGGCCTTTTGCCCCGGACCGACGGCCGGAATTTCCTCGCCATCGAGAAAAAGCTTGCGTGCCTCCGGCTTCCATTCAAGCCTGATCAGTTCTTTGCTGGAAGCGCTCCCCTCCAGCAGATTGAAAGAGAGCGCGAACGGCTCATTTGAGAGGGAAGTCTTGCACTCTACTTCTCCGCAGCATTCGCGGATCACTTTGACTGCTCCGCTGCCCTGTTGCTTGCCGCGTAATCGCTCCACCGCAGGTAACACTCGCATCATGAGCTTGCCCTCCGAGTCCAAATCCAGCACGCGTGGAAGACTCATCATGCCGGCCCAGCCGGCGGCGCGATACTCCTCGAGCGGCCTGGCTTCGGGTATCCATCCCCACAGGATGCGGTTTCCATCTTTGTCGAGCTGCGTCTTCGGCGCGTAAAAAGATCCGTGATCCAGCGCACCGCTCTGGTCTGCCTGGAAGCGCATCGATGCAGTATCGAGTCCGCCACTTTGCCAGAACACCTTTCGCTGCGTCGAGTAGATCAGCACATACTTATTCCGAATAGCAAAAAAGTCGGGACACTCCCACATCTCGCCTGAATCTACCGGGTCAGTGGCATTCGGCTTCTGTCCTGCCGCCATCTCGCCTTCGACCAGCGGGTGCAGATACTCCCAGTGGTGGAAGTCCCGCGAACGGTAGAGCAGAATTATCCCACCCTTTCCGCGCACTCCCGAGCCGACGTTGAGATACCACCAGTCGCCGAGGCGCCACGGGCAGGGATCGCGGAATCCTGTAATCTGAAGCCCCGGCGGAGGAGCTGCAATTACCGGCACCGAGTCCTTTTTCCACACTGTAAGCTGCGGCTGGTCGCACGTCGCGATGCATTGCGTCTCACGGAAATTGTGCTGGCCATCGCTCAGTGTCGCCTGCTGCTTTGGGACCGACGCGACCCCTGTGTAGATAAACGTCGGGACTCCTCTGTTGATGACAGCGCTGCCGGAAAAGCAGCCGTCCTGGTCCGGGCCTCCAGGAGTCGGGCTCAAGGCCACAGGCCGATGCCGCCAATGCACCATGTCCGGACTTACAGCGTGGGCCCAGTGCATGTCGCCCCAGTACGCGCCGTTGGGGTTGTACTGGAAGAACATGTGGTATTGCCCTTTCCAGTAGATCGGGCCGTTCGGGTCATTCATCCAGTTGGCCGCCGGCAGAAGGTGATACTGGGGACGCCTTGGGTCTGACGCCAGCCCTGGGCTGGCGTCTACGAGCGCTCGCATGTTTGGTATACGGGAGGCGGCGATCAGGGCCGCTCCTCCTGTTATCAATTGGCGTCGAGTCCACTCAGATGACTTGAAGAGGCAAATGTCTGGCACCTCGCTACCCCGTCGATATTGCCGAAGCACGCCGCGATATGCAAGCTTGCAGCCGCGCAGGTTGCCGCTACAATCTCCCATAAAGGAAACGCAACGGGCATGTCCGAAGCCTCACTCGTCGCGAACTGGGACGACGTCGTCAGCCGACTATGCGAAATCGGTCGCGAATTCTACAGCCGAGGCTGGGTGTATGGCACCAGCGGCAATTTCAGCGCTCGAATCTCGGTCGATCCTCTTCGGCTCGCGATCACTTCGAGCGGACTGGACAAGGGCGCACTATCTCCTGGCCACATCCTGGAAATCGACTCCGCGGCCTGTGTCCTTCGCGGCATCGGTCGCCCCTCCGCCGAAACAAGCCTGCATCTCGTTCTCGTGCAGCAGGCCGCCGCCGGGGCTGTCCTGCACACCCATTCCATCTGGAGCACTCTGCTCTCCGACCGCTGGGCCGCTCAGGGGGGACTCGTCCTCGAAGGCTACGAGATGCTCAAGGGACTTGCCGGCATCGTGACTCACGAGCATCGCGAGTGGGTGCCGATCATTGAGAATTCGCAGGACTATGCTGCGCTCTCAGCCGCGCTGTCCTCAGTGCTCGCAGACTATCCGAACTGTCATGGCGTCCTGCTTCGCAAACACGGCCTCTACACCTGGGGCTGCGATCTCGCCGAGGCGCGCCGTCACGTCGAAATACTGGAGTTTCTCTTTGAAGCCGAGGCGCGCCGCCAGCTCGCCAATCAGCCTTGAGTCGGGTAACCCATCCCTGCCAGCACGCCGCGCATATACGAGATGCTCTTGGTTACGCCGGGCATCGGATCGTCGCCGTGCACTTCGTACTCGAGATCTACGTAACCCGGATAACGGATTGCAATCAGAGCCTCGAATATTCCCCGCACCGGCATGATTCCGTCGCCAACCGCGACTTGGCTCTCCTTGCTGTGAAAGTCCGTCAAGTCTTTCATATGCACATCGAACAGCCGCGGTCCCGCCGCCCTGATCGCCTCGACTACATCCGTTCCCGCGCGCGCTGTGTGTCCGACGTCGATGCAGCACCCCATCCGCGGGTCCATGTTGCCAACCGCCTTCAGCACATCCATGGGGGAGGGCCAGAGCTTGTCCTCCGGGCCATGATTGTGGATGGCAAACCGGATGTCATACTCTTTCACGAATTTCTCGATGCGCGGTAACGTCTCCCGTGCCGGGTCGCCGGCAATAATGACCTTTACCCCCGCTCGCTTCGCATAATCGAACTTCGCACTGATATCGTCCTCGTTCTTCGGGAAATACACTGCTCCAACAGCCGTAAGTTTGATGCCGTTGGCCGTGTAATCCGCAACTGCCTGTTGCGTTGCTTCAGGCGGCGACATCGGCAGATGATCTTTCACGTCCTTCGCATTCAGGTTTGTGAGCTTCAGTTCCTTCATGAACTCGATCACTTTTGCGCGGTCGAAGTTTCTGAAGGTATAGCTCGCCATCCCCAATTCGATCGGATGCCGGTGGGTCTCGCTTACCTGTGCATGGGCATGCAACAGTCCGGCTGGAGTCGAAAGGGAGGCAGCGGTAGCGGCTGTGATGTGGAAGAAGTCTCGGCGGGTGAAAGACATAATGGGCGCATGATAAACGATTCTTTCCTAAGTCCAAAGAGTGTCCCCCATTCAGGTACCGCAGCTAAAATAGAGACATCTATGGCTACCGTGCGAATTCCGGCAAAGAACATCGTTCTGAATGAGCATGCCGAGATTACTACGGCTCTGGCCGCCATCGGGATCGACTACGAGCGCTGGTCGCTCGACCGTGTTGGAGTCGACGCCGATGCGGACACCGTTCTGAACGCTTATGCCGGCGAGATCGAGGAAATGAAGATCACGGGCGGATACACCACCGCCGACGTTATCGACGTTGACCCCGAAACCCCGAACCTCGACGCGCTTCTCGCAAAGTTCAGCACGGAGCATACCCACGATGAAGATGAAGTCCGCTTCATTATTTCCGGACGGGGCATCTTCCACATCAACCCACTCCAGGGAGATGTTGTCTCGATCGAGGTCGAGGCCGGAGACATGATTCGCGTGCCTCGCGGCACACGCCATTGGTTCGACCTCTGCACCGACCGCCGGATCCGTGCCATTCGGTGGTTTCAGGACAAGTCCGGCTGGACTCCGCGCTACACCCAGAGTGGCATCGATACACAGTTTGAGCCGCTTTGCTTTGGACCCGCCTACTTCGGCCCACGCGTCCACACCGGATTTTAGGAGACTCGCCCGTTCCCGATGCCGGATCTCTACCTGCTCGACATTGAAGGCACCACCTCGCCGATCTCCTTCGTCCACGATGTGTTGTTTCCTTACGCGCGCGCGCGGATGGCCGACTACATTGCTCGCAGCTCTGATAGACCCGAGCTGCAGGGCAACCTGCGACAGCTCGCCCACGAAAACGCCATCGACAGGTCGAAGGGCGCGCCCGTCATCTACTACCCTCAGCGGCTCTCACAAGACCCGGCCGAGACCCTGAAGGCCAGCACGGCCTATCTCGTTTGGCTCATGGACCAGGACCGCAAATCCACCGTGCTCAAATCCATTCAGGGCAGAATCTGGGCCGAAGGTTATGAGCGCGGCGACCTGCGCAGCGAAGTTTTTCCCGACGTGCCGCCGGCCTTCGATCGGTGGCATCGCACCGCCCGCATCGCCATTTACTCATCCGGAAGCGTTGAAGCGCAGAGATATCTCTTTCGCTACACGCAAGCGGGGGACTTGTCCCCCTTCGTCGATGCTTATTTCGATACCAATACCGGCCCCAAGTTAGAATCCGCGAGCTACAGCAAAATTGCCGCAACTCTCAATGCCAAACCCGCCGATGTCCTCTTCATTTCCGACTCGATCCGCGAGCTGGATGCTGCTCGCGATGCCGGAATGCTCACCCGGCTCTCCCTCCGCCCTGGGAACGCTTCTGTTGCAGATGACCACGGCCACTCCCCTATCCAGTCGTTCGATAGCATCTAGAAATCGCTTGCGGTCTCCGGTTCCGGCGTGAGAAATCTCGCGCCCCCTACGGCCAGAGCAGCAATCGTGTACGCCGCTGCGAGGTGCCAGGGCAGTGGGGAGCCGGCGCGCCATGGCACAAAGAACGTTCCCTGCGCGAAGGGCGAGTGAATGACACCGAAGAGGCAGAAGAGAGCGCCCACGATCAGATAGATCGCGCTTGCGCGAAAGCGCCTGTCGATCAGCTCCGCGGTCGCCGCGCCCCACAGGATCGCCGTGATGATGAATCCGTTGCCCAGCAGATTCAGCGTGTGCAGCGTTACTCCGACCTCGCCTGATATCTGCTCCATGCTGGCGTTCAGCGTGCCCAGTACGGCGTTTGTTTCGAGAGTGATCAGGAATGCCAGCGACGGCAACATCGAAATCGCCACTGCCACCCCATGCCGTCGCGGAGTCGCCTCGAACGCCTGTGCGACCACTTCCAGGCCGATGTATACCAGTACAGGCGCGATCGCGGAAGCCGGAATCCAGTCCACGAAGAAGGGAAGCACGCCAATTATTCCGCCGAGCCCGATAAATAACGCGGTCAGAATCGTGTAACCAGCCCGTGCACCCATCGACTTGAACGCCGGATGTCCGATGTAAGGCGTGCTCTCCACCACACCGCCGCAAAGCCCAGCCGCCAGTGTGCAGAATCCTTCGGTCAACAGGATTCGCCGCGTGTCGTACTCATCGCCGGCGACGGCTGCGCTCTCCGTATTGTCGATGCCGCCTACAATCGTCGATAGAGCAAACGGAAGCGCAATCGGCAGATATCCCCATGCATGCGAGAGGCCTCTCAGGAAGGCCAACGACGGCCAAGGCAGAGAGAGATGCAGCGCCGTCAGGTGCGGCTGGCTGGCCTTGAGCAGCGGGCTGCCGAGGTGTGCCCACCGCAGCAGGTAGAATGCTGCGATTCCCACCAATGCCGACACGAGAGCACCGGGAATTCTGCCCGGCAAACGCATTCGTGCAACGAGCGTCACCAGTAGCAGGCTCAGCGCAAGCAATCCGGGCAGGGGATCGGAAAATATCTTCAGCAGCGGCAGCACGCCGATCAGTGCAATTCCCGCTCCACCGATCGAGCCTAGCAGCGCAGCACGTGGGACAATCGACCGCACCGCGTTCCCGCAGAACGAGAGGCCGATTTTGAACAGGCCTGCGAGCACCGTCACGGCCATGCCGATCTCCCAGGAGAGCATCGCATCGCGGGTTGCCAGATACGCCGGTCCGATTACGGCGAATGACATTCCGAAGACGCTCGGCGCGTTCAGTCCCAGCGGCATGGCCGTGACGTCCTCGCGGCCCGTTCGCCGCGCCAATCGCACCGCCATCCACGCATAGATCAGGTCGCCGATCAGCACTCCCATGGCCGTGCCTGGCACCATGTGGTGAAGCACTATTTCTTTGGGGAAATGAAAAGCGCCAATCAGAATGCTCGACAAAATCACCATATTGGCGACGTTGTCGAACATCAGCGCGAAAAAGGCGTTCAGGTCCCCCGCGCGAAACCAGTGATAGAGATGCTTCGATCGGGTTGTTGCTTCAGTGGTTTCCGGCATCCTGCCCTGAAGCATAATGCCGAAACATCGCTTCGCCAAACGTTCTTTTAGTGACGCTCAGAACGAATACCGCAGCGAGAACTGCTGTACCCTCGGCAAAGTCAGCGTCGAAGAGTACGCCCCTAGCGTGTTGCTGGTCGCCGTGTTGTTCAGGGCCGCGGCGTTACTCGCTGCGACGGTCGTATCGAATCGAACCGAGTTCGTGACGTTGAATATCTCCCAGGCAAACTTCAGGCTCTGCCGCTCGGTGATGTTCCAGGATTTCGTCAACCCGGTGTCGATGTCAAAGAATCCATCGCCGCGGTAATTGTTTCTTTCTCCCGCTTCACCCGGATAAGGAAGGCGCACGGGTGAGCCGCTTGCCAGGCCATTGTTGATGGCAGCCGGATCGGCAAAGGCATTCGGCGCGCCGTTAATCAGATGCTTTTGCAGTTTGACTACACCAGTTTGCACGACATAGCTCTGCACCTGCCAGTTCGTCGACCAAGTTGGGTCAATCACTCCAAAGGGAAGTCCGCTGCTCCACCGGTTCAGCCCGGAGAACTGCCATCCTCCGATGAGCGCATTCAAGCCACGGCTCGCACCGCCCGCAAAACGTTGCCCCGTCCCGAATGGAAGCTGGTAGACCCAATCCGCTGTAATCAGGTGCCGTGTGTCAAAGTCCGATACCGCACGGTTCAGCTGCGGCTTGTAACTGTTGATGATTTCACTGAAGCTCGACCCGTGTTGGAAGACTCCAATCTGGCCATACAGTTCATTGGTCCTCTCTGAATCGGAGCCATAATCCATTGCTTGGGAAAACGTATAGCTGAAGTCCAGTTGCAGCCCGTGGCTCATTGCGTGGCGCAGGATCAGTTGCCCCGCGTTGTAGCTGCTCACCCCGATCGACGACCATGTATAAAGCGAAGTAAACTGATCCTGGAAGTAGCGGTTAAGCTTTCCACCACAGCCCGGGAAGCAGTAGATATCCATGTTGTAGAGGGCGTTCGTCTCGTTTCCGCGATTGACTACCCAGTTCTGCGAATAGATATTCTGCGTGGCGCTGTTGCCGTTCCCTGCCGCGTCTGGAAATAGATCCTCGAAGTAAGAAATCGCCCGTACACGCGCATTCGGATTACCCTGATTGATGTCCACGAGCCTTGAAAGTATTGTGCCTGCGGTGAAGTAATCCATTCCCGATTGTGGATCCGCCAGGTCCAGAGGTTCGGCCAGATCCAGTTGCTGTAACAAACGCCGCCCGAACCTGCCTACATAATCGGCCTCCAGCAGAAACCCTCCCGGAAGTTGGCGCTGCACAGAAAAGTCCACGACCTCGGAGTACGGCGTTTTCAGCCGGTCATCTATTCCCCAGGTAATCGCCAGGCCGCAAGCCAGGGTATTCGGCGCGAGGTAGGGATATGTGATCTTCTGGGGCTGCGCGCACGCATTCGGCGGCAGATCGTGAATTCCAGTGAATCTCGGCGAATTGTCCACTGCGTACGTGCTTGCCGGATTTGAAACCGTAGTCGTAAGCCCGAACGACCCAAGCTGATCGAACGAGTTCACTACACCCTGGCCGAAGTGGTCGTAGTAAATGCCGAAGCCGCCGCGGATCGACGTCTTCGAGTCCGCCGCAAACGCGAAGGCGAAGCGCGGCGCAAAATTCGTGTGCTGTGCCGGCCAGTATGGCTTAAGACCGCGCGCCTGCCCATTTGGAGCAAAATACAGGTCCGGTTGATCCGTCACTCCCTGCGCTGCCCTTGCCGCGCGCGTGGCAAACCAATCGTGCACATCGACAGTAGGCGCAAGCTGCTGCCCACTAGTCTCATAGGGGGTCTGCAGCAGCGTATAACGCAGACCGGCCGTGAGAGTCAGCTTCGGCAAAGGACGCCACGCATCCTGCACATAGAATTCAAGCTCGTTCGATTTGAAGTGGCGGTCAAGGAAAGTGCCCTGAGGCAGCAGGGTTCCCGTCGTGCCATCCTTCGAAACCTGGTAGTTGTAATATCCGGTGATCTGCGGTACTAGTCCCGTAATCATCCCAACGGCGATGTTGTACGAATTTGCGAACCCACGATCCACGCTCGGAAACCCAAACCCGCCCGGATCAAGGCTCTGCGGGTTTCCCGTCACGCTCTGCCCCGCAATTGCGCCTGCATTCACAAGCCAGTATTCATTGGTATTTCCCTGGCTGTAAGAAAGGGCGTCGGAGTTGCGATTGTTATGAATAATCCGCCAGTTTCCACCCGCGGCAAATGTGTGTTTGCCTTTCGTCATGGTGAAGTTATCGATGAAGTTATCCACCGGTACGTTAATCAGCGAGCTGCGCGACTCAGGCGTTGGCTGATCCATGAATCGCAGGATCGTGTAATTTCCCTGTCCTATCCCGCGATTCGAATATCCCTGCCGGACATACCCATATCGGAAATCATTTACTAGCGCCTGCGAAATCGACCAGGTATCCCCGGCTGCCAGCCCCTTGCTGTTGTCCTCATACGTATAGCTTGGAGCCTGCCCCGGAAATTGCACCACATTGTCCTGCGTATCCTTTTGCAGATTTCCCCGAATGAACAGATGGTGTTTGTCATTCGGCGTGTAATCAAACTTCGCAATCGAAGTATTCAGCGAACCGGGAAACGGCGAAGAGAAAGTGTAAGATCCAAGATTGATTCCGTCCCCCAGGGCCGAACCGTTAGCCGCAGGATACTGATTCAGGACAGTGAGCATATACGGATCAACTCCGGCTCCCCAGGGACACGTCCCGCTCGCTCCGCAGTTCGGGTCCATCGAGGCAATCTGCGCCTGGTTGAGCGTGACAACACTGCCGTTGTTTAAGTACTTGATTAATCCTTGCTGAAACGACGCCGTCGGCACAGTGCGCGTCACCTGTTTGTTCTCCGCCGTCCTCTGCCCTTCGTAATTTCCGAAGAAGAACAGCTTATTCTTTTTGATTGGACCACCCAGCGACCCACCAAATGTATTTCGGATCAGCTTCCCCGGCACATTCGGCAAACCCTGCGATTCCTGCGCCTGCTTGTTGAACCAGTCGTTCGCCACCGTGAACGTATTGCGGTTGTACTCGTAGACCGATCCATGAAACTGGTTTGTCCCGGACTTCGTCACCATGCTCACCTGGCCACCCGACGAGCGGCCTTCATCCGCATTCGCGTTGGTCATTGTCACGCGAAACTCCTCAACCGAATCAAGAGTCGACCGAAGCACCCCCGTGAACGCGTAGCCCTGCGTCTGGTCATTGTCGTCAAGCCCGTCGAGTGTCACATTGGTTTGATCAGAACGCGCTCCGGCTACTGATCCTGTCCGGCTGTCGCTTTGCTTATCGGCGCCCTGTCCCAAATACAGCACGCCCGGCTGAATACTCAACAGATCGGGTACATTTCGACCTTCGCTGGGCAGCGCGGCGATCGTTGCATTGTTCAATGCGTTGCCGATCGTTGCATCGGAATCGTTGAGTGTTGCCGTCTGTGCGCTCACATCCACTGTCTCTGTCGATGCCTGAACTGTGAGGATGAAGTTCACTGTTGCGGGCTGGTTGACCAGCAGCTCCGCCTTCTTTGTCTCCGTGCTGAAGCCGCTGCTCGACACGGAAATCAGATACGTGCCTGGCGTAACCTGCGAAAAGCGATACTCGCCCGCCTCGTTCGCCACCTGCGATGATGCTTGGCCATTCGCGACATTTTTCAGATCGATTTTCGCGCCGGGAAGGACCGCTCCCGAAGGATCTGTTACTGTTCCGCGCACAGATGTGATCGAGGATTGGCCCGCCGCGCTCAGAGCACTCGCCACAAAGATGACGAGCGCTGCCCACAACGATCGACGCTCCTGAGTAAACATAGACTGCCTCCAGAAAGACTTTCCAGAGAGCAGCTTTTATGAACCTCTCCTAAGCAGAAATCCGTGTGTGGTCTTGGCCGGATCTGTCGATGCGCTCTCCGTTGCACAAGTCTCCCTCCAGTTGTGAAAGATTGCGGACCCAAAGTTGCGGACCGCGTGATCGACGTGACCAATCAGCGTCATTCAGTGACCGGTACACAACCCGCCGAGCCGAGTTTTCCGCAAAAGTGACGCGAAGGTGACGTTGAGAGCCCCTAGATCACGCAGACTCGATGATGATATTGGCGTACTGGGTCGTGTCTCCGGTGCGAATCAGGCCTATCGCGCGAGGTACGCGCTTCTTGAACTCGATGTGCGGCTCATAGGTGATCTCAATGCCTGAAAGTGAGCGGGTGAAAGCCGCTTGGGTTTCGTGAGTATTCACCGAGCGGAACTCCTCGGCCATGAATGCGACGCCGATCACAAAATTCGGGCGGATGGACGCGAGGACATCCAGTACGCGCGGTATATCGTCGACCAGGGATATGTCGATGGTCTCGATCTCCGGCCAGTAGGGAAATCCTCGATCGGCGATCACAAGCGTGTTGGTGTGGCGGATGCGGCTGAGCAGGGAATTGATTGCGGGATTCAGAATGCCGCTCTTCAACATGATTGCTCCGTCTCCCCGGTCGCGTGTTGATGTCACGTGCGAATTATGATTCGGATCGCTGCAGGAGCCTCGATCCCACAAACGAATACACCATGATGACGGCGTAGCAGCCCAGCGGTACTAGATATGCGGAGGCAAGACTGCGCGCGGACAGCAGGCCCATTAAGGGAGTGAGCACGGCTCCTCCGACGATGGCCATGACCAGCAGGGAGCCGCCGAGCTTTGTGTCTTCGCCCAGACCGCGCAGGCCCATAGCAAAAATGGTGGGAAACATCAGCGACATAAAGAAACTGGTGAGGAAAAGCGCCCACATGCCGAGCCATCCGGGATGTGTAACTCCGATCGTTACAAGTACGACGTTGGCGGCGGCGTAGATGCCCATCAGGAGTCCCGGGGGGACGAACTTCATCAGCCAGGCAGACCCGAAGCGGCCGACGGCGAAGGCAACAAGCGATCCTGTGAGGAAATAGCCTGCGGTCTTTTCGGGCTGATGAGCATATTCCTGCACATATTGAATGAAGTAGCTCCACGTTCCTACCTGTGCGCCAACGTACAGAAACTGGGCCACGACAGAGAAGACGAAGAATGGTCGGCGTAATAGATGGATCAGCCTGTTATCGCCGCTGTGGGGTCCTGCAGCGGCCGTACTACTGCGAGTGACGGGAAACTTCACCCGCGAAATGATGAAAGCGAGAAGAAATGCTAAGGCTCCGATGGCGAGATAGGGCTTGACTACGCGCAGCGTCTCACCTTGCAGGTACGAGGCATACTTGCCGGATGCCTTGAGGGCGGCGATCTGCGAATCGCTGAGTTCGACGCCGGAAAAAATGAAGGCTGTACCAATGGCAACACCGCTGATCGATCCCAGTGGATTGAAGGCTTGCGAGAAGTTGAGACGGCGTTCGGAACTGTCGGGATCGCCGAGTTCGGCAATAAAGGGGTTCGCGGCGGTCTCAAGAAAAGAGAGTCCGCTGGCGATGACAAAGAGCGCGAAGAGAAAGAATCCGTATCGATCTAGAATGGCTGCGGGCCAGAAGAGGAACGCGCCGGTTCCGAAGAGCGAGAGGCCGGTGATAATTCCGGCTTTATATCCGGCGCGGCGCATGAGCATAGCGGCGGGTATGGCAACAAGGAAATAGCCGAAATAGAACGCCGATTGCACGAGTCCCGCCTGAAAGCGGGTAATGGCGAAGGATTTCATAAAGTGGCGAATGAGGACGTCGTTCAGGTTGTTTGGAACGGCCCACATGAAGAAAAGAAGGGTGACCAGCGTGAAGGGGAGCATCTGGCCGGCGGGAAAGATCGGGTGTCCGTGCGCGGAAAGTTCGGATTTTCTGGATGAAGTAGCCGGAGTCAACATTGCGGAGAGTTCTCCATTTCGGCCTCAGGCGAGCCGGACCATGATCTTGTTGAACCTGGCCGGCTGGTCGCTCCACTTGCGCAGCATTTCGGGGACATGGTCGATAGTGATAGTAGTGGTTACGTATTCTGCTACCGGAAAGCGTTTCTGCTCGAGCATCCGGATCACTTCTCGGAAATTGTCCGGCAGGGCGTTGCGCGACCCAAGAATGTCGAGTTCTTTCTGGACAAAGAGGCGGGTTTCATAGGCGACCGGCTCCTTCGCGTAGCCGATGTAGACGACTCGTCCAGCGAACGCGACGTGCTCCACTGCTGCCTGAAAGGTCTCGGCACGGCCCACGGCTTCGATAATGACGTCCGGTCCGCTGCCGTTTGTCAGATCGCTGAGGCGCTCTCCGAGCTGCTCTGTCGAGATGTTGATGATTGCTGCCGCTCCGGCTTTCTTGGCGATGTCAAGCTTCCCGGAGTCTACGTCGACGGCTATAACGCGCGCTCCCCGAAATACCGCTCCAGCGATCGCTCCCAGACCGACGCCTCCCGCTCCGATAACCGCGACGGTGTCTTCGGCCATTACTCTGCCGCGTTGCACAGCATGGAATCCGACACTGAGGGGCTCGACGAGGCTGAGCTCCGGTATCGCGAGGTCGGCGGCGAAGAGCTTTTCAGGTGGAACCTGGAGGATTTCTGTGAGAGCCCCGTCCCGCTGCACGCCCATCGTTTGGTTGAACTGGCAGGTGTTCGGGCGGTTTTGCCGGCAGGCCGGACACTTTCCGCAGCTTTTGTAGGGCATGACGGCTACAGAGGAATGGTCTGCCAGATCTGGCCGCAAGCCGCCGCCTTCGATGATGGTGGCTGCTATCTCGTGTCCCAAAATGCGAGGGAACGTAATCAAGGGATTTTTGCCGCGGAAGGAATTCAGGTCGGTCCCGCATAGCCCTACGCTCCGTACCTGGAGCAGTACCTGGTTGGGATTCCGGACCGGATCGGGTACAGTCTCGACGGCTGCTTCGCCCGGCGCCTTCAGGATCAGTGCTCTCATGCGGTGCCTCCAGTTCGTGGACTCTGATTGTTCAAGCGATACACGCGGGTTGCCGTTCCGCCGCCGAACTGCTCGCGCTCGTTCTTGGTCAGTTTGCCCGCATAGCGGTCAAGGATTTCGAACCACTGGCCGTAATCCGTGGCCATGAGGCACACCGGCCAATCGGACCCCATCATGAGGCGGGCGGGTCCAAATGCATCGAAGACAGTATCAAGGTAGGGAAGAAGGTCGGCTTCGGTCCAGGATTGCCAGTTCGCTTCGGTGGTCAATCCCGATACCTTGCAGAAGACGTTTTCTCTCAGGGCAAGCTCATAGATATGCTCGCGCCAAGGAGACAACAAGCTCTCGCGAATTCTTGGTTTGGCGATGTGGTCCAGCACAAAGATCTGGTTGGGATGAGCGTCAACAAACTTTGTCGCCTGCCGAAGGTGCCGCTCGTAGATCAAAACCTCATAGACGAGTCCAGATGATTGCAGCAGGTCGATCCCACGGTTGAATTCACGACCGAGGATGAAATCATCGTTCGGCTCAGACTGGACAATGTGACGCAGGCCTTTCAACTTACGATGGCTCGCGAGTGTTTCCAGGCATTGAGGGAAATCCGTGGAGGCAATCGGCGCCCATCCAACGACAGCCTCGATGAACGGATGCGATTCCGCGAGTGAGAGCAGGAACGTGCTTTCTTCCAGAGTTTGCCGGGTTTGAACGGCGACGGTTCCATCAATCCTCGCCGCTGCCATAGCCCTGGATAGGTCGGTGGGATCGAAATCACGCTGCAGACGGGCCATGGTGCCGTCGATCCAGCCGTATTCTTCGGCTGTATAACGCCATAGATGATGATGCGCGTCAATGCGGCGAGCCATAATTGTCGGGTGGTAAACACCTTAAACGGCAGCGGCAGGGTTCGGCAAATAGTAGCCCTATGCTGCTGTCCAGCCGCCGTCCATGGTGACAATGGAGCCAGTCATGAAGTCGGCTTCAGACGAGCAGATATAGCGAACCAGCGATGCGACCTCCTCGGGTGTGCCGAGCCTGCCGACAGGTTGGCGAGCGCGGAGCTCTGCTCGGATTTTGTCCTTTTCGTGTGCATGATATTTTTCGAGATAACCTTCCACGAACGGTGTTTCGACCGTGCCCGGGCAGATGCAGTTCACGCGGAGCTCTTTGGGATATTCCACGGCTAGCTGGCGGGTCATGGCAACGACTGCTCCCTTGCTCATGCAGTATGCGAACCGCTGCTTGATGCCAACCAGGCCGGCTACCGAGCCGATATTCACGATGCTGCCGCGTGAGGCCAGCAATGGCGGCAGGAAAGCCCGCGTAACGAGGTAGACGGCCTTCACATTGACGTCGAGCAGTCGGTCGAAGTCTTCCGGCTCGGTGCTCGCGATCGTGCCGACGTGGCCAATCCCTGCATTATTCACAAGAATGTCAAGAGCGCCGATGTTCTTCGCAGCAGTGCGAATCGAATCCTGACTGGTCACATCCAGATTGAGCGGCTCGGCGTTCGTGAGTTCTGCTGCAAGCGTCCGGGCTGTCTCCAGATTTATATCCGCGACTAGTACGCGGGCCCCGGCACGGGAGAGTTCACGGCACGTTGCTTCGCCGATGCCGCTGGCGCCTCCGGTAATCAAAGCGTGTTTTCCATCGAGACGAAATGCCCTTTCGGCAGACAGGTCGGGGCTGATGCTCATTCGGTAGGTTCCTCTAAGGCTTCAGGTCTTCGAGCGCAACTCCATCCCGCTCGCTTGAGATGTATGCGGCTTCCACCACACGCATCGTATCGATCGCATCTTCAACGCGGGTTGGAAGATTATCGCTGGCTCCGGTTACAAAGGATTGCAGCGACCCCATGGAGCCGGCGAAGGCCTCGGGGAACCAGTTGCCATGGGTCGGCAGCGTCCGCCAACCGCCTCCACGCTTTGCATAGCGCAGCGTGTCAGGTTTTCCGGTGGGGTAATCGAGATTGACGCCCATAACGGCGTGCAGTGATCCCTCAGCGCCTTCCCACTGGACAAAGCTGTGCTGCGATTCCTGAAAGGTGTGACCGTGATTGGTGACGATAAAGACGCGTTTCCAGTCGCCGTAGTCCATGATGATGGAGCTCTTTGTTGCTGCCAGATTCGGCGTCTGGGGGTTGCGTACCGTTTTTGCGAGAACTCTCTGAGGATTGCCAAACCAGGATCGCACAAGGTCGATGTAGTGAATGCTGTGGTAAAGAATCTCAAGGCGCGGGCTGGTAGCGAGGAAGCTCCAGAGTTCCCAGGGCATGAAGACGCGGACCTGCACTTCCATGTCGTGCAGCTCGCCGAGCAGTCCCGCGGTCGTTATGCATCGGGCGGCATGCATGACCGGAGCCCAGCGAAGTTGAAAATTGATTGCTGCCACCAGGCCTTTAGAACGGCAAAGCGTGAGAATCTGTTTTGCTTCGGCCAGGTTGTTCCCCATCGGCTTCTGAATAAGCACTGCTGCGCCGTCGGGCAGTTCGGGCAAAATCTTCAGTATGGAGCCGGCGGGGACCGCGATGTCGAAGACGCTGTCCTGTGGGGCATTACGCCGAGCTTCTTCCAGTGAGCTTCCCACAATTGGCACGCCAAATTGCCTCGCGAGGTGCGCTGCTTTTTCCCCATCGAGATCGACGATTGCCGCGACCGGAAAATTAGCGAGGCGATACGCGGGCAGGTGCGCATCGTGAACGATGCCGCCCGCACCAACCACAATAATTGGACGGGGATTCTTTGGAGCCACGGCAATACAGCTGTGAAGCACCTGGTCGAGACGCGAGTCTGAGGGCATGTCCATGCGGTCCAAACTGTATTTATAACAGCGCAGCGAATGAGGCCATCGGTTGCGCAGGATTTTCAGGACGCATCTGGACCGGTTCACGCTTCAATCGTCTGGGCTGATGATTACTGCGGAGCCGTTGGAGTGGTGGGCTGAGATGTCGGTGGAGTCATCTGTACGCCCGTTGGGCCTTGAGCGGGGTTGGTCGGCGTGCCCGGACCATTCAGGCCTAATTGGCCATTAATATTGCCCTGGGGGATCCCGCCGCCCCCGAGAGTCTCCGCATTCGGGTCGTAAACGAACTCCCACTGGTTGTAATGCTTTTGCTTCTTGTAGACGCGAATCGATTCTTTCGGGCTGGTGCTGGATACACCGACGATTGGACCAACGGCCGTTGTGCCGAAACCCGTGCCGGTGCCCGAACCGGAACTCGAGCCGAACCCTGTGCTAGAACCCGTACCAGGGCTTGAGCCGAAACCCGTGCTAGTGCCCGAACTGGGGCTTGAGCCGAAGCCAGGGCTCGAGCCGAAGCCTGTGCTCGAGCCGAAGCCTGTGCTCGTGCCCGAACCCGTAAGGCCACCGGAAGGTCCGGTAGCTGTACTTGTCCCCGAGCTGGTTGAGCCATCGCCGCTTGCGAAGAGGCTGGTTCCGGTTGTGGTGCCATTTTGTGACCCGGCAATGGGGGTTCCGACCGGATTGCCAACGGGATTGGTGCCGATAGGCTGAACGGCCAGGGGCTGGCCGAAGAGCCCGAGCAACGGCGCCTTCGCTTCACCCTGATGAATAATGCGGAACGGCTGGCCAGTGATCGGGTCGACGTAACGCTTGCGAATAAAGCGAATATTATTCGTGTTCTCGAGCTGCGATAAATCGGTAGGATAGTTGCCCATTTTGCGGTAGTAGAGGCGGATGGCGCGTGCGTACTGCAGTCCGCGGTGATAGAGCTCAGCCTCTTTGTCGCGCTGGATATCTTGAGCCATTTTGGGCGCAGCTACAGCCAGGCCGATGAGAATGAGGGCGACCATAAACAGCACCGCGAGGAGCACGAACCCCCCATCTCCCGTGCTTTTTCCTCGCGTCCGGTCAGGCCGAGATGCGGTTCGTGTCTTGTCGCTTTCAAACATCAAGGTCTTGTCCTTCGAAATGGCAACGCCGGGCCATATTCGATTATATGAATTTCCATCAATCAGCGCGGACTTGCACTCCGATCGCAAACGCGTCTGCAGCAGTTGCAGATGGCTGACATACGAACCGGACGAGTCAAATCAGTCTGGCGCTCATGAAAATCGGGCGATATTGCGTATGGTAGGCGAGACAGGGATCGAACCTGTAACCCCCGGCTTAGAAGGCCGGTGCTCTATCCAATTGAGCTACTCGCCCGCGCAGGGGCAAAACGAGTCACCTTCATTGTAGCGTCGACGGCAGCTTGGAGCACAGTCTCCCATGCCGCGTAGGCGGCGGGCGCATCTCCTCCGCAACCGGCAGCATAAATAGTGATGCCAGATCCGGAAAGTGAGTGAATGGTCGCTGGCCGCACAACCAGGTCCGCCCGGCAGTTCGCGAGCACACGAGCCCGCAGGTCTTCCGTAATTCGTCGAACCCAGAGCTCATGAAATTCAAGCGATTGGAATTTCTCCCGGTCGACCAATATAACGTCTATATAGGAGGCGAAGCCGCGACTCGCACTCTCACGTCGAGCCGCAAACTCATAGATGTCAATCTCCTCTTGTTTGATCTCCCAGACATCGCACTTACTTGTGAAAACCGGTGAATCCGGAGAGTTGAGGGTGATGAGCGCGTCGAATAAGGCAGGGTGACCGGCGGCTTCGGAGATTTCTTTCGTGGCTGCGTCCGCGCGGTTGCGAAGATCAATGAAGCCGTCCCAGGGAACCGTGATGGACGGAAGGTCGGGCCCGATTTCAAAGTCCCAGTCGGCTTCCATTGGTGCGCCCGATCAGGAATCGCAGAAGCGTGACTTCCGCCCAGCGGTCATCACCGTTCGCTGTTGCGGCAAGAAATGCACAGTGACCGCCATGGCTGGTCTCAATATAGGTGACATTTGGGTTGCCGATGAGAGCTCCGCGGGTGGCGGCAAGCATGCGGATGAATGGATCGTCCGCTGATTGCACGATGAGAGTCGGTATGCTGAAATGCTCGGCATATTGCGAACTCGCTACCTTGTGATAGTAGTCATCCGCCCCAGCGAACTCTCCGTAACGGGCGACAACGTGTTCGTCGAACAGGCGCATGCTGCGAATTCTGTTTAGGTCATCCGTTGAATATATCTTGGGGAACAAGACCGCCTTGCGCCGCACTCGCGCCAGCATCGAGCGTAAGAAGTGCCGCTCATACATGCGGTTCAGTACTTCGTGAAGCGCCGAAGAGGAAACGGCAAGATCCATCAATGGCGAGATGCCTACGACCGCCTTGATTTGGACTGGGGGATTCGCCGCAACCTCGCCCGCATATTTGAGCACCAGGTTGCCACCCATTGAATAACCGAGCAGTGCAATGGACTGAACTCCGTGAGATTCCAGAAGCGCCTTCACGACTGCACCCACGTCTCCCGAGCGGCCCGAATGATAAATCGTTGGCGATAACTCGTCTGTTCCGCCGCAGCTGCGCATGTTCATGCGAACGACATTGAATCCGGCGGTCAGCGCACGTGCCGCATTTCCGCGAACATAGTGGGAGCTTGATGATCCTTCAAGACCGTGAACGATGACAACGGTGAGCCTCTCGCTTCGGACTTCCTCGGGCTGCCAGTGGCAGTGGCACAGGACATAGCTCGGCCCGTATCCGCCTGCTGGGCCTTCAACTTCAACTAGAAGAGGTTCGGGCTCGGGCAGAGACAATTTTCGGGGGAGAAAATTTCCGGCCAGCGTTTGCAGGTGTCCATTGCGGAGCAGCCGTCGCGGAGTAAAGCTGGTAAGCCATGCTGTGGTGTCCCCATCGAGTACTGAGGAGAGTTCAGGCTTCATTCCTGCGTAGCTCCTCGAGGATGCTGGCGGCCTGAAGGGCTCCTGTTGGGTCCTCTTCATGCTTGAAATAAGCGAACACGTCTCCCCGCAACGCCTGAGCTTTCAGATTCTCGCGAATATTCACCAGATCAGACGCGGAATAGTTCGCTTTACGCAGGCGATAGCAGCTGAAAGGGGCGGTGAATTCGGCAGGTGTGGTCAGATCGTCACTCTCTGCAATACAGAGCGCGGCGCTGTGATTCCGCAGGATCGCGTAGATGGGCTCTGTGAACCAGGTGGTGTTTCGGAACTCGAAGCTGACGCGGAAAGGGAATCGTCGCGCCTCGACCAGGAAACCATCGAGTAGCTCGGCATTCGCTTTCATATTTGGCGGCAGCTGAAACAGGATCACACCGAGACGGCCCATTTCCACTGCGGGCGCGATCGCCCGGGCGAAGCGATCCAGGGGCTCAGCACAATTGTTCAGGCGAAGAATGTGCGTGATGCGCTGGGGAGACTTGAAGGTGAACCGAAATCCTTCGCCAGTTGCGCCAAGCCACGAGCGCACCGTCGTCTCCGATGGCAAGCTGCGAAAGGTGTAATTCACTTCAACCGAGTTAAGGCGGGTTGCGTAAAACTCAAGCAGCTTTTTTGCGGATACTGTAGGCGGGTAGAAATCCGGCTTCCAGCTCGGATATGCCCATCCCGAGCAGCCAAGATAGATATTGCCGTGGTCCAAAGCGTCCTTCGTGATTTGTCTCCGGAGCCTCGATCTGCGGACGCGAATCTCTGCTTTCTGGGGCGGCTAGTGGGGATCGAACCCACGACATCCTGAGCCACAGTCAGGCGTTCTGCCGCTGAACTATAGCCGCCATTCCCTTTGCCATTGTAGCATTTGCGCGGATGCGGCGCAGCGGCATCCTATAGAGTTGAGTCAGCGCATGTCATTGAGCTCTGAGCCCGAAGTATTGTTGCCTGGACGGGTATTTCTGCGTGGCCGAGCCAGGGTCGGGCGTACCTGGTTCACCGATGAGAATCTCGACCTGTTGGCGCATCTTCTTGATGACTGGTTTCGCTTGCCGGGGACATCGATTCGCTTTGGGCTGGTTGGGATCGTTGGCCTCATCCCAGGACTGGGCGACGTTCTAGCCGGGCTCGCATCCTGCATCATCGTCATTGCGGCATGGGTTCGGGGCGTGCCCTATGTGGGCCTCGTCCGAATGGTTGTGAATCTCGCAATTGATGTGTTGATCGGCGCGATTCCATTCATTGGCGATGCGTTCGATATCGCGTGGAAGGCGAACCGGCGCAACTATGCGCTGATGGTCCGGCATCTGCGTCAGCCACGCGTTCACACATGGAAGGACTATGCGTTTCTTGTCTGCATCGCTGCTGTCCTGATTGCAATTTTTGCGATCCCGGTGATCGTGATTGCGTGGCTTGTGAACCGCCTCCTGCAGCCTGTGTGAGGCCCCAACCACGCATACGGCATCGGGTGTGTGCGATACAATTTCAGTAGTCGGGGCGTAGCGCAGTCTGGTAGCGCATCTGCTTTGGGAGCAGAGGGTCGGGGGTTCGAATCCCTCCGCCCCGACCATCAAAGTCACGTATTTTAAGTCCATCCGCTGCTGACCGACGACTCCACAACATCTGATATGATGATCATCATAGTTGGAGGATGCGGTAGAACTACCCCACCGAAGAAACAGCCGCAAAGCATGATCGGATTGTGAAGGAGGCTTCTCGCCTCTTCTATGAACGGGGATTTGAGAACGTAACCGTTGGAGAGGTGATGAAGGCAGCCGGCCTGACGCATGGAGCCTTCTATGCACACTTCGCATCGAAGCAAGAGTTTCAGGAGGCAGCAGTTGCCTACGGACAGGCTGTTTCGGCAAGCCGCGCGCAGCGCAGTATAACGAAGGGGCGCAAAGGATCTTACGCCGACAGATATCTGAGCCGGCGGCACCGGGATAATCCAGGCGACGGCTGTACCATGGCTTCGTTGGCGACGGAGGTGGCTCGCTCGACCCCTGAACTTAAAGCAGTGTTCGAGCGCGGTCTTGAGGAAATTCTCTCCGCGAAGGGTGGGGACCGGAAACAAGCCATCTTTCAGTCAGCCGCGATGGTTGGTGGCGTTGTGCTGGCTCGCGCCGTTCGGGACGCACGGCTTTCGGACGAGATTCTTGAGAGCGTTCGACAGAAGCTTAGCTGATTGCGCGCTGGCGAATCCGAGGTCATCAACCAGCCTTCTTCGGGTTCTCGGCGAGAGACAAATCGCCGAGTCGCTCGTTGACTGAACGGAACTCCCAACGGTCAGGCCGAGAGACTGGTCGCGACGAATTACACCCCAAGCGTGTTTCTCCGCGTGTTGCCTTCATCGCAAGCGCGCATCCAGCGCGTACATCTGCCCAATTGATGACATGGCATTGATCTCCGAACCCCCAGACGCGGTGGGCAGACAACCTTTGCGTTGACGTTTCGGTCGACAAACCCTTAGAGTTACTCAGTCTTCCCAAAGATCCCCTGAGAAGTGCTTTGAATTGAAAGGAGTCTGCGTTATGAGTCGCCCAATGAGTGGGACAATATCCCCGGAATCTTCGGCGGGACTGGGTTCGAAGTTGACGTGCAAAGTGGTCTTGCTCATCGCCGTCTGCGTCAGTGCCTTGGCTGCGCGCCCGGTTATGTACGGTCAGGCCACGGGAAGCTTCTCAGGGACTGTTGTCGATAAATCCGGAGCGAACATCTCCGGGGCCGGCGTCACTGCTACGTCCCAGACCACCGGTGTTGCGCGCGAAACGAAGACGGACGATGCAGGCCACTATCTCCTGCCGCTGCTCCCCGTTGGTATATATACAGTGCGCGTTGACTCTATCGGTTTCCAAAGCACCGAATCCAAAGATCTCAACCTTCAGGTTGATCAAGCCCGGGAGCTGAATTTCACTCTTTCTCCCGCGAGCGTATCCACAACGGTGACCGTTGCGGGTCAGGCTGTTGCTGTAGAGACGGCCAATCCCTCCCTGGGTCAGGTCATCACCTCGCAGGAAGTCTCGCAACTGCCCTTAAATGGCCGCGACTTCGTCCAGCTCGCGACACTTACGGCAGGCGCCACTTCAGAGACGAATCCCAACAGCTTCTTTACCTCTGCGGCCAGCAGTGAAGTGGCTGCGCGCGGTCCCTTCTCTTTGTCCGTTGGTGGCTCCCGTCCAAACAGTACGGATTGGTTGCTGGACGGGGTCGACAACAACGAATTGACTGCAGGCGGTATCGCCATCCTCTCCTCGATCGACGACATCCAGGAGTTCAAGGTTTTGACCTATACCTACTCTGCCGAGTACGGAACTCGCGCCGGCCCCACCGTGCTTCTGACTACGAAGTCCGGATCCAACGACTTCCACGGATCGTTATTCGAGTTTTTCCGCAACACATCGCTTGATGCCAAAAGTTATTTTGCAACTAAGGCTGAAAAGTTCAACCTGAACCAGTTCGGAGGGACGATCGGCGGGCCGATTAAGAAGGATAAGCTGTTCTTCTTTGTCGACGGCGAACAAAAGTATCAGCGGCATGGCATTACCTTCACGGGCCTGCTTCCCTCTCTTGCCATGCGCTCAGGTGACTTCTCGGCCGATCCCTACGGCAATCCGGTCAGCGGTCTGGCCATCGTAAACCCGAATATGATCGGGGCTTCAACCAATCCTGCTACCTATCCAAACGTCTACTTCCAGTGCGATGGTGCCGGACACCCTTTGCCTGCCAATGCTGACGGAAGCCAGCCACAGGGAACTCCCTGTAACAAGATTCCATCGAACCTGTTCAACAACATCGGGCAGGCAATGATGAACCTGTACCCCGTGCCGAACGCCAACAACTCGGCTGCGGGATACAACTTCGTCAACATTCCAGTCCGCGAGCTCGACGAGACGAAGTTCGATACCCGCGTGGACTATACCCCCCGTGCCGCCGATTCCCTCTTCGGCCGCTTCAGCTACGATCAGGCCTTCTCCTTCGTGCCGGGGGGATCGTCTGGATTCGCCGAGGCGAACGCGTTCGGAAGCAACCAGCGCATCATTAATCACGCTCGCAACGCAGCTATCGGCGAAACCCATGTCTTCTCGGCCTCGATGGTTAACCAGGCCACCTTCGGTTACAACCGCATCTTTGACTACATCAGTTCGCAAGGCACGGGCACCTGCGCCTCTGCGACCATCGTGCCCGGCGGTATTCCCAACGCCAACCTCGGATGCCCCAACGGCACCTCAAAGTGCATCCCGGGTTCGTATAGCTGCGGCTTGGTCTCTACGATCGTCGCAGGCGGCTACTGGGCCATTGGAGATCGCGGGTACTCTCCCTTCCAGGGCGGGACGAATATCTACTCGTTCCGAGACTCACTCGATCTCATCCGTGGCAAACATAACCTTCACGTCGGATTTGACTTCCGAGCCAATCAGATGAACGTCGGCGCAGAGGCCTTTCAGGATGGCTTCTGGATCATCGGCAACGGCGGCAACTTTACCGGTCTCAGCAGCGCGAGCATCAGCGGCAACCCACAGGCCGATTACCTTCTCGGAATCACCGGACTGGCCATTCATGACCAGACTTTCAATGGGCCTGTGACCGGCCGGCGCTGGAAGATCTATCGTCCCTTTGGCGAGGACGATTGGAGAATCACTCCTTCCCTCACCCTCAATCTCGGTCTTGCCTGGGACATGACCACTCCAATCTCTGAGGCTCACGGCCGCCTGGCAAACTATATTCCCAACACCGGGCAGCTTCTGGTTGCGAATCAAAACGGGGTCAGTTCGTCGGCCGGCGTAAATATGGACTGGACAGCTCTCGAACCGCGCATCGGCGCTGCCTGGAAGTTTTTCGGCAGCGATACGACCGTGTTTCGCGCGGGCTTCGCCATATTTCACGACTCAGCGTGGAGCCAGGGGGCACAGGGTCTGTGGCAAAATCCGCCGTTTCTCGGCGAATCCGACGCGTTTGCCTCCGCAGGCTGCGCCTTCTCGACCTCATACTGCGCCACGGTGCTCGGACACACGCCCTCCGCCATCAGTCTCTCCAGCGGATTTCAAGCCATTCCGGCGCCACCCACCGTTGGAACATTTACCGGCTCGTTTTATACGCAGCCCACAAACTTCAAGCTAGGCACGGTGCGCCAGTATAACTTCAACGTCGAACAGGCATTGCCCGGCAACGTTGTGCTTACCATGGGCTATGCTGGATCGCGCGGCAACCATATCCTGGTTGCGGGCAATGACCTTAATACGGCCAGCCCGAGCGCCTGTGGCGTTGTTGCCGGCTACACGCTTGGTTGCCTAGCCGGAGGGCAGCCCTATATTCCTCCCTATAATACGTTCGATACCATCTTGCTTTTCGGCGATGTCGGTGACACAAACTACGACTCGCTGCAGATCAAAGCAGAAACCAAGACGGCGAAGCACGGCCTTTACGCGTTGCTCGCCTACTCCTATTCCCATACCTCTGATAACGGTCTGTCCGACGGCCTGGGTTCGCTGTTGAGCGCGCCTTATTTTCCGCTCCCTAACTGGCGAAAACTGGATTACGCATTATCACAGATCAATCTCTATCACAGCTTCACCGGGAGCGTGATCTACGATCTTCCTTTCGGCCAGGGCAAGCGGTGGGGTGGCAATTGGAATAATCTGACCAACACCCTTCTCGGCGGCTACCAGGCGACCGTCATCCAGAGGATAGCCTCGGGCTTTCCGGATCCCTTGATCTACAGCAATAACCAGTCCGGCTCCTTCTTCCAGAACGGTGGCAATGGGAACAACTGGAATCGACCCAGTCGGGCCGTCGGATGCGACGTGTATGCCGCGAATCACGGCCAGCATCAATACATCAATCCTTCATGTTTTGTTGCGCCTCCCATCGGACAACTCGGGAACGCATCTCGCGTTCCGGTTACAGGTCCCGGCTTCGTCAACACTGATTTCTCCGTCATCAAACAATTTCCTTTACCGAGAGAAATGAGTCTGAATTTCCGGGCTGAATTCTTCAACCTGTTCAACCACGCGCAGTTCGGTCTGCCGGCCAACGACTTAGCCCTCGCCACCCTGAATGCTGACGGCTCGATAAAGTCGAGCAATGGCTTCGGCGCGGTCAACTCAACCGTGAACAATCCGCGTCTGGTGCAATTCGCACTCAAGCTCACGTTTTGAGTCGCAAACCAGCAATCGAAAGGGTCAGCACATATTGCGGTGCCTGGCCTTACCTGGGTCTGGCACCAGGTTGTCTCCTTCAAAGGGGGCAATTTGGTGCCATGGAGCAGACAGCACATCCTCGCGCGCCATCTTGGCGTCGACGGACGCTTTGCATAGGCGGTCGACATTGTTTCGAGGGGAGCCCTGCTCAACGGCGATCGTCACATGGTGAAAGCCATTGTAATTAAAAGGCATCCTGCGGAGCCGCTGGCATCTGAAGAGAATGATTTGGAACGCATGGTCCTTCGATTACGAATGGTCTTAGTATCATGGTGCCAGCGAACTGCTTGTATTTAATACCGAGCGCGAGGCCCAATATTCTGGTTTATTGAGCTTTCTACTGATTGTCCGGAGTGCCTATGAACGGATTCTGGGAACGACTAGTATTTGCCTTTCGGTGTTTTTTTTCGATCCTGTTCCACGCTGAAATTCCCAACGACATCGCGGAGAAAGCGCTCAAGGGTCCTGGTACGGCTCCGCAGGCGCCTGCCGCTCAGACTGCTTCCAACGCTCGTCTGAAGGAAGCTGAACGGCCTGCACCGGAAGCGTTCGATCGCGCCATACAGATGCTCGCGCTGCTACAACGCGATGGGCGGCTCATCGATTTCCTGACAGAGAACATCTCCGCCTATCCCGACACTCAGCTCGGAGCCGCTGTTCGCACAATTCACGACACTTGCCGACAGGTGCTCGACCAATATGTAAAGCTGGAGCCGATTCTGGACTCAGAGGAGGATCAACCGGTGACGGTGCAAGCGGGTTTTGATCCGGCAGCCATCAAATTGATCGGTAATGTGGCGGGAGAGCCCCCAGTGCGCGGTATGTTGCGACACAAAGGCTGGCGCGTGAGGGAAGCGAATCTGCCCCCATTGCCGCAGGCCGCCGGGCGGATGGTGGTTGCGCCGGCTGAGGTCGAGCTCTCGTGACGCTGGATCCAAATCTGCTCAACGGATGTTGGGTTTGAAAAGGAGATGTTCGTTGGCGGCCAAATACATCGTTGGCATCGACCTCGGGACGACAAATTCCGCACTGGCACGCTCCGACGCAACTGCCGCAGAGGAGCACAGCCGCATCGAGATCTGCGCCATTCCGCAGCTGGTGAATCCGGGCGAAGTGGCGGAACGCACGCTGCTGCCGTCGTTTCTTTACATCCCGGGCGAATTTGATTTTCCCGGGGGCAGCATCGCGTTGCCATGGGACCCCGAGCCGAAGCTAGTGATCGGCGAACTTGCACGCAAACGTGGTGCGGAGAGCCCAAGCCGGCTGGTTGCCTCAGCCAAATCCTGGCTTTCTTATGCGGGCGTGAACCGCACGGCGCCGATCCTGCCCTGGCAGGCTCCGGAGGAAGTGCCGAAACTATCGCCAGTGGAAGTATCCTCGCAGTTCCTGCAGCACTTGCGCACCGTCTGGGACAGTGGGCAGGTAGCGGACCAACCGGAACTCGCGTTGGCGGAGCAGGACGTTCTGCTCACTGTGCCTGCTTCGTTCGATGAAGAAGCACGCGAGCTCACCAGGCGCGCCGCCGAACAGGCTGGCTTTCAGCACGTAACGTTGCTCGAAGAACCACAGGCAGCGTTTTACGCGTGGCTTGAAAGCCAGGGCGATGCATGGCGCAGCCGAATCAAAGTCGGCGATCTCGTCCTCGTCTGCGACGTCGGCGGCGGCACAACGGATTTCAGTCTCATCACCGTCTCCGAAGAGAATGGCGAACTGACGCTGAAGCGCGTTGCCGTAGGTGATCACATCCTCCTGGGCGGCGACAACATGGACCTTGCCCTGGCGCGTGTCTTGCAGCACCGACTTGAAGCTTCTGGCCACCGCGTCGATACCTGGCAGTTGCACGGGCTGTGGCATCAGTGCCGCATGGCGAAGGAAAAGCTCTTCGCATCGCCCAGAACGCAGAGTGCCCCAATCACCTTGCTGGGCAAGGGGACAAAGCTCATCGGCGGCACCATCAAGACGGAGTTGACACGCGAAGACCTCGACCAGGTTCTGGTCAAAGGATTCTTCCCGGAGGTCGCGAGCAGCGAGTTACCCGCGCGGCAGCGCCGTATTGGCTTTCAGGAACTTGGCCTGCCGTACGCAGCTGATGCGGCTATCACCAAACATCTCGCGCGGTTTCTGTCGGAGCAAATTCGCAACAGCCTCGAGGCGGCGGCCATCCGGCGCGGCCGCAGCGGGCTGGCGTGTCCCACGCACATCTTGTTCAACGGCGGAGTGATGAAAGCAGCTGTGCTGCGCGACCAGGTGGTTCAGGTCCTGAACAGCTGGCTAAAAGAAGAAGATTTCGACGGGCTCGGGGCACAGCAAATCCTCGACGCTCCTGATCTGGAACACGCCGTTGCGCGCGGCGCTGCCTACTACGGTAAGGCGCGGCGCGGACGCGGCGTGCGCATTCGCAGTGGCGCTTCGCGCACCTATTACATCGGAATTGAAAGCGCCATGCCTGCGGTGCCCGGAATGGAAGCGCCGCTCAAAGCGCTCTGCGTCGTTCCCTTCGGCATGGAGGAAGGCACCGAGGCCACTATCCCTAACAGAGAGTTTGGCCTCGTCGTCGGCGAGCCAGCCGAGTTTCGTTTCCTCACTTCCAGCGTTCGCAAGCAGGACCATGTCGGCAGCCTGCTCGAAGACTGGGGTGACGATCTGGAGGAACTCGGACCGCTGGAAGTCACGCTTATATTGGATGGGCAGCAGGGAACAGTTGTGCCAGTGAGGCTCGAGACGCGCGTTACCGAAATCGGCACGCTCGAGGTCTGGTGCGTATCCCGTGACGGCAAGCAGCGCTGGAAGCTTGAGCTGAACATCCGCGAAAAGACCGGAAGGTGAGATCATCGGTGCCTTCCCGTTATCTGATCGGCATCGATCTGGGCACGACAAACTCTGTTGTGGCGTACTTCGACACTGAGGAAGCGCCCGATTTGGACTCTCCGATTCATGTGTTTCCCATACCGCAGTTGGTAGCACGGGGTGAAGTCCGCACATTACCCACGCTCCCTTCCTTTCTTTACTTCCCAACCGAACATGAGCTGTCTGCCGGAGCCGTCAGCGCCACGTGGGATGAAGATCCGCCCATGGTCACCGGTCTGCTCGCGCGCGAGATGGGAGGGCTTGTCCCCACACGCCAGGTGTCCTCGGCGAAGTCATGGCTTTCCTATCCTGGCGTGAATCGCCACGCCAGCATCCTTCCGGCGCAGGCTGAACCGCCGCAGCCGATGATCTCCCCTGTAGAAGCATCCGCGCGCTACCTCATGCATCTGCGCGACGCCTGGAATGGCGCAATGGGGACCGACGCAGAAACGCGTTTTGAGCATCAGGAAACTGTCCTCACTGTGCCTGCCTCGTTCGATGAGGATGCGCGTGAGCTGACGGTTGAAGCTGCTCGCCGCGCCGGCCTCGAAAAACTCACCCTGCTCGAAGAACCGCTGGCAGCTTTTTATGCGTGGATTGCGGTGAATCGAAATGTCCAAGCGGGAAACGGCGAGGACCTCCGCGATGGCGATCTGATCCTGATCTGCGACATCGGCGGCGGCACGACCGACTTCAGCCTGGTCAGTGTCCGTCTGGTCGATGGTGAGCATCGTTTTGAGCGCACCGCCATAGGCGAGCACCTTCTGCTCGGTGGTGACAATCTCGATTTCGCCCTTGCCCGCCGCGTGGAAGAGAAGCTTAACGATATCAAGCTCACGCTGCGACAACGTTTGGCATTGCGTCGGTCCTGCTGTTCCGCGAAAGAGCGGCTGCTCAGCGATTCATCTCTGGAGCGCGTGACGGTCACGATCCTGGGCAGCGGCCGGGCGGTGGTCGGGCAGACGCTCAGCGTTGATCTGACGCGCGAGGAAGTTCTCCAGATTCTGACCACCGGGTTCCTGCCGATCACTGCGCCTGATGAGATGCCATCGTGTAGCCGGCCAACGGCGCTTCGCGAACTTGGTCTGCCCTACGCCAGCGATCCTGCTATCACCAGGCACCTCGCCGCGTTTCTAACGCAGGCGGCTGCTGCCATGAACGGCTCGCCTGCAACCCACCGAATGGCTCGACCCGATGCCGTGCTTTTCAATGGCGGCTTCTGCTCACCGGCAGTTACTCGCGAAACGATTGTCGATGCGATTTCTGCCTGGTTCGATGCAGCTGAAAGCGGCTGGCGGCCCAGGCTCCTAAGCAACGAGGGTTTTGATAGTGCG
>JAFAKX010000202.1 GCA_019234945.1 Silvibacterium sp.
TCCGTTTGGATGCACACGACAGCCCCCTTGGAGGGCAAAGGCCTCCGTACGCTGAGCGAGTTCACTGTTCGTAAAGGCCAGAAGATTTCGTTCGTGCTCACCTACGGCGATTACGGAAATTACCGCGAGGAATGGGTGGGCCCCCCGATCGATGTGCAGAAAGCTTACTGAGAGACTCGCACTTTCTGGATGGATTGGACCGGCAAGCACACCTACCAGGGACGCCACCGCGAGATGGTCGAGCGCTCACTCATCACACTCAAGGCTCTAACCTATGCTCCCACGGGCGGAATCATCGCCGCCCCGACAACCTCCCTCCCCGAGGATATCGGCGGCGTGCGCAACTGGGATTACCGCTACTGCTGGCTTCGCGACTCCACGTTGACCCTGCTCGCGTTGATGAACAGCGGCTACCATGAAGAGGCCCGGGACTGGATGAACTGGCTTCGCCGGACCGTTGCCGGCAATCCCGACCAGGCGCAGATCATGTACGGAGTTGCAGGCGAGCGGCTCCTTGCCGAGTGGGAAATCGATGCGCTCCCCGGATACGAGAACTCTCGCCCGGTGCGCATCGGCAATGCGGCGGCGGGCCAGCTACAACTCGATACCTACGGCGAACTACTCGATACTTTCTTCTGGACATATCGTTCCTTGACGCGTGAGTTCCGCGCTGCTGAATTTGCCCTCCTGCGGGCCATGGTGAAGCACCTGGAAAGCATCTGGCAATTGCCGGATGAAGGTATCTGGGAGGTGCGGGGCGGCGCGAAGCACTTTACGTATTCCAAGGTGATGGCGTGGGTGGCCTTCGACCGCGCGATCAGGATTGCCGAGAAGTGCGGATTCCAGGCTCCCATAAGGCGCTGGAAAAAGACGCGGGATGCTATTCACCGGCAGGTTTGCGAAAAGGGCTTCAGCAAGCGGTTGAACAGCTTCGTGCAGCACTACGGGGCAAAGCATCTTGATGCCTCCGCGCTGCTGCTGGCCGTCGTCGGCTTTCTGCCGCCGGACGATCCGCGCATTCTCGGCACGGTAACCGCCATTGAAAAGTATCTTATGCAAGATGGCCTTGTTATGCGCTACGAGACCTCAAAAACCAGCGACGGCCTGCGCGGCAGTGAAGGGAAATTCCTCGCGTGCAGTTTCTGGATGGTCTGCTGCCTCAAGCTGATTGGCCGGCATGCAGAGGCCGAGAAGCTGTTTGAGCGACTGTTGCTGCTGGCTAACGATGTCGGCTTGCTCGCAGAGGAATACGATACGAAGCGGAGGCGTCAGGTGGGGAATTTCCCCCAGGCCTTCTCCCATATCTCATTGCTGGCCGCGGCCTACAGTCTCAGCCACACGGGGCAAGACCGCCACACCGCAGGAGTTTTAAACCACAAGGCCTGACGCCGCGAACATTTCGACGCCCGCCGGCGTTGGTGAGCATCAAACCCTCGTGACCACTACGAGCCGGCATCTTTTCGCTCCGCTAAACTTGCGCAGCCTCACGCTGACCAATCGCATCGTTGTTTCGCCGATGTGCGAATACTCCAGCACCGATGGCTTTGCAAACGACTGGCATTTCGTCCACCTGGGAAGCCGCGCGATCGGAGGGGCAGCCATCGTCATCACCGAGGCCAATGCCGTAAACCCGGAAGGCCGTATCACCCCGCAGGACCTCGGAATCTACAAGGATGACCACATCTCCGGCCTAAGGCGCATCACCGAATTTCTCCACCAGCATGGCTCTTATGCCGGCACACAGTTGGCGCATGCCGGACGCAAGGCCAGCATGGCTGTGCCATGGGAGAAAGTTCGCCTGATTCCCGAGTCCGAAGGAGGATGGCAGCCGGTGGCACCATCTCCGATCCCCTTCGATGAGGCTTACGGCGTTCCCCTTGAACTCGACCGCGCGGGGATCCACCAAATTGTTTCGGATTTCGTAGCTGCCGCCCGCCGCGCGGTTGATGCTGGATTTGACCTCGTAGAAATACACTCCGCTCACGGCTATCTTCTGCACGAGTTCCTGTCGCCGCTTTCGAACCACCGCACTGACGAATATGGCGGCAGTTTCGAAAACCGGATCCGCTTGCTTCTCGAAGTGGTTCGCGCGGTTCGTGCGGCATGGCCGCAACATCTCCCGTTGTTAGTCAGGATCTCCGCTACTGACTGGGCTCCGCAATCGCTTGGTCCGGCGTGGGACCTGCCGCAGTCTGTAGAGTTGGCGCGGCACCTCAGGCGTGAGGGCGTCGACCTCATCGATGTTTCGACCGGGGGCAACCATCCTGCGCAGCAGATTCCCGTGGGTCCGGGCTACCAGGTTCATCACTCCGAAACAATTCGGCACCAGGTGGACATTCCCACAGGCGCCGTCGGCCTCATCACGGAACCTGCACAGGCCGACCAGATCATCCGGTCCGGCCAGGCGGATCTCGTGTTGCTGGCGCGCGAATTCCTCCGCAACCCATATTGGCCGCTGTATGCCGCGGAAGCCCTGGGACACAAGGTTACCTGGCCGGTTCAGTACGCACGCGCTGCAAAAGGGCGCACCGAACCGCGCCTGCCCGTTTCCACCACGACTGACTGATCTGACCGGCGAAGCCCGTCTCTCTGCGGCTCGTTGCGTTCATGGGGCCAGCCACGCGCGCCATCGTGTAGTCCTGCCGCGCATTCTCTCTCCCGCATTTCTCTATTGACCGGCCCGCAGGCGGAGATTAAATTTCCTCTACGCTGCGAAGGGCGGATTTCCCGATCCAGACAACCAGGCCGGAGCTTCGCGTGACGCTGCCGTTGCCGATCATTTGCGATTCGACCGCTATTCGCCAATGCGAAATCGTCGTCTCCACGGAACGCGAGATTCGAAATGAATGCTGTTTTCGTTTTCCCTTCCCTGCTCGTCGTACCCCGATTTTTCGCATATGGCTGTACGGCCTCGCAGATGAAGGCCATCATGGCCAGCGGCCGATGGTAGGGACACGAGGAAACCGCCTGATCTCTCTGTGCCGTATCCTCGCCGGAGTTGTTTGTCTGTTCGCTCTGCCGGCGCTCACGCAGGATGCAACTGAGCAGGGACCGGAACTGCCCTTGGCGGAGGCTATTCAGATCGCTCTGGCAAATAACAGGCCGGTGCAACTGGCCAAACTGGACGTGATGAAGTCGCTGTTGCAGGTAGCGGAAGTGAAGACGCGGCGCTTTCCCATCTTCAACACCAGCCTGCTCGCCAGCGGTGATATCACCTCACCCTCGTTCACGTTCGAGCAGGGTGTGTTCGGAAAGATCAACGGCACACCAATCCCGACCCAGAATACTTCTATCCCGCTCTCGCATGGGATTACAGGGTATGCCATAGCCACTGTGGACCAGCCGGTCTCACAGCTTTATCAGATCCACCTTGCCGTACGCGAAGAGGAGCTATCGAGCGACAAGACAAAGCAGCAGTACAAGGGAAAGCAGCAATCCGTCGTCGCGGATGTAAAGCAGGCCTACTATGGAGTCCTGCAGACAGAGAGCGCGATGGATGCCCAGAAGGCACTGGTGAAGCAATATGTCGAGACAGATCGCCTCGCTACTCAGTACCTCGAGCAGAAATCAGTCCTGAAGTCCGACAGCCTGGAAGCAAAAGCGCAGCTGGCACAGGCGCAGCAGCAGCTCGTCACGTTGGGCGATAATCTCCAGACCCAAAAGGAACACCTCAACGATCTTCTCGGCCGGGACATCGATACTCCGTTTCGAACACAGCAGGTCCCTCCGGCAACTCCCGAGGAGATGGAGTTGAAACAGGCGAGGCAGACGGCACTTGAGCAACGGCCCGAAGTACAGGAAGCGAAGATCGATGTCGACCGCGCGGAATACGATCGCAGGCTCGCGAAATCGCGATTCATTCCCTCAATCGGCGCGGCCGTCCGGTATTTCACACCGATCAACACTGAATTGCTGCCACAAAACATCCTCACCGCCGGCGTGGCGATGAACTGGGATCCATTCGACTGGGGCCAGCGCCGAGATGACGTGAAAGAAAAGGGCATCACGGTGCAGCAAAGCGAGGTTCAGCTCGATCAAGTCCGCTCGCAGGTACTGCTCGACGTCGACAATACCTTTCGCAAGCTCAGTGAAAGCCGCGGGCTGCTCGCGGTCGCACAGGCCGCGCGCGACGCCGCAAACGAAAAGCTGCGCGAGGTGAACGACCAGTTCGCGCAGTCTTCCGTGCTTCTGCGCGATGTGCTCAAGCAGCAGGCCGCCGTTGCAAACGCCAACCACGACTACGAAGAGAGCCTGCTCTCCTTCTGGAACGCCAAGGCGCAGTTCGAAAAGGCCCTCGGCGAGGAGTGAGCGTATGACCTACGGTATCTCTCCGCGAAAGCTTCTGCTCGCGCTCCTTGCCGTCTCCATCGCATTGACCGCAGGGTGCAAGCATGAAGAATCTCGCCAGGTTCTCCCCGTGCCGGTGGAGACTGCGGCTGTGCAGGCCATCTCTGTAGGAAGCGGCACCAGGTATTCGGCAAACATCGTGCCGTACTCCCAGGTGGACCTTGCCTTCCAGTCGAACGGCTACATCGACAGCATCTACCAGGTGCCGAGTCCGAGCGGAGGTAAACGCTTTGTCGATCAGGGGGACTGGATACCCAAAGGCACCGTCCTCGCCGTGGTCAAGCAGCAGGACTATCTCGACCGGCTGCAGCAAGCCAAGGCGCAGCTCTCGCGCGCGCAGGCTGAACATGAGAAGGCCAGGCTAAGCTGGGAACGGGTATCCGCTCTGTACGCAACCCAAAGTGCAACCGCGCCGGATTACGATTCCGCGAAGGCGCAGCTCGACAGCACCGCCGCTTCTGTCTCTGGAGCAGAGGCGCAGGTCAGCGAGGCAAGTGTCGCTTTGGACAACTGCTCTCTCAAAGCGCCCTTCAGCGAATGGCTGGTAGCGAGAAACGTTGACGTGGGCAGTCTGGTGGGTCCTGCAACCAAGGGCTTCACTCTCGCTGATACCAGCTCCGTGAAAGCTGTTTTCGGTGTCCCCGACACCTATATCAATCGCGTGAAGCTGGGCCAGCACTTTGTCGTCGCGACTGATGCCCTGCCGCAGCCGTTTAATGGACGTGTCAGCGCGATTTCTCCCTCTGCCGATGCAAAGAGCCGGGTGTTTTCCGTCGAGATCACGATTTCGAATCGCCGGAACGAGCTGAAGCCGGGAATGATCGCCTCGCTCGCTCTCGAAGGACAGCGCCTGTCAGAGCCTGCCGTAGCAGTTCCACTCGCGGCGGTGATCCGTAATCCAGCCCGTGCGGACAGCTTCGCCGTGATGACCGCTGAAGGCAGCGATGATCTCAAATCTGCTCGGTTGCGGCCCGTCGAACTTGGCGATACCTATGGGAACCTGATCGTCGCAAAGTCCGGTGTAAATGCAGGAGACAGAGTAATCACCACAGGCGTAAACCTGGTCAGGGACGGGGACAAGGTGCGCGTAGCCCCTTAGATTCCGCCCTGCGCAGAGCGAGTGCCATGATCCACAAGTCTGAAGCCGAGTACATCGCCAGCACGCACAACACGGCGCGCTTCTTTGTCGAGAAGCGTCAGCTCTCGCTCATCCTGCTGCTCGCGGTTTGCGTCTGGGGATGGTACGGCTACGAGCACATGCCCAAGCGAAAGGATCCCAGCATTCCTGTGCGGGTGGCAGTCGCCACCACCTCGTGGCCGGGAGCGACTGCGCAGGAAGTGGAGCAACTCGTGACGCGCCAGGTCGAACAGACCGTGGCGCAGAGTCCTTTCCTCAAGCCGCCTGTACCCTCGGACTTCGGAATCCGCTCCATCAGCTTCCCCGGACTCTCGCTGGTCTACGTTCAACTTGATGACAGCGTGACCGACACCAAGAAGCAGTTCTCTGACATTAATCTCAAGCTGAACGCGCTCAACAGCAAGCTGCCACAGGGCGCAGGGCCCGTCCAGTTCAACAGCGACTTCGGCGATACCGCCGCTCTCATGCTGACGGTCGCAAGTCCTCCCGCAAGCGACATCGAAGTCGCTCTGCGCGCCTCATCCATTCGCAAGACCATTGAGGCGACCCGCGCTCAGGAGTCGCTCAAATCACCGCAGCCCCGCGTAAGCATCGTGTTCGCGTTTCCGCTGTCCGTCTCCGCATCGCTCGTTCGCGATTCGTTCCGGTCTGTTGTGGACGCTGCCATCGCCGACAAGAAGATCGCTGACCCTCATTTTTTTGAAGGAAGCGGCTTCATCGGAGTCGATGTCGCCTCGAAGCTCAGAGACGATGAAATGCGCGAGTTGGGCAGAAAAGTAGCGATAGAGAAGCTCCACAGCTCTGAGATACATCCCGATGCGTGGCCCGCCGTCTTCATTCATGATCCCGGCGAGACGCGGTCGAAGCTTGCTGCGGTAGCAGGCGACCGGTACTCTTACCGCGATCTCGATAACTTCACCGATTTGATCGCAAGAACACTGCAGGGTGCGCCGGAGGTCGCGAAGATTGACCGCAAGGGCGTGCTTCAGGAGCAGATCTATCTCGACTACTCGCAGGAGCAGCTCGCGCAATACGGCATGACGCCTGCAAACCTGAAGGATGTCCTCGGCGCGCGCAATATTACGCTGGCGGGCGGCCAGCTTGAGGTCGGTCCTAAGACCATCCTGATCGATCCCTCAGGAAAATTTGTCACGCCGCAGCAGATCGGCGACGTCATTATCGGCACCTCGTCTACTGCGGAACATAGCCCCGTGTATCTTCGCGACCTCGTAGACATCTCCCGCGGATATCAGAGTCCCGCGAAATATCTGAACTACCTCACCTGGGCTGACAAGGACGGCCATTGGCATCGCAGCCGCGCCGTAACGATTGCCGTTCAGGTGAAGAATGACCAGCAGATCGGGGCCTTCGGCAAAAGTGTCGACGAGAAACTCGCAGCGGTGAAGCGGTATCTGCCTGACGACCTCATCATTGCGCGCACGTCCGATCAGCCGCTCCAGGTCAAAGAAAATATAGCGCTGTTCATGGACGCGCTCTACGAGGCCATCGCTCTGGTCGTGCTTGTCTCCTGGCTTGGCTTCTGGGAGTGGCGCTCGGCTCTGCTCATGGCCATCTGCATACCCATAACGCTGGCCATGACCTTCGGCACGCTGTATCTCATAGGCGAAGACATCCAGCAGGTCTCCGTGGCCACGCTGATCATCGCACTTGGCCTGCTTGTCGATGATCCGGTCATCGCAGGCGATTCCATCAAACGGGCACTTGCTGAAGGACATCCGAATATCATCGCTGCATGGCTTGGTCCCACAAAGCTCGCCACGGCCATCATGTATGCGACCATCACCAACATCGTCGCTTATCTGCCGTTTCTCATGCTTACCGGTAGTTCGGGCGAGTTCATCCACAGCCTGCCCATCGTCATGACAGTCGCGCTCGTTGCTTCGCGCCTCGTCTCGATGACGTTTCTGCCCCTGCTCGGCTATTACCTGTTGCGGCCGGAGAAGAAAGTCGAAGAGTCTCTCGAAGAGCGGCGCAAAAGCGGCTTCTACGGCTATTACACGCGCATCGCGATGTATTCGATCGAGCACCGCTGGAAGTTTTTTCTGGCTTCGCTGGTCTTTCTCGCCGCGGGACTTTACATCCTCTCCAGACTGAACACCGCGTTCTTTCCCGAGGACGTGCAGTACTGGTCGTACATCGACGTCTGGCTTCCAAATGATGCAAATCTGACGACCACAAACCAGACCGCGCTCAAAGTGGAACAGGTGGTTCGAGAACAAGCTGCACGCTTCGCCACGGAACACTCACGAATTTCTGGCAACTCTGAAGCCGTTCTGCGTTACATCACCACATTCGTTGGCGGAGGCGGCCCTCGCTTCTGGTTCTCGGCCTCACCACAGGCACAGCAACTGAACTACGCACAGGTGCTGATCGAGGTGAAGGACAAGGAGATCACTCCGCAGTTCATCAGGGAGCTGCAGCCGGTGCTTAGCTCGACGATTCCCGGCGCGCGCATGGATGCACGCCAGCTCCTGACCAATCCGATGGACTATCCAATTGAGATCCGAATCTCGAGCACGGCCGACGTCGATGCGCAGCAGGAGGCCCAGGACATACGCCGGCTGCGGGCTATCGCAGAAAAAGTCAAAGATATCTTCCGATCCATACCGATCGCCGAGCGCACCCGCGACGAGTGGGATCAGGACAGCGCGCAGATCGTCTTCAGCATCGATCCAGACCGGGCAAATCTCGCCGGCGTCACCAACATGGATGTGGCCAACTCATCCACGGCCGGCATGAGCGGAACTACGGTCAGCGTCCTCCAGGAAGGCCAGAAACAGATTCCGATAGTCGCGCGGCTCCGCATGCAGGAGCGCTCGCAGCTCTCCGACATTCAGAGCCTCTACGTCTACGCCTCTCAGGACAACAACAAGATTCCCCTCGTGCAGATTTCTAGCGTGGATCATGACCTGATGACGGGCCGCATCGTCAGGTACGAGCAGTTTCGAACCATCAACGTGCGCAGCTTCCCGGTGTCAGGACACCTCAGCTCGGAAGTGCTCAAACAGGCCATGCCGAAGCTCCGCGAGATCGAAGCTGGGCTGCCGCCCGGATACCGTATCCAGATCGGAGGCGAGTTTGACAAGACTAAGACCGGCTTCAGAAATATGGCCATTGTGATGGTCGTCTCCACCGCGACGATCTTCCTCGCGCTCGCATTTCAGTTCAGGAATGGCATCAAGCCTTTGCTCGTTCTTGCCGCTGCTCCGTACGGCATGATCGGCGCGTTCGCTGCGCTGTGGATTGAGCATGAGCCCTTCGGATTTATGGCGTTTCTCGGTGTGGCCAGCCTCGTGGGTGTGATCGTGAGCCATTCCATCGTTCTCTTCGACTTCATCGAGGAGCGTCACATTGAAGGCGACGACTTTGAACTTGCACTCATCGACGCCGGCATCCTTCGCTTGCGTCCCGTGCTCATCACCGTATTTGCGACGGTCCTTGCGCTGGTTCCGCTTGCCATGCACGGAGGTCCGCTCTGGAAGCCGCTCTGCTATGCGCAGATCGGAGGACTGCTCGTCGCAACCATCGTCACCAAACTGCAGGTACCGGTAATGTACGCGATCTTTGTGCTCGATCTGAAGATCCTGAAGTGGGAAACCATCGAGAAAACACCGGAGGCTGTCGTGGCAGGCTCAGCGCCCATTGAGGCGAACCTTGCACCTAAGGGAATCGAATGAAGCCCAGAGGAATCGAATGAAGCCCCGAGGAATCGAATGAATCTTCGACCTGCTCTCTCCGTTCTGCTTGTCAACCTTGCATTCGCCCTGCCGGTCGAGGCGCAGAATCTTCAAGCGCAAACACCTCCCGCCGATTCTTCCATTCTCGAGCAGTACGATCAGGCCATCGACAAGGTGGCCGAGCGCACCATGCAGTCTGTGGTGCGGATCGAGGTCACGGGTTTCGGAACACCCGAGCACGACTCCGACAAAGATCAAACCTCGGACCAGCAAACCCTGGAGCGACAGCGCTCGATCGGCTCAGGCGTAATCGTCGATCCCGACGGATACATCGTCACCAACAATCACGTGGTCCAGGGGGCGCTGCGCATTCGCGTTATCCTCGCGCCGGCGACGGTTGAGCTGATGATCGGCAACACCACCCTCGCGAGCACGCAGCATGTATACGAAGCGAAGCTCATTGGCGCCAACCGCTTCTCCGATCTTGCCGTCATCAAGATCAACGCGAGCGGACTTCCCCACATTCCTCTGCCGGAGTCTTACCAGGTGCATCTGGGGCAAACCGTAATCGCCATCGGCGCGCCGGAGGGACTGGACCACACTGTCACCAAAGGTATCGTCAGTGCGGCAGGACGGCAGCCAGAGCTGGACCGCCCGATGGTCTACGTGCAGACCGACGCTCCCATCAATCCCGGCAACAGCGGCGGCCCCCTGGTCGATCGCAATGGGAGCCTTGTCGGCATCAACACTTTCATCTTCACCTCCGGTGGAGGGAGCGAGGGCCTCGGGTTCGCCATTCCCGAGCCCGTAGTTCGATTTGTCTACAACGAGCTGAAGCAGCATGGCATTGTGCGGGGCGTTACCATTGGGGCGCGCGCGCAGACCATTACCGGTCCGCTCGCTGCAGGACTCAAGCTGCCCCAGGATTGGGGCGTGATCATCACAGACGTCGAGGAAGGCAGGCCCGCCGCGCGCGCTGGACTTGAGCCCGGCGATATCGTGAAAACCATGGACAGCCTGCCGGTGGACTCCCTGCCCAAGTACACCGCACTTCTCTATATGCACCAGCGCGGGACTCCACTCCGCATGGTGGTTTTGCGCAAAGGAAATCCGGTCACGCTTTCCGTTACTCCGATGGATTTGCCGCCGGCGGTCGACAGCTTGTCTGATTTGATCGACCCGAAAAAGGACCTGATAGCCCCACTCGGTATATTCGTCTTCGATCTCGACGACTCACTCGCCGAAGCTTTGCCTTCCATCCGCTCGAAGCGCGGCGTCATCGTTGCCGGTCTCCTTGGCGAGGAGCCGGCGACGTTAGCAGACCTTCAGGTGGGAGATGTAGTTCGCGCGGTCAACGGAAAGAGCGTCACCAATTCGGATGAATTCCGGAAGAGTCTCGCAGGCTTTAATCCCGGCGACCCCGTCGTCCTTGAAGTAGAACGCCAATCCGCGATGATGTATGTTGCCTTCGAAATGGAGTAAAGCATTATCCCTCGCCCGTCGTACACTTCACGTTCATTTCCTTGCAAACCCGCAGCACGCCTTGAAGCACCAGCGAGGTGGCATCCGGTTGCGTGCCATTGAGGGTTGACGCGATGATCAACTGGCTCAGCTTGTCTGCAAAGGGCATAGCCTGAAGACTGGCATACTGGGTGCCGTTCGTGAATTCGATCAGGCGCTTCTTCGCATCACTCTTCGTCACCTTGATGCCTTCGTGCGCCTTGAGCGAAGCAAGAGCTGTGGAATACACCTTGTCCGCATTTGCTTCCAGCATCACCGTGGCCACATCGTAGCCACCGCTGCCATTCTCCCCCTTGTGGCTCATCTGCTGGATCTGTCCCGAAACAGCTCGTGCCACCATCACCCATTGCGCGCTTGCAGAAACAGCACCCAGAACCGGCCCGAACGCCAAGGCCACCAGAACGGTCCGTACGAGTCTACGCATGCGTCACTCCTTGCTTGCGGTGCGTGAGCAGTCTAAGGGGTAAAGAGGTCAAAGACAACCTCGATCTTTTCGCTTCAGCAGGCCGGGCGTGGCATCCGCCTGAAAACCACACTGCATCCGACTGAACTAGGCAGCCTTAACTCCGATCTGGAGAAGACGGAAGGACCTAGTGAATGCCACTTGACGCAAAGAAATTGCGACCCTTTCGCAAATTGCACGGCGTTGTTTTGGAGGATGCTCACGAGCGGTCCCGAAAATCTGCATCTTAATCTTATTGGGCAATTAATGCAGGAAAGAGACTCAGGATCTGCATGCTGGCCACGGGCACGTCTTCCTTGATCGGAGCAATTCCGACACCTCACGGTACAGAGTTTCGCGTGTGGGCGCCCGTCGCCCGCCAAGTTGACGTCGTGCTTACGGCGAACGGCTCAAGGCATCCACTCTCGGCTGAGAACTACGGCTATTTCGTGGGACTGGTTCGCAATGCACGCGCTGGGGACCGCTATCGCTTCAGCCTGGACGGGGGCGACGCATTTCCCGACCCCGCATCGCGATACCAGCCGGAAGGCCCGCACGGCCCTTCGGAAATTATTGACCCTCATGCTTACAGATGGAGCGAAAACGAGTCTAGGTGGAGCGGCGTTGCTCTCCCAGGACAGGTCTTCTACGAACTGCACATTGGCACTTTTACTCTCAAGGGAACCTACGCTGCGGCGATAGCCCAGTTTCCTCGTCTGCGCGACCTCGGGATCACCGTGCTCGAATGCATGCCGATTTGCGAATTCGCAGGAAAAGTAGGCTGGGGCTATGATGGCGTCGATCTCTTCGCGCCTTTTCACGGGTATGGCAGCCCTGACGATCTTCGCGGCATGATCGACGCCGCTCATCAGCACGGCCTCGGCATCATCCTCGACGCCGTCTACAACCACATCGGGCCCGACGGCAATTATCTGACCAAATATTCCGATCGTTATTTCTCAGAAGACGGCACCGAGTGGGGACCTTCGATCAACTTCGACGGAAGAGACAGCTGCCCCGTGCGCGAATTCTTCCTGGCAAATGCCGCCCATTGGATCTCCGAGTACCACTTCGATGGCCTGCGACTCGACGCGACGCAATCGATCCAAGACAGTGGTTCGCATGGAACTCACATCCTTGCCGAGATTGGGAAAAGGGCCCGTGAGTCAGCCGGAAGTCGCAGAGTTGTGCTGGTGGCTGAGAACGAGCCGCAAGATTCCCGCCTGATTTACCCCGTCGAGGAAGGTGGGTTCGGACTCGACGCAGTCTGGAACGACGACTTCCATCACAGCGCCATTGTGGTGCTTACCGGCCGCCGAGAAGCATATTTCAGCGATCATCTGGGACGCCCGCAGGAGTTCATCTCCAGCGCCAAGTATGGCTATTTGTATCAGGGACAGTATTATTCATGGCAGCAGAAGCCGCGCGGCAGGTCCAGCCTTCACGTCGATTCTTCTGCGTTCATCACTTTCCTCGAAAACCATGACCAGGTAGCCAATTTTGGACAATCTCTGCATGTGCGGCTTCTATCCGGCGCAGCTCGCTATCGTGCCGTGACTGCTTTGTGGCTGCTCAGTCCCGGCACGCCGATGTTCTTTCAGGGTCAGGAATACGGGGCCGAGACGCCCTTTCATTACTTTGCGAATCACGCGGGAGATCTCGCCAACGCGGTCAGTCGCGGTCGCCGCGAATTCATGCTTCAGTTCGCGGACCAGGATACGCCGGAGATGCGCGCATGCTATTTCGATCCTGAAGACCGCGATACATTTCTCAGTTCCCGCCTTGATCCCTCCGAGCAGCAGAAGTTCCCGGCGATCGTTCGCCTCCATGCTGACCTGCTGGCCCTTCGTCGCAACGATCCTGTGCTAAACCAGAACGTAGGCAGCTTCGTTGACGGAGCTGTGCTAAGCGATAACTGTTTCGTGCTTCGATATGTCACTTCCGTCGGTCAGGATCGCCTGCTGTTAGTCAATTTTGGCGTCAGCCTCGATCTGCCACACATACCCGAGCCGCTCGTCTCACCTCCTGCCGGCTGCCGGTGGCAGGTCCTGTGGTCGAGCGAATGGCCTGAGTACGGGGGCTGCGGCTCTTATGTCCCAGACAGGTTTGGACCCTGGCACATTATGGGCGAATGTACTCAACTGCTTACGCCGTTGAAGTCGCCCGAACCGTTTCATCCCGAGAAGCCCAAATCAGGCGTTTCCAAATAATGGCGCGGCTTAGCCGCCCAGCCCTGCGTCTTATGGAGAAGAGATGGAAATCTTTCGCGCGCCGCTACTCGTCCGTGAGGTTCCGGTCGATCAGACATCCTCTGAGCTCGACCGCGAATGGATCGTCACCAATGGCCTCGGAGGATACGCATCCGGCACCATCGCAGGCCTGAACACGCGCCGCTTTCACGGCTGGCTCATCGCCGCTCTGCCCGCACCTCACGGCCGCATGATGATGTTGAACCAGATCGAGGAAACCCTCTACATCGAGGACCGCGCCTACCAGCTAACCGCAGATAACCTGAGCCGCGCCACGCACACCGACACTGTCAGTCCGTTTCTCAAGAGCTTCCGTCTCGAAAACGGCCTGCCGGTCTTCACCTATGCATCCGATGAGTTCACACTCGAGAAGCGGCTATGCATGGTCCACACACAGAACACGACCTACATCTCCTACTGTCTGCTGAGAGGCGACGGCGTGCGGCTTGAACTCCGGCCTGCGATCGACATCCGGCCGCACGAAGGATCCGTAGGCGGCCCGCGCCATGAGGACTACCGCTTCAGCGCGATCGAGGGAGGATATGAGCTTGCCGTCTCCAGCGATCTGCCGCCGCTGCGGCTGGCGTGGGTCGGCGACGATACGTCGTTCAGCCTTTCTATCCACCAGGTGACTGAGCTGCGCTATCGCGTGGAGCAGAGCCGCGGTTACGACTGGCAGGGGAATCTCTGGAGCCCAGGATGGTTTTGCGCCCGGCTTTCCACAGGCCAAAAGGCCTCGCTGGTCATCTCGACCGAAAACTGGAATCACGTGAACGCCCTGACACCGGAGCATGCATTCGCGGCCGAGGCCGAACGCCGGCGCCGCCTGCTGCGATCCGCCCCGGAAGAAGCGCGGTCGGGCATCGCTGCCGAGTTGGTTCTTGCAGCAGACCAGTTCCTCATCTCTCCGGTCGGCCGCACAGCGGATGCAGTTCAAGCCCACAGCATCGGTGACGAGGTGCGCACGGTGATCGCCGGATACCACTGGTTCACCGACTGGGGGCGCGACACGATGATCTCCCTCGAAGGCCTGACCATCGCTACAGGCCGTACCCGCGAGGCGGAGTACATCCTTCGCAGCTTTGCAAAATACATCAAAGACGGCCTCATTCCCAACATGTTCCCGGAGGGAGAAACATCCGGCCTCTACAACACGGCCGATGCTACCCTGTGGTTCTTTCACGCCATCGACCGATACATTCGCGCTACAGAAGACAGTGAAACCCTCGAGGTGCTGGTGCCCAAGCTGCTCGACATCATCGATTGGCACCAGAAGGGAACGCATTTCGGCATTGGGGTCGATCCATCCGATGGCCTGCTCCGCCAGGGGGCGGAAGGCCTGCAACTGACGTGGATGGACGCCAAGGTCGGCGACTGGGTGGTTACGCCGCGCCGCGGCAAGGCTGTGGAGATCAACGCCCTCTGGCATAACGCGCTGTGCGTAACCGCCTTCTGGCTCGAAACCGTGGGGGATAAAGACCGCGCTCGCGAATTATCGGGGACGGCGGCACGTGTTCGCCAGAGCTTCAACGAACGCTTCTGGGCTCCGCAACTTGGATACTGCTACGACGTCGTGGACACGGAAGCGGGTGGGGATGATCCATCTCTGCGCCCCAACCAAGTGCTCGCCATTTCACTGCCGCATGCGGTACTTGATGAAGCAAAATGGGAGCCTGTTCTGAAGGTCTTGCGGGAACGGCTGCTGACTCCCTTTGGTCTTCGCTCGCTGGCGCCCGGCGAACCCGACTACAAGCCCCGTTACGACGGCGACCTTCTTGCGCGGGATGCCGCCTACCACCAGGGTACTGTGTGGGGATGGCTGATCGGGCCGTTCTTCGATGCATGGCTGCGAACCTGGCCTGATGACCTCGATACGGCCCGCGGTCTGCTCGCCGGATTCGACAAAGAGATGAGCCACGCCGCGATTGGAACGATCAGCGAAATCTTCGATGCCGAGCCGCCTTACGATCCGCGAGGCTGCATCGCCCAGGCATGGAGTGTTGCCGAAGTGCTACGCTGCGAACTAGAGCTCAGCAGGCGCGAGAAGAACGCCGCAGCTGAACCGGCTGTGCTCACGCGTGGTGCTTAGGCAGCTCGCTGAAGCCCAATCCCATCAATTGCTCTCCGGAAACCTGATGCAGAGCTCGATCGCCATGGGCTATTTCTTTTGGAAGGTGTACCTGAGCAAGCTTCGACTCGAGTTGTTCGACGGAGTGGAACTTTACCGCTCTGGGACCCGGGTCACTGGCGTGCACGCGATTGATAAATGTTGCTCCCTCAGGCGCATAGGCAAGAAACAAGCCTTCGTTCTGAGGGAACAGCTGAAAGAACACTCGATAGTGGGTCATAAGCGCGCTCCTCGTCTTGAAACTTCTCCTAAGTTGGAGGAGCAGAGAGCGGCAGACCTCATTCAGACGACATGAAGCAGCCAGAGTATAACCACGATCAGAAGAATCAGCCCGAGCCCTCCGCTTGGATATGGTCCCCAGTTACGGCTGTAAGGCCATGCCGGAAAAGCTCCAATCAGCAACAGAATGAGGATAATGATAAGTAGTGTCATTCTCTCTCCTTTCTCCCCTGAGCCATAGAACTACATTCACCTGACTGACCCGGTCCCCAGGATGCACGGTCCGGTCAAGCGAGATATCTTCATGCGACATCTTCACTCTCCCGGACCAGAAACAACTTCGTCAGCTAAC
>JAFAKX010000038.1 GCA_019234945.1 Silvibacterium sp.
CAACACGAAGACGCCGCTCAGGGACAGAGCCAGAGATGCAACAAAAACAACGGTCTGCGCTCGCGGGTTTCGGGCCAGGATCACGTCAGTCGCTCAAGGTGACAGCCTGTTGCAAGCCTTTTCGTGGGGCCGGATCGGCACCTGCCGGTCCAGAGTGGTCTGCTCTGAATCTGCTCCCAGGATCGCGGAAATATGTGGGATCCCAATGCGCACGACAACCTCAGCTAGAAATACACAGATTCCAAAGGGGACAGCAGAATATTTGTACGAAGTAAGGAAATTATAGGGGTATTTGAGCTGATCGCAGCAAACAAATGCAATCGGGAAGTGTTAAAAGGCATCCGGCGTGTAAAGGTGGGAATCCGGCGAGCCTGAATTGGGGATTAGCGGCGAGGGTGCTGCTCTTAAATGGCTGTGGAACGCTTATGGACCCGCTGGAGTCCCCGTTCGAACGGGATCAGGTTAGACGACGAGCGCCGCTCTCGCGCCGGAGTCATCACACGACGCGCCGAGGAGCGACACAACTGCCAGAACCAGACAAACGAAACAATGTACATCGCACCAAGAACTTCAACCGCTAGCCACACGACGAAACTCCCAAGGCAAGAAATCAGAGATACAATTTCGGCAAACGAAATCGATCTAATGATATTAGAGTCGGTCGGCGGCATTTGGCCACAATAAAATTGCTGTATGCCGGTTTTTTCCGAGATCGGGAACAGCAATACCAGTGAACAGGCCTGACGTCGGGGCTGAATTGTCTTTTCAGACCGCCCAGTATACTCCAGGAATGAAATGGAATACCGCTGGTAACCTGCGCCGTACAGCGGCTTTTGCTGTTCTCCCGCTCCTTGCTGTGCCGTCTTCCTTCGGATGGGGCGACGTAGGTCACCGCATGATCAACCGGCTAGCCATGGAAAGTCTGCCAGCGGACGTCCCCGCCTTTATGAAAACCCCGGAGGCCATCGCGGAAGTCGAATATTTAGGCCCTGAGCCTGATCGCTGGCGCTCCCCCTCGGAGCCGGAGCTGAGCGCCGCACAAGCGCCGGATCACTTCATCGATTTTGAGTATGCCGATGTCATTGGGACCTTGCCGCGCCGCCGCTACGACTACATCGCCGCGCTCACGGCCGCGGAAATCACCCATCCTGACAAGGCCGCGGAGTTGCAGCCGTCCCGGGTAGGCTTCCAGCCCTACATCACGAATGAAATCTGGGAGCGCCTCAAGGCTGCCATGCGCCAATACCGCGACCTGAGCGCGAAGGATGAGGACACGAAGCCCGTGGAAGCCGCCATCCTCTTCTATGCCGGATGGCTCGGCCACTACGCCGGTGATGGATCGCAGCCGCTCCATGTCTCGATCAACTACAACGGCTGGGCGCTCAAGGATAACCCCAATGGATACACCACAGAGCACACCATCCACGCTAAGTTCGAGAGCACCTTCGTTGCGGATAACATCAAGGCGGCCGACGTGCGGCCGCTGCTTCCCGCCGTCAAGCCGGCCGTCAATTCGCTTGGCGAGGAGTGGGATGCCTATATGAGCTACCTGCGTCATTCCCAGTCGCTCGTCGAGCAGCTATACCAGATCGACAAGCGGAAGGGGTTCGATGGCGCCGGCACTCCGGAAGGGAAGCAGTTCACCGAGGAGCGCCTTGCCGCCGGAGCCGGGATGCTGCGCGACCTTGTTTATTCAGCGTGGGTCGAGAGCGCCAAGTCTGTTCCGGACCGGCAGCAGCATCCCACTGCCCCCGTGGCGGCTTCGGCGAGGTCGAACGCCGGGGTTCTAGGCGCGTGCGGCTGACGCGACTGCGCGAGCATGGGATGGCTGTAATTGCAAGCGATCACTGGATCACCACGGACAGGGGGAAGCTATTTGCCAAAAGATGGGTTCCTTCGAATCCGCGCCTTGACACTGGCCCAACCATACTTCTCTTCCATGACTCCCTTGGTTGCGTGGACCTCTGGCGGGATTTTCCCCAAGAGCTCGCGGTCGCGACGCGCCGGCCCGTAGTCGCCTACGACCGGCTCGGCTTCGGACGGTCGGACGCTCACCCTGACCCGCTACCCCTGACATTTATCCGCGACGAGGGAGTGACAGTAGTACCAAGGCTCTGTAAGTCGTTGGGAATAGAAACGCTGGTCCCGTTCGGACACAGCGTCGGTGGGGCGATGGCTATCACGGCAGCAGCACGGCTGTCCGAAAGCTGCATCGCTGTAGTGACGGAATCCGCACAGAGTTTCGTCGATGATGGCATCCGTTCCGGCATCCGCGCCGCCCAGGCCAATTTCGAGAGGCCGGGGCAGTTCGAGCGCCTGGCACGATACCACGGGCAGAAGGCGCATTGGGTTCTTCGTGCCTGGATCGATACCTGGCTCGCGCCCGATTTCGCTGGTTGGTGTCTGGACGACGATCTGCGAAGCGTGCGCTGTCCGATCCTCGCTCTCCATGGTGATGGCGATGAGTACGGTTCATGGCAACACGCGGAGCGGATCGTCAGCCTTGCTCAAGGGGCATCGCAAGCTGTCATGCTCAAGGGCTGCGGGCATGTTCCGCATCGGGAGCAACCGGCGCGTGTGCTCGGCGAAGTGACCCAGTTCCTGGCTCGTCAAGGCTGTAAAACCTGAGCTCTCCCGCTCAACTCCTCATTCGGTGGGCGTCACGGCCACTTCTGCGCGCCATGCAGAATGCGGGCCAGATGGATGGTCTCACCGTCGAAGACATAAACAAGCACGTACGGCAAAGGGGTCAATACCAATTCCCGAGTGCCCTCCACCTTGCCCGGTCGTCCGAGGGCGGGAAAGGTCAGTAGCTGCCTGGGCGACTCGTAAATCGAGCGCACGATTCGTGCGGCATGGAGCGGACTACCTCAAACAGATAATCCGTGATGCGCTCAAGATCAGCCGCGGCTGCTTGAGTCCAGCGGAGTTCCATCAGGCGCGCGGCTGTTTGGCGGCGAGATACTTATCAAGGCGCGCGCCTACCTCTTCGTGACTCAAGGTCTGGTCCTGGTCTATTTCACCAGACCTTTTTCCACTTCAGCCGCAAACCACACGTCGTAATCCACCAGTCTCTCGACGGCCTCCACCACCAGAGAATTGCTGTCGCGACCCTGCTGCGCAGCGAGGCGGGCCAGCTTGGCCTGCAGCTCAATGGGGAGAGAGACTTCCATAACTTTGAGATTAGGAACAGACAGGGACCGTGTCAAACGATTCCCTCGTACCAATAACAACGGTTGTCTCCTGAGCGAAATCTGGCGCGGACGCACCAAGCGGCGTCGAGGGACCTGCTTTTGAATCCTGCAAAGGATGGAAGGGCTTCGGGTGACCACGCGATAGCAGTTCGCCACTCATTTCGCTAAACTGATGTAGGTTGCATGGCGGAGGGGCCCTCAGGATAGTCACTTCAAGTAGCGCGGAAAAATTGATCGCCCCCCCCCGCACGACCGACAAGACGAGCGCAGCCTTTCGGCTTAATGCTTAACCAGCCTTCGTTTTTTCGCCGCCATCTACGTTGTAGCCTTCCACATTGGAAAGACAGTACCGGTCAGGCACCCGGGCCACATATCCTGGAACATATTCATCAACCACGGATATTTGGCGGTTTCGTTTTTCTTCATCCTTTCCGGGTTCCTGCTCACCCTGATTTATCGCGCCGGTTGGACAACGGGCAGCTACAGGCAGTTCATCATCGCGCGGTTTGCCCGTATTTACCCGGTGTATCTTCTGGCGCTCGCGATACAGGCGCCGTTCTATTACCCGCTGGCTCACATTCACAAGACAATTGCCGTCGCCCTCATGGTGCAGTCCTGGACAGTGCTCCCGTCCGATTATCCGGGTGCCTGGAATTTTCCCGCGTGGACCTTGTCCGTGGAGTGGTTCTTTTACGTGGTTTTCCCGGCGCTCCTGTGGCTGCTCGCCAGAGTCCGGAGGAAGTGGCTGGCCATCGCAGCCATATTGATCGTCAGCATTGCGATGGATGGACCACAAGCCGCTATCGGAGCGCATCTGACATGGTTCAGCCGGCATATTCCGCTGCCACTCCTTCGCTTGCCGGAGTTTGCCTTGGGCATGCTGGTCGCGACTATTCAACCCAGGCAGCAACTGAAGTCCCGCTGGTGGACGGCAACCGTGATTCTGCTCACTGTGCTGTTATTAGGCCTGAATGTCCACCGGTTCGTGACATTGGTGGTGATCGCATTCGCCGCTATGATCTGGCTGCTCGTTTACGAAGAGAGCGCGGTTCGACGCTGGCTGGAAGTACCATCCCTCGTTCTTCTGGGCAGCGCGAGCTACGCAATCTATATCCTCCAGGACCCTATCCGAAACTGGCTGACGCTATGGAGCGAGACGTGGCTGCACCTGCCCGCAATGGAGCGCGTCGGCTATCCCTGTGTGCTAATCGTCATCTCCATTGCGACTTTCCTGCGGTTGGAACAACCTGCCCGTAAGTGGCTTCGTTCCTGTTCTCGAGCCTGAGCAGTCTGAAATTTGCGTTCTGCGTCTGGATCTGCGCCAGGAAGTGGCCGAGCCGGAATGAGGGCGATGATAGCTTAGCTGCGGCCGCTTGCTTCCCATTTTGATTGCTCCCACGTGACTCCCGTGTTACAAAAAGGTACGCTCTACGGCATTTTCGGAATTTCCGAGCGCGTGGAGAGCAGTGCCAGGTCGCGGGGTCCCTGTTGGTCGCGTCGACTTCAGGGCCTGTGGCTTCTGGACACAGCAATTCCGAAAATGCGGTAGCCGTTAAAGCGCTTCTTCCGAACCTTCAACCGAAACCCACAAGCCTCCGTTCGAGAGGCGGGGGAGCAGTCCATTCAGTTTTTCAGGCGGCGCCGCCGTCTCTGCGGCCCACATGATTCAGGGCCCCGCTGTCCGTTTCAGGATTCGCAGCCGGATGAGCACAACGCTGTCACGCGGGCAATTCGACAACCGCCTGCTCCGCGAATATTTTCTCGACGATGCCTACGACGAGATGTTCGCGGTCGACGGCAGCATCCGTCCGCACTACGTCGCGCTGCTCGACCTGCTCGCCAGCCTGCCCAGGGAAGAGCTGCAGCGCCGCAAGCAATCCGCTGACGTCTCTTTCCTGATGCAGGGCATCACCTTCACTGTCTATGGACGTGAAGAGGGAACCGAGCGCATCTTTCCCTATGACCTCATCCCGCGCCTCGTCACCAGCGCCGAGTGGGACCATATCGAACGCGGACTCACGCAGCGCATCACCGCTCTGAACGTCTTCCTCCATGACGTCTATCACGAAGGCAAGATCCTCGCCCAAGGCGTTATCCCGCGCGAGATTGTTTACACCTGCCAGCACTTCCGCCGCCAGATGCGCGGCCTTCAGGTTCCGCGTAATGTCTACGTGACCGTCGCGGGCACCGATCTGCTGCGCCTTAAGAGCGGGGAATACGTTGTCCTGGAGGATAACCTCCGCGTGCCGAGTGGCGTCTCCTACATGCTCACGAATCGCCGCATTATGAAGCGCACGCTGCCCTATCTCTTCCGCAACTACGGCGTGCGACCCATCGAGCAATACCCGCAGGCGCTGCTCAGTACGCTGCGGTCCATCGCTCCCGAAGGCCGTCCTGAGCCGACGATCGTGCTGCTCACGCCCGGCGTCTACAACTCGGCGTATTTCGAGCACACGTATCTCGCCCGCCAGATGGGGATCGAGCTGGTTGAGGGCCGCGACCTGGTCATCCACGACAACATCGTCTATATGCGCACGACGGGCGGCCTCAAACGCGTCGATGTGATCTACCGCCGCGTGGATGACGACTTTATCGACCCGCTCGCGTTTCGCCCCGACTCGATCCTCGGCGCAGCCGGGCTGTTCAACGCCTATCGCGCCGGCAACGTGACGCTTGCAAATGCTCTTGGCACCGGAGTCGCCGACGACAAGGCGCTTTACGCCTATGTACCGGCAATCATTCGCTACTACCTCAACGAGGAGCCGATCCTCAACAACGTCGAGACCTATATCCTGTCCGATCCGGCGCAGCGGCAGCATGTGCTTGAGAACCTCGACAAGCTTGTCGTGAAGGCGGTCGGCGAGTCCGGCGGCTACGGCATGCTCATCGGCCCACAGAGCACGGCGGCCGAGCGCGAAGAGTTCCAGCGCCGCATCGAGGCCAATCCGCGCAATTACATCGCGCAGCCAACGCTCGACTTCTCGCGCTCCCCATGCCTCTTCGACGACGGCAGCGTTGAGCCGCGGCACATCGATCTGCGCCCATACATCCTCTTCGGTGACAAAGTGACGATCGTCCCCGGTGGCCTCACACGCGTCGCGCTGCGCAAAGGCTCCCTCGTGGTGAATTCGTCGCAGGGCGGCGGCAGCAAAGACACGTGGGTTCTCGGATAGCGCTGGCCGCGCAGCATATGCGTTTCGCGCAAGGCGGATAAAAGTATCCGTGGCATTCAGAGTTGTAACAGCAGGAGATACAGTTGCTTTCACGCGTTGCAGACAGCCTTTACTGGACGGCCCGCTACCTTGAGCGCGCCGAACACGCCGCGCGCCTCGTCGATATTAATGTGGGCCTTATGCTCGATCTCTCCCGTGTAAGCGCGGAGCGCCGGTGGAAGCGCGTGCTCGCGGCCCTCGGCCACCCAAGGGACATTGAGTGGAACAACGACGTTTACTCGCTCGTCCACACGCTTGTTTTCGATACCAACCATCCTGCTTCAGTCACCGCCTGTGTCATCGCCGCGCGTGAGAACGCCCGCCAGATACGCGAAGAGATCAGCACCGAGCAGTGGCAGCGACTCAACCATCTCTTCCACGACATCTCGCGCCTTCGGCCGTTGTCACCCTCCGACAGGCAGCTTTCGGAATTCCTGCCCGTGCTCATCGACGGCGTTCATCTCTTCCAGGGTGTCACCGACACCACACTGAGCCACGGAGAAGGCTGGCAGTTCCTGCAGGTCGGACGATTCCTGGAGCGGGCGACTGCCAGCGCCACGCTTCTCGCCGTCTACCACGAGGACGTCTTCGCCAACATGGAAGAGACCGTTGACGCCTACACCTATCTCGAGTGGATCGGCCTGCTGCGCGTGTGTACGGCGTTCGAGGCTTACTGCAAGGTCTATACGGCCGACCTTACCTACGAGCGCATTCTCGAGTTCCTGCTGCTCGATGCCGAGTTCCCGCACTCGATCCGCTTCTCGATCGACCGGCTTCATGAATCGCTCGAAGCCATCGAGGAGGAGTCGCACGGGCAGAATGCTAGCGAACTGATGCGCGTCTCCGGCAAGCTGAAGTCATCGCTGGGCTACGCACAGGTATCGGAGATACGCGCGCAGGATCCCGCTCGCTACCTTCGCGGCATCCTCGACCAGTGCCGGCTCATTCACGACCTCATCTATGAGGTCTACATCCAGTACTCCGTTCAGACAGCGCTGGCCATGTAACGAGGGGGCATCGATGATCTTCTACTCCATCCGTCACCTCACCAAATTCGTCTACGAAAGGCACGTCAGCGAGAGCGTCATGGAAGTCCGCATGCATCCGCGGAGCGACAGCAACCAGCGCTGCCTTACGTTTTCGCTCTCCGTCAGCCCGCGTTGCCGCGTCTTCTCTTACCGCGACCATCTCGGCAACAACGTGCATCACTTCGACATTCCGGGCCAGCACCCGCAACTCGTCATCATCGGTGAATCTCTCGTCGAATACCAGCCGCTCTCCGACATCCCGCTCTTCCTGAGCGCCGACGCCTGGCAGGAGCTCGACGCCATGGTCCACGAAGGAGACTACTGGGAGATGCTGCTCCCCAGCGAGTACGCCCAACCCACGCCCGCGCTCGAAGAGCTGGCCGTCGAGCTCGACGTCGTACGCCGCGACGATCCGCTCATGCTGCTCATAGAGCTGAATCACCAGCTCTACGATCTGTTCAGTTACGCGCCGCGTACGACGCGCGTCGACTCGCCCATCGACGAGGCGCTCCACTCCCGCCAGGGCGTCTGCCAGGACTTCGCTCACATCATGATCGCGCTCGTGCGCCGCCTCGGGATTCCCTGCCGCTACGTGAGCGGATATTTGTTTCACCGCAAGGAAGACCACGACCGCTCGGTCTCCGATGCGTCGCACGCCTGGGTCGAGGCGCTGCTGCCGCATCTCGGATGGGTCGGCTTCGATCCGACGAATGCCCTCGTCGCCGGTAATCGCCACATCCGCACCGCACTCGGTCGCGACTACGCCGACGTCCCTCCCACGAAGGGCATCTTTCTGGGGCGCCCTGGGAGCCACCTCTACGTCGCCGTGCAGGTCACAGCTTCCGAAGAGCCTCCGGCGCTCGACCAGGAGATGCCGATCCCGGAAGACTGGTCGACGTTGGTCGAGAAGGCGCAGGCCCCGCCGCCCGCACCCGCCGAACCGCTGCTCCAACTGCAGCAGGCCCAGCAGCAGCAGTAACAAAGGCCCCGACAGGGATGAGCGCGGGCTCAACAGGATGCACAATGGGCGATACGCAATGGGCGATATCGCAAATGGGAGATGCTAGGAACCCGTGTCCGCTTTTCCATCCAGCCGGTTGAGAATCCGCGCCAGCTGCGTATCGTTGTCGTACCCGGACGCGACCGCGCGCTCCCCCGCCCGGCGTCCTATGGCGTCGCGCAAGTCCGGACGGCTCAAGTAGAAGCGCGCTTTGTCCGCGCACTCTTCTACAGAGGAGAAGAAGACAGCTTCGCGGTCCTCGTCGAAGCATTCCTCATGTCCCCTGGTGCGCACCGCCATCAGAAACTGCCCGCAGGCGGCGATCTCGATGCATTTGTGGCCGATATCGTCCTCATTGAGATGGCTCACAAAGCCCAGATTGATCTTTGACCGCCAGATATTTTCGCGGTACTCGCCATTCGCCAGATAGCCATGGGAAACATAACGTGCGTAGCGATCCTCAGAGAGAAAATCCTGCCACCTCGGCCCGGCGATAACAACCGGGACCTCTTTTTTTTCTGCAAGCTCCATCAAGAATTGCGGACGTTCCTCGAGCGGACTTCCGATGTAGGAAACCTGCCGTGTGCGGTTGTCATCACCCCAGCTCTCCGGCGGGGGAAACTGAACTGCAGGCTCGAAACTGAACATCGTCTTGATGTAATTCAATCCCCACCCGCGGTAGCGCGCCACGTCACTCTCGCGAAACAGGCAATGCAGATCGAAGAGACGGAAGACCCGGTAGTACTGGAACCAGCAGCCATCATTTCGAAGGCCGAAAGGACTGTCCTGGTTGTAGTTAACGGTTAGTGCGCCCGTGCTCTTGATATTCTCGATCGTCGTCCGGGTGAAGTGGGTGGGCTTGTCGAAAAACACCACGTCGGGTTTGCCCGCGCGCACCGCAGTCAGAAGGTCGCGATTGATCTTCGCCACCAGTGGTCCCATCGGAAGCCGCATCCGCAGCTTCTGCAGGATGCGCGAACCCGCCGAATACGCCGTGAGATCGAATACAGTCACATCCTGATCGAGGCGGCTGAGCGCAGAAACCCTGTAAGAGGAGGTTTGACCGGGGTTGGGATCACCCAAATACAGGATTCGCCGCTTTGCAGGGCGGGTGAAGGGCAAATGATTCTCCGGAGCCGTTGTTAGCTCTGTAGTTGAGGGTTAGTTATCAGGGAACGTAGGCATCATAGCATTCGGAGCTTGCAATTTCTTTGCTGTAATGAAGAGCTCGTGTGCATTGACAAATGAATCCTCAGCGTTGATTCTAGAGTCGGTAGTACCGCAGCATCTGTCCTGACGGAACACCTCTGTGCATAGAAGATCAGGCTTCATACCGCTTAAAAAAAAGGCTCGATCGGGACAGCGGAATTACTCATCGTTCACCTCCCCAAATCTGACTTTATCCAAATTCATACATGGTCCATCGGGTGAAAATGAATCAACCGGTTTCTATCGCAGTTGTCGGTTCAGGATACGTAGGTCTTGTCGCCGCCGCATGCTTCGCAGAGATGGGACACAGCGTCATCTGCGTTGATAACGACGAAGCGAAGGTTAAACTGCTGCGTGGCGGCGGGGTGCCGATCCACGAGGACTACCTCCCCGAGTTGCTCAATCGTAAGCGCGCGAACAAGGTCGAATTCACCACGGACCTGCGCGTGGCCACGCAACGGTCGCAGGTCATTTTCATCGCCGTCGGCACGCCGCAGAGCAAGACCGGAAGCGCCGACCTTTCTTACGTCGATGCCGTTGCAAGCGAAATAGCCCGGTCGATCGACGACTACAAGGTGATCGTCGAGAAGAGCACGGTTCCGGTATACACGAACGAATGGATTCGCCGTGTCGTTGAGCGCAACGGAGTGCCGAAGGATCTGTTCGACGTCGCTTCGAACCCCGAGTTTTTGCGCGAGGGCACTGCGGTTGTCGACTTTCTGCACCCAGACCGCATCGTAATCGGCGCGGAAAGCGAACGTGCCGGCAATCTCCTCAAATCCATCTATGAGCCGCTGACCTCGGGCGACTATTATGGTCTGCCGCAGTCTGTTCCCGGGGCCTGCGGGGAAAAGAACCCGCCGCCGATTCTGCTTACCTCGACCAAGGCTGCCGAGCTCATCAAGCATGCCTCGAACGCGTTTCTCGCCATGAAGATTTCCTTCATCAATGTCGTCGCCAACGTATGCGAAGCCGTCGGCGCCGATGTCGAGGAGGTGTCGCGTGGCATGGGCCTGGATTCGCGTATCGGGCCGAGATTTCTCCGCGCGGGAATCGGCTACGGAGGCTCCTGCTTCCCGAAGGATGTTGCCGCATTCCGCCACGTCGCCGAGCAGCTCAATATCGATTTCAACCTGTTGCGAGAAGTGGAGAGCATTAACGAGGAGCAGAAGCACCGCTTCTTCCAGAAAGTCCGCTCGGCCCTCTGGACATTCCGCGGCAAGCGCGTCGGAGTGCTTGGCCTTTCCTTCAAGGGAGGCACCGACGACATTCGTGAGTCCCCAGCCCTGGACATCGTGGAGCAACTTCTGAAGGAGGGTTGCATTGTAAGCGCATTTGATCCTGCCGCCATGGAGCGTGCCAAAGAAGTGATTCCATCGTCGCCGAACATGCGCTACGCGAGCGATCCGTACGCCGCGGCGGAGGAAGCCGATGCGCTGCTCATTTTGAGCGACTGGCAGGAGTTCGCCGAGCTTGACCTGGATCGGCTACACTACACGCTGCGTTATCCGATCGTGATTGATGGCCGGAATCTCTACGATCAGGGTGTAATGTTAGAACGAGGCTTCACGTATCTCAGCGTGGGCCGGCCCGTTTCTCACCAGACTCGTGATGCGGTGATGCACCGGCTCCCGTAAGCGAAACACCAGCCGGCTCCGCTTCTACTTTGGGCTGAATGAAGGTTCTTCTCGTCTCCAACTATGAGCTCGATGATCAGGAGAGTATGCTGCGCTATGCCGAGTGGCTGCGCCGCTCCCTTGAAGAGCGCGGACACGAGATGGAGATCATTTCCCCGGCCGTAGTTGTCGGAGCGCTGGTTTCGATACGAAATCCGCTTTCGAAGTGGCTTGGCTATGTCGACAAGTTTGTTTTGTTTCCGCGGCGTCTGCGCAGCAAATCGGCTGGCTTTGACCTGGTACATATCTGCGATCATTCGAATTCGCCGTATCTGAAGTGGGCCAGCAGTACGCCGCGTATCATCACCGTTCACGATCTGCTTGCCATTCGCTCGGCTCTCGGGGATTTTCCGGAGAATCCTACACGGCGCACCGGCCGCTGGCTGCAGCAGTGGATACTTAGAGGACTCACACAGGCGCGCCATCTCATCAGCGTCTCGGGCAAGACGCGGGAGGATCTCGAAGCGCTGCTCCAGAGTCACCCCGCCATAACCGTTGTTCACCACTCGCTGAATTGGGAATTTGCGCCGTCTTCACCGGCGGAGATTGCGCAGGTGCGTGCGGCCTGTGGGCTCGTTCCGGGCGATGAGTATCTGCTGCATGTGGGCGGCAATCAGTGGTACAAGAACCGGTTGGGCGTGCTGAAGATTGCGCTTGAACTGCGAAAGCATGCTCGCTTCAAGCGGGCAAAACTGATACTGGCGGGCAAGCCGTGGAGTGCGGAGATGCGCGCGTTTGCCACAAAGCATTCGTTTGCCGACGCGATCGAGTTTGTCTGTCCCACAAATGAGCAGGTCCGCGCTCTCTATTCCGGCGCGCTGGCTGTCCTGTTTCCTTCATTGCAGGAGGGCTTCGGCTGGCCGATTCTCGAAGCTCAGGCGTGCGACTGCCTGGTCGTAACAAGCAATCGCGCTCCGATGACAGAGGTCGCCGGAGAGGGAGCAATCTTGATCAATCCCGAAGATGAAGTTGCGGCGGCGCAGACCATCGCGGCGAAGTTCGCCGAGGCGGAAGCGATCAGGCAGGCAGCCCGGGAAAACCTGAAGAGGTTCAGTACCGATCGCGCGATGGACCTATATCTGGCCGCCTATGGGGCGGCGATTGCCGCGTCTCGAAGTGGATTACAGCGCAATTAGCAAGCGGCGGCATATACCCCCCAGGCGTTCTTCGGAGCATCTGCCGAATGCAGCGACGCTGGCGGGCTCGCGCGGAGCCTGAGCGACTGCACACGCTTGATCTGAATGTGTCTTTTTCCGGCCGATCTGAATGTTTGCCACCAACATTTCACAGCCGAACCTGACCGGGCTACGTGAGATTGGGTGTGCTCTTGAGTTTACGCAACTCGAGGACGAGATCCGTTGCAGTCCAGGTAGGGTCAAGACAGGAAGCGAGTTACCGCTTCAAATAGTGATGGCGAGCACGCATCAGCCAGCGAGCGCGCCCTCTCTGATCCCGGCTTCTGAAATGCCGAATCACCTTCGATGAAGATGCTCGGAGCACCGAAGTTGCGGGCCGCTTCGATATCGGAAAGGGAGTCGCCGATGATGATGCTGTTGCTGCCCGACGCTCCTGGAAAGTCGTGCATCGCCTGCTCAAACAGTCCGATTTTCGGTTTACGGCAGTCGCACTCATTTTTGTCATGCGGGCAGAAGTAAAACGCATCGATGTGCGCACCCGATTGAGCTAGATGCCTTTGAAGCTGTTCGTGCACGCCTCTGACGTCTGCTTTTGTGTAATAACCGAGCGCAATGCCGCGCTGATTTGTCACCACGATGACACTGCGTCCAGAGCGGTTGAGTTTCGCGATTGCTTCTTCGGCCCCGGGGAGGACCTCAAAGCGATGCCAGCTGCTTACATACTCGCCCTCGGGCAGCTTGCGGTTGATGACCCCGTCGCGATCGAGGAAGACATATTGAATGTTGGCGAAAGCCAACGAACTATGAGCGGGCATGAGTGTCGAAAAATATGATAACGAGAGGTTTCCTGTTCTCAAACGAAGTGAGATGGCCACACTCATTAGTCTGGTGCATTGATGCCGATTCCCCCTGAGCGCCCGAACATTTTCGAGCAGGCTAGTCCGACACCTTGCATTTTCGGAGTTACTGTGTCCTGTTGAAAATGCGCCAAATCGGCGCTCGCTGATGGTCGCGTCGACTTTCGACCCGTAGCTTCGTGATACACCAACTCCGAAAATGCGATGGCTGTTATAACGTCGATTCCTGCGCAGTTACCGATTCTGGAACGAATAACAGGGCAGATGACTCGGGCCAGGATCGATGGCAGAAAAAATACGCCAGCAGTTCAGTGAGCGGCGGCATGTAACCCCACGCGGTCCTTCTGGATCATCTGCCGAATGCAGCGAAGCGCCTGGCGTGTGCGCTCTTCGTTTTCGATAAGAGAGAAGCGCACGTGCGCGTCGCCGTACTCGCCGA
>JAFAKX010000200.1 GCA_019234945.1 Silvibacterium sp.
TCCTTGCTCCACCTTGAATGTCGCACTCTACCGCTGAGTTATGCGCCCTCGTGAGGGGAAGGACAACGTCTAGATTAACATCCCCCTTGCAGGCTGCCAAACGCCACCATTCGCCATCCATGCCTTTGCGCACGCCCCCTGCCATTCCCACGCGCGCCGGATACAATCAAGGACGGAGCAGATGTCCTATATAGAACCAGTGCCGGCCCCCGATCGCCATCCGTCCACAGACGACCTTGGCGACCCCAGCCGGAACGGCTCGCGCGGCGCTCAGGTTTCGGGCTCCGAACAGGCGCAACCTGACGCCATTGATCCGCAACCTCCGGCGGAAAATGGGGTTGATCAGGATATGGCGACCGTGGCCTTAGATTCCGCGCTTTTGAAGGGAGCCCAGATCGGTCCAGCCCCCGGCCGGACAACCCGGGGCAGGGAAGCAGTCGATTGGAACTCGATGGACGATGCGGAGATCATGCTCCGTGTCCGCGAAGGGGACGATGCAGCTTTCGACCTGCTTGTGCACAAATACCACAAGCCGATCATCCACTTCATGTTCCGCATGGTCCATAATCAGGCCGTAGCCGAGGAACTCGCGCAGGAGGTTTTTCTTCGAGTCTATCGCTCGCGCCAGACCTATCGCGCCGAGGCCCGGTTCACTACCTGGCTCTATCGCATTGCGACCAACCTCGGCGTGAACCACGCGCGGGACACAAAGCATGAGCGCGCGGCGCAGAATATTTACCTCGACCAGCCCGACCCGGAAACCGGAACCACCCCGGACGTAGCGGACACAAAGGCAACGATCGAGCAGGACCTGGTGCGCGACGAGCGCATGGAGGCCATTCGCCAGCATGTCATGGCATTGCCCCAGCGGCAGCGTACCGCTGTGCTGATGCACAAGTACCAGGGACTGGACTATAAGCAGATAGGCGAAATTCTTAAGCTGAGCGAGTCGGCGACCAAGTCGCTGCTCTTCCGTGCCTATCAAACGCTGCGCGAGCGGCTGAAGGATTTCGTATAAGTAAGGACTGAAGCTGAAACAAGGTAATTTGTATGATCTGCCGGATGACAAAAGCGAATCTTGAGAACCTGCTCCTCGAACCGGAGAAAGTTCCCGTCGAGGTGCGGAAGCATGTGGAGGATTGCCCGGAGTGCAGCCAGGAGCTTGCAGCACTCGAGTCCACCATGCTCGCGCTCGATGCCTGGGAAGCGCCTGAGCCGTCTCCGTTCTTTGAAGCCCGCATGGGTGCGCGACTCCGCGGTGAGCGCGAGGCCCCGCCGGCCGGCTTCTTCGAACGGCTGCGCGCCCGACTGCTCTACAGCAGTAATCTGCATCTGCGCCCCGTTGCCGTGGGAGCCCTGACCCTCTTAGTGTTGATCGGTGGCGGCACCTATTTCGGTGTAACGAGTTTGAATCAGCCCGCCAACCCGTCGGCCATGGTTCGTGACCTGCAGTCGCTCGATGACAATTCTCAGGTCTTTCAGCAGTTGAACACGCTCGACCAGCAGGATGACGACTCCGATAGTGGTCAGTCGAACAGCAACCTGTAGTTTCAAGCCGGGACGGGCGCCGCTCGAGCGGCCATCCCGCAACAATCAGGCAATCGCGCCGGTGAAAAATCGACGGCAGCTTTTGAAATCTGCGGTTTTGTGGTCTTGTTTTGTGGGCCTTGGTTAAAGAGTGATGACGATGCGTGCACGGCAAAATACGGCGGGCCGCGGAGGCTGGCTGATCAGTCCCGGTGTGCGTCTGCTCTCTGTGCTCGCCCTCTGGATATTTGCCCTGTCTGTTCCCGGCAGCCCGGCGCTGGCCCAGCACCCCAACGGACAGCAGCACAATGCTCCCGCGCCCCATACCGCACCGCCGCCCCAGATCCGTCCTTCGTCGCCACCGCAGAACCGGCCTGCGCCGGTCTACCAGCCGCCTCGCCCCACGCCATCCTATCCCGAGCTGCGAGCGCCCTCGAATCCGGCGGGGAACGCGTCCCATTACATTGAGCCCGGTCCAAAGACGTCTTACGCGAATGTGCACCCCGGCACGCAGCACCTGCCCGAGTGGTTCAATAACCATCAAAACCTGACGCCCCAGCAGCAGGAGGACGCGCTCCGCCGCGAGCCCGGTTTCCGCGATTTGCCCGCCGATCAGCAGCAGCGCCTCGTCAATCGTCTGCACACCCTCGATCAGAAGACGCCTGAGCAGCGCCAGCGTATCCTGGCCCGCAACGAGGCCTTCGAGCACCTATCTCCTGAACGACAGCAGGAGGTCCGCGGTGCTTCGCAGACCCTCTCGCAGATGGCACCCGACCGTCAGCAGGCGGTGCGTCGCGCCTTCCAGCAGTTGCGTCAGACACCTCCGCAGCAACGCCAGCAGATGCTTAGCTCCGGTCCTTACGCGTCGCAGTTCACTCCACAGGAGCGCACTGTCCTCGGGAACCTGCTCTCCATCGAGCCTTACCAGCGCCCCGGCACAATCCCTCAGCCCTACTTCGGCCGATAGAACGCGCCTCTCACTGCTTCAGCATGTTCTTCGCAATGAACAGCACATTCGCCGGACGCTCCGCGAGCCGGCGCATGAAGTACGGATACCACTCCGCCCCGAACGGTACATACACCCGCACATTGAACCCCTCGGCCACCAGCGCCCTTTGCAGATCCCGCCGCACGCCGTACAGCATCTGGAACTCGAACGACTGTGGGTCAATCCGCCGCTCGCTCACGATCCGCTTCGTCGCCGCAACCATCTCTTCATCATGCGTAGCGATCCCGTGATAGATGCCGCTTGTCAACAGCGTCTCCGTTAGCTTCACAAAGTTCGCATCCACATCTGCCTTGTCCGGAAACGCAATGTTCGGCGGCTCTTTGTAAGCGCCCTTGCACAGCCGGATGCGGATGCCATCTGCAAGGAGGCCCGCGATGTCCTGCTCGCTCCGCCGCAGATATGCCTGGATCACGATGCCTACGTTGCCGCCATTGGCCGGATTTACGTGAAGCGCCCGGACCATGTCGATAGTTGCCTGCGTGTACTCGCTGCCCTCCATATCCACGCGAACGAAGGTCTTCGCAGCGACCGCATGATCCACCAACCCGGAGACGATCTCCCGCGCCAGGTCGTGGCCCAGATCCATCCCCATCTGCGTCAGCTTCACGCTGATATTTGCATTCAGCCGCCGCGCTTCGATCGCGTCCAGCAGGCGGTGGTAGATCTCGGCCGACTGTCTTGCCTCTTCCGGCGTGCTGACGTTCTCGCCCAGGCTGTCCAGCGTTGACGCAATCCCCTGCGTCTGGAGCGACTGCGCCGCCCTGAGCACATCCTCAATGTCCATGCCGGCCACAAATCGCGAAGACATGCGCCGGCCCATCGTGGAGCTTTCGGCAAAATGACGAAGGGTTTGATTGCGCGAGCACGCAATGAAAGTAGAGCGTAGAATAGTCATGAAGTCCTGGGCGAAGTCGAACTTTTCATTTTCGCACACTCAAGGCTGCCGCCCGGGATGCCGATGATGATTTGCGGAGACTCGAGAACCCGCGAGCGACAGAACTCCCGCTCGCCTTCCCGAGCCAACTCTTAAGTCGTCTCCTGCGTCTCATCAAAAAGGGGAAATGCGTGACAAATTGCGCTGAAGCTGCGACTCCATCCGCTCTCGGCGAATCACAATAAAGTCTGTCTCAGCAAGCCCGGTGCGCGGCCGGGCCGAAATCGGAGAAAAACTCAATGCTGGATCATTGCGCCAACCCCAAATGCGCGAAACCGCTCCGGTACCTCCGGGAGGGGCGTATTTTTGTCTTCGACTCACTCTCGTCTGGGCCGGACGGCAATGCCAAGCGTGCTCACCGGCTGGAACATTTTTGGCTGTGCGGTACTTGCTCGAAAACCTTGTTCCTCGAGAAAACTCAAGAGGGAATCCGGCTTGAGAACAAAGCCGAGCGTCCCCGTTTATTCATTCATGCCCAGGCGTCGTAACCTGGGCTGGTTCCCCGAGTATCTTTTCCTCCTCCATGCGAAGCTTCCCGGCTCCAGCCACTAAACCGGGAAGCTTCATCGCCCCACGGGTCGACGTCATCCGAAACCAAACTACTGGTCTTCCGGAGACCGCCTCCCTCGCATCTCTTCCAGTGTCTGCAAAATAATCTCGCATCTACTATGGTTAAAAGGGGTTAACCTAGAGACTGGAGCGCAACCCACCATGACAAAAGCAGAATTGGTTGAGGAAGTGACGCAGCTTGGCGACTTGACACGCCGCGACGGCGAGGTAATCGTCGACACAATCTTCGACGCCGTTATTGGAGCCCTTAAGTCAGGCGACAAAATCGAGATTCGAGGATTTGGCAGCTTCCGGATTCGCCAGCGCAAGCCCCGTATCGGGCGCAACCCCAAAACCGGCGCAAAGGTGGAAGTTCC
>JAFAKX010000041.1 GCA_019234945.1 Silvibacterium sp.
CTTATCTGCGCAGCGAACGCCGCGAAGCATTTTGCAACGGCTGCGCGTTTTCTCCATTCGGTTAGATTTAACTGCTCTTGCCTGTTACTTGAGATCCCGGCAATCCGAAGATCTGCCGGAATCCCAAAACTTATCAGTCTGCGCGAAAGCGCGTATCGCTGGACGCGCAGTCCTACTTGCTGTACAACTCGACGATCAGCTGCTCGTTCACCGGCAGATTCACATCGTCGCGTTTCGGCAACGCCAGGACCTTGCCCGAGTGGTTCGCATGATCGACCGAAAGCCACGCCGGAACCGGATTGTGGCTGGCGAATTCGCTCGCCGACTCAACGATGCCGAGCTTTTGACTGTTCGGACGCACCTTGATCTCGTCGTTCACGCTCACCTGGTACGAGGGAATGTTGACCTTCCGGCCGTTCACCTCGACGTGGCCGTGGCGAACAAGCTGCCGTGACTGGCGACGCGAGCTTGCGAAACCGAGCCGGAACGCGACATTGTCCAGGCGCCGCTCGAGCTGTTGCAAAAGCAGCTCACCGGTGACGCCGGGCGTACGCGATGCCTTCTCGTAGTACTCGCGGAACTGGCTCTCAAGCGTGAAGTAGATACGCTTCGCCTTCTGCTTCTCGCGAAGCTGTAGGCCGTAGCCGACGATCTTCGCCTTGCGGTCGCGGCCGTGTTGCCCGGGGGCGAAATTCCGCTTCTCGATGGGGCACTTGTCACTGAAACACTTCGCGCCCTTCAGAAAAAGCTTCATGCCTTCGCGGCGGCAAAGGCGGCAGACTGCTCCTGTATAACGTGCCAATTGATTCTCCCTGCCCGGACCCAATCCGGACACATTTTTTCAGAGGCCAACCGGTTTACGCGCTGGCATGCGCTTCGTCCCGGTCCATGCTAGCTTTTAGCCGCTAGCTTCTAGCCACTAGCTTTGATCGCAAGATGGAGCAGCCAAACGCCACCACCCCATCTTCCACATTTTACAGTCTCTTGAGCCACTACTCCAGCTAGAAGCCAAGAGCTAGCAGCTGGACGCTGTCTTCAGACCCTTCTCCGCTTCGGCGGACGGCACCCGTTGTGCGGAATCGGGGTGACATCGCGAATCGAACGCACCTCGATGCCGGCGGCAGCCAGCGCACGCACAGCCGATTCACGGCCCGAGCCGGGGCCGCTGACGCGGACATCGACCGAGCGGAGACCATGATCGCGCGCCTGGTTGGCGGCGTTGATGGCCGCCTGCTGTGCGGCAAACGGAGTGCCCTTACGAGACCCGCGGAAGCCGAGCGAACCCGAGCTCTTCCAGGAGATCGTGTTGCCCTGACCGTCGGTAATGGTCACAATGGTGTTGTTGAACGACGCCTGAATGTAGACCAACCCATAGGGCACATTCTTGCGTTCGCGCTTCTTGAACTTCTTGTTCTTGGCGGCCTTTCCGGCAGCGCCCTGCTGTGCTTTTGCCATTAGGTCTTCGCCGTCGCTTTCTTCTTGTTGGCTACCGTGCCCTTACGCGGACCTTTACGGGTGCGTGCGTTGGTGTGCGTGCGCTGACCGCGCGTCGGCAGGCCGCGGCGGTGGCGCAGCCCACGGTAGGACTGGATATCGATGAGGCGCTTGATGTGCATGCCGACATCCTTGCGGAGATCGCCTTCAACATCGCCTTCTGCCTCAATTACCTGGCGGATACGGTTCACCTCGTCTTCGCCGAGATCCTGAACCTTCTTGAATGGGTCGACATTCGCGGTTCCGAGGATGCGCAGCGCACGCGGGTTTCCGATCCCGTAGATGTACGTGAGCGCGATCCGAGCCTGCTTTTGGCGGGGCAGATCGACGCCAGCTATACGTGCCATACTGATGCCCTTCTAAATTGCTCGCCGGAAGCTTCGCCGCCGGGAGCAGTTATGCCGGATGATCCAGCGTTGTTGAGTCGGGGTTCATCGCAAGCCCTTCTGCGGCTAACTAGCCCCTGCCCTTCTGGGCTGACTCGGTTGATTCGCAGCGTAAACCGCGCCAGATCAACCCTGGCGCTGCTTGTGCTTCGAGTTCTCGCAGATCACGCGCACCACCCCGCGGCGGTGAATGATCTTGCACTTGTCACAAATCTTCTTTACCGATGCACGAACCTTCATAAACCAGCTCCTAGCTACTAGCCTCTAGCTACTAGCTTTTTGTTGCGGGCCGCACGGTTCTGCCTGCGACCCTCCGTTTTATTGCCACTGCCTTAGCTAGAGCTAGAAGCTAGCGGCTAAAAAGCTATTTGTACCGATAGACGATTCGCCCGCGCGTCAAATCGTACGGGCTCAGCTCTACCGCGACGCGATCGCCGGGAAGGATGCGGATAAAGTTCTTCCGCATGCGGCCCGAAACATGCGCCAGAACCTGGTGCTTGTTTTCGAGCTCCACCTTGAACATGGCGTTGGGCAAGGTCTCAACGACCGTTGCCATCACTTCAATCGCGTCTTCCTTCGACAAACCTCATCCTGATTCCGTCGGTTCTTTGCCCGACTCAGCTCGATAACTTATTGGGTTAAAACCACCGCGCCTTCGGCCGTCACTGCCACCGTATGCTCGAAATGCGCACTCAGACTTCCATCCTGCGTGACCGCTGTCCAGCCATCGCTCAATACCTGGACATCCGGCCTGCCCGCGTTGACCATGGGCTCGATTGCAAGCACCATACCCTCGCGAAGCCTCTGGCCCTGGCCGCGCATGCCGTAATTCGGTACCTGCGGATCCTCATGCAGCCGCGTCCCGATCCCGTGCCCTACAAATTCCCGCACCACACTGAACCCGTTCGCCTCGACCGTTTCCTGAACCGCGGCTCCTACGTCGCCCAGTGTAGCTCCCGGCCTGATCGCCTCAATTCCGCGTTGCAGTGAGGCCTGCGTCACTTCCAGCAGCCGCTTCGTCTTCGCAGCGACCTTCTCCCCCACCGCGACCGTGATTGCCGAATCGCCATAATAGCCGTCGATAATCACGCCCGTGTCGATCGAAACGATGTCCCCGTCGCGCAACACCCGGTTCGCCGACGGAATTCCGTGAACCACTTCCTCATTCACCGAGGTGCACAACACGCA
>JAFAKX010000059.1 GCA_019234945.1 Silvibacterium sp.
CAAACCGGTTCTGGAGTGCGAAGAGAGACGCCCGTGCGGCGCTTGAAAGCTGCCGCTCGCAAGGCGCGTGAGCTGGCGATTGTTGGCCGTTCACTGGCGACGACGAAGCATCCTGTTATGGCACAGATCGTGCCCATGCGGCGGTGCAATCTCTCGTGCACCTACTGCAACGAGTACGACGATTTCTCGAAGCCCGTGTCGCTCGAGGAAATGATCCGGCGCATCGACCATCTCGGGCGACTGGGAACCAGCATCATTACGATTTCGGGCGGCGAGCCGTTGTTGCATCCCGAGCTAGACGAGGTCATCCGGAGAATTCGCAAAAGCGGTGCGCTGGCGGGAATGATCACCAACGGCTATCTGCTGATGCCGGACCGGATCCAGCAGCTGAACAGGGCCGGGCTTGATCACATGCAGATCTCGATCGATAACGTCCACCCCGACGAGGTCTCGAAGAAGAGCCTGAAAGTTCTCGATAAAAAGCTCCAGATGCTCTCCGAGCACGCGGATTTCCACGTGAACATCAACTCCGTTGTCGGCGGAGGCATCAAGAATCCGAACGACGCGCTGGTCGTGGGAAAGCGCGCTCTGGAACTGGGCTTCACGTCGACGATCGGGATCATTCACGATGGCGACGGCCAGCTCAAGCCGCTCCAGGACGAGGAACGCCGGGTCTACTTCGAGATGCGGAGCTGGAAGAAGCGCAACTACTCGCGTTTCAACAAGTTCCAGGAAGCCATTGCCAATGGAGAGCCGAACGACTGGCGCTGCAGGGCCGGGTCACGCTACTTGTACATTTGTGAGAACGGTCTGGTGCACTATTGTTCCCAGCAGCGCGGGTTTCCGGGTGTTCCACTGGCCGAGTACACGAAGGCCGACCTGAAGCGCGAATTTTTGACGGAAAAGACCTGTGCGCCGCATTGCACCATCAGCTGTGTGCATCAGATTTCTTACATCGATCACTGGCGCGCCCCGCAGACCTCGCGCACTTCGCCGGGCGCGACCCAGGGTTTGGTGAACATCAGCACATAGACTCCATCATGCCCGGCCGGCTGCCTGATCCCGAATCTCAGATCGCCTTCATTCGCCGGCTGCCCAAGGCCGAACTTCATCTGCATCTCGAGGGCACGGTCACGCCGGAGACCCTTGTCGAATTGAGCCGGCGGCACGACACTGCGCAGCTGGACCTCGCGCAGGCTCAGGCCGTCTATCGATATACCGACTTCACCGGATTCCTCATGGCCTTCAAGGCCGTCACGGAGCGCCTGCGCACTCCCGACGATTACGAGCTGATCGCCTGGCGAATGCTGGAACGACTTGCCCGCCAGGGTGTTGTCCATGCCGAAGTCTATGTTGCGATTGGCGTGATTTACTACTGGGGCCGGAGCGACGTGGAGCCTCTCTTTGAAGGCATGGAGCGGGCCCGTGTAAAGGCTGAACAGGACTTTGGTATTTCAGCCACTTGGATCTTCGATGCAGTACGCCAGTTCGGGGCGGAGGCGGCTGCCCGAGTCTTTCAGAAAGCTGCCGAGATGCGGCGGAGCTATCCCTCGATCATCGGAATCGGCATCGGGGGCGACGAGCGGCGTACCAGCGCGGAGCCCTTCCGCAGCCTCTATGCCGAGGCTCGTGACAAGGGGCTGCGCCTGACGGCGCATGCCGGTGAGTCGGTCGGTCCGGAGGGCATCTGGGGAGCGCTGAATATCGGGGCGGAACGCATCGGGCATGGCTTGACGGCGATCCATGACGCAGAGCTGATGGGCATTCTCGCCGAGCGCCAGGTCCCGATTGAGGTCTGTATTTCGTCGAACATGCGCACTGGCTGCTGCGCGCTGGTTGCCGATCACCCGGTGCGGCGCTACTTCGACAGTGGGCTGATGGTCACGCTCAATTCCGATGATCCGGCCATGTTTGGCAGCGATCTGGAGAACGAATACCGGATCGCGCAGGACGATTTTGGCTTCTCAAACGAGCACCTGCGCGAGCTGGCGGCCAACTCCATCGAGGCAAGCTTTCTGCCTCCCGACCGGAAGGTCGATCTTTTGCATCAGATTGAAAATGCAGTCTGAAAACGACCCGCAATTGTGACAAAAGTTGTACACAGGCCGTCTGATAGACAGGGCGTTTACGCGCTGAACTGAGCTATCATGAAGGCATCGCGGGGAGCCGCAACGGGAAGGTCTTGTGAGTGTTCTGCCTGCTTTGAGATGCAAGGGCGATGAGTCGCGAATAGCGCTCCGCGTGTTGGGATGGACATCGGCGGCGGTTGGAATCGCCGCCCTTGGGCTCTACGTGGGCTGGGAGCTGCGTGTGCGCTACAAGTTCAACCGTCGCACCCCGAGCGACTTCTTCTCGCACGCCGGCGACGAGGTGCAGACCACCGACTACGGCATGGGTATCTGAGAAAGGCGCATCAAAGAAAGTGGCCCCGGATCTGCTCCGGGGCCGTTGCTATTTTGGGCCTTAATTCTTTCCTGCCAGCCCTCTAAGCACGTACTGCAGGATGCCGCCGTGCTCGTAGTAGAAGATCTCCTGCGGAGTGTCAATCCGGACGCGGGCTTCGAACGTTGTCTTCTTTCCGTCGGGTGCCGTCGCCACGACCGCGACCGTCCGCCCGTTCTCGAACTTCGAGGCGAGGCGCTCGCGGAATCCCACAATGTCGTAGGCCTCCTCGCCTGTAAGCCCCAGAGAATCAGCATTTTTACCCGCCTCAAACTGCAGCGGCAGGATCCCCATACCCACAAGATTGGACCGGTGAATGCGCTCGTAGCTTTCGGCGATGACGGCGCGGACTCCGAGCAGCTTGGCTCCTTTGGCGGCCCAGTCCCGTGATGACCCCGAGCCGTATTCCTTCCCGGCAAGGATGATCAGCGGAGTTTCGCGCTCGGCATACTTTACCGAGGCGTCAAAGATGCTCATCTGCTCGCCTTCAGGAAGCAGTCGCGTGACCCCACCCTCCGTTCCCGGAGCAAGCTTGTTGCGCAGGCGGACGTTGGCGAAGGTGCCGCGAACCATGACCTCATGGTTGCCGCGCCGCGAGCCATAGGAGTTGAAGTCGGCCGGTTTGACGCCGTGTTCCGTCAGGTATTTGCCCGCAGGCGAATTGAGCTTGATGGATCCGGCTGGTGAGATGTGGTCCGTCGTTACCGAGTCTCCGAGAACGGCGAGCACGCGCGCGCCGCGAATGTCTTCGACAGGTGCCGGGGTGGCCGGCATCTTGTCGAAGTACGGCGCCTTACGGATGTAGGTCGAGTCGGCCTCCCACTGATAGACGTCGCCGCCAGGAAACTTGAGGTGCTTCCAGTTATCGTCGCCGTCAGTGACGGTGGCGTATTCCTCTTTGAAGATCTTCGAGTCAATCGATTTGGCGATTGCGTCAGAAACTTCCTGCTGCGAAGGCCAGATGTCTTTCAAATAGACTGGCTCGCCACTCTTGCCTTTGCCCAGCGACTCATGCTCCAAGTCATGATCGATGCGCCCGGCGAGAGCGTAAGCGACCACCAGCGGCGGCGACATTAGGTAGTTCGCGCGCACATCGGAGTTAATCCGGCCCTCAAAATTACGATTGCCGCTCAGCACGGACACGGCAACCAGCCCGTGATCCTCGATGGATTTCGAAACATCG
>JAFAKX010000143.1 GCA_019234945.1 Silvibacterium sp.
GTCGATGAGAACCGCGACCTCGAAGCCTATATCTACATTCCAACGGAGCGCGCCGCCCAGGTACGCCAGGGGCTTGGCGTCGACATCCTCGACAATAGTGGGCGGCTCATCGAGCATACAGCGATCGATTTCATTTCTCCGCAGGTGGACAACCAGCTCCAGGGCATTCTCGCCAAAGCGCCTGTGCATTCGGCAGAAGCCACCGTGCGCACGGCTCAGCTCGTGAAGGCGCGTGTCATCTGGAGTGTGAAACCCCTTCCCGTCGTTCCGGTGCTTGCGGTGACACGGCTCGGCGGGCAGGCATTTGTTTACGTCGCACAGAACGACAATGGAAAGTTCATTGCGAAACAGCGGGCTGTGAAGCTCGGTGATACCATCGGCAACGACTATGCCGTGCAGGACGGTCTGAACAATGGAGACAAGGTCATTGTTTCGGGCACGCAGTTCCTGGTCGATGGCGCTCCGGTGAAGCCCTTGGGGTGATTGCGATTCGGAAATTGTAGGGCTGGACAATAGCGTATTTTTCGACAGCGCCCCAGTTCACGATGACAACATTAGGGGCTGCCGCCCGGTAGCGAAAGGACTTTGCGTGGTAGATTTCTTCATTCACCGTCCCGTTTTTGCCACGGTTTGCGCGTTGCTGATCATCCTCGCAGGCGCAGCCGTCATTCCTACCTTGCCAATTTCGCTGTATCCACAATTAGCTCCGCCGCAGGTTACGGTGACGAGCAACTATGTGGGCGCCAACGCACAAGTGGTTGAGTCGGCAGTCACCATTCCGCTCGAGCAGCAGATCAACGGCGTTGAAGGCATGCACTACATCACCTCAACCAGTTCGAATGACGGCACCAGTAATATCAATGTGACCTTCAACACCGGATACGACCTGAACATTGCCGCCGTCGACGTGCAGAACCGGGTCGCCACCGCTCAGGGTCGCCTGCCACAGGAGATTAAGAACACTGGCATCACCATCACGAAAGCGAACCCAAACTTCGTTTTTGCGGCGGGCTTTTATTCGCCCGATGGCAGCGTCTCGAACCAATACATCTCGAATTATCTCGACGTCTATGTAAAGGACCCGTTGAAAAGAATAAAGGGCGTCGGCGATGTGCTGATTTTTGGCGAGCGCAAATATGCGATGCGCCTCTGGCTCGATCCGACGAAACTGGCTGCCCGCAACCTGACCGCGACCGATGTAATCAACGCGATACAGGAGCAGAACATCGAGATTCCTTCGGGACAGCTGGGCCGTCCACCTGCACCCGATACGCAGAATTTTCAGATCACACTGCGCGTCATTGGCCGCCTAAGCGATCCGAGAGAATTTGAAAAGATCATTCTGAAGAATACGCCAAACGGGCTGGTCCAGCTGAAGGATGTAGGCCACGCCGAGCTGGGTGCGGAAACCTACGACACCAACCTCGAGTACAGTGGGCACGAAGCCATTGGCATCGGCGTGCAGCAGCTTTCCGACGCAAATGCGCTCGATGTAGACAAGGCGGCAAAGGCGCAACTGGCAGAGCTGGCAAAATCGTTCCCGCCGGGAATCACGTACGTCGTCGCGTTTGACACAACAACTGTTGTTGGCGATTCGATCAAAGAGGTCATCTCGACGCTGGGAGAGGCAATTGTGATCGTTATTGCGGTCATTTTCCTCTTTCTGCTCGACTGGCGCGCGACTGTTATTCCCGCCATTACAATCCCTGTATCGCTTATCGGAACGTTCGCATTCATTAAAGCGTTTGGTTTTTCGATTAACTCGCTGACGTTGTTCGGCATCATTCTGGCTACGGGCCTTGTGGTTGACGACGCGATCGTTGTGATCGAGAACGTGCAACGACACATTGCACTGGAGCATTGCGATCCACATAAGGCTACATCAACGGCGATGGGCGAGGTGACAAGCGCTGTTATCGCTACGTCTCTTGTGCTGATTTCAGTGTTTGTGCCGGTGTCATTCTTTCCCGGCACCACAGGCATTCTATACAAGCAATTCGCGATGACAATCGCCTTCTCGATCGCCATCTCAGCATTCAATGCGCTGACGCTTTCTCCAGCACTTGCTGCTCTCTTCCTGCGGGGCGAAGAAGAAAAGTACAAGATGCTCGACTGGACGCGCATCAGATTTCTTTCACGCGGGTACGCGGCATTTGCTCGCGGCATTGAATCCTTCATCCATTGGCTTGGCGGGACATATGCCAGGGTCATTCACGTCGCGCTGAAATTACGCTATCTACTTCTGCTTGTCTTCTTCGCCGGGCTTGCGACCACCTATTTCATGTACAACCACGTTCCGACCGGGTTTATTCCGCAGGAAGACCAGAATTACCTGATTTGCGTGATACAAACGCCTCCAGGCGCTTCGCTGAATTACACGACTGATGTTTCACACCACGCGGAAGAAGTTATCCTGCAGGATCCTGATGTGTTCGGCACTTTCTCTGTGCCAGGATTCAGTTTGTCGGGTGGAAGTGCTCCAAATTACGGATTGATCTTCGTTCCGCTGAAGCCGATCGACCGGCGACGGGGTAAGGGGCACGGTGCGGGCGACATAGTCCAGCGCCTGACGCCCAAGATGTTCGGGGTTCCAGGCGGGCTAATCGTGGTCTTCGAGCCTCCGGCAGTGCAGGGCATCGGCAGCTTTGGTGGCTTCGAGTTCCAGTTGCAGGATCTGGGCCGAAACACGCTGCAAGACCTTGACGCTGTGGCTCACAAGATGGTGGCGGCAAGCAGGCAGCGTCCAGATCTGACGAATCTTTTCACCAGCTACACGGCCAATGATCCGCAACTCCTGATCCAGATTGACCGCGAGAAGGCCAAGGCCATGGGTGTGCCTATCAGCGAGGTCACGAATGCGCTCGGCGTTTATATGGGTTCGGAGTATATTAACGACTTCGACTTCAACAACCGCTCATATCGTGTCTATATTCAGGCCGATCAACCTTACCGTATGAAGCAGGGCGACCTGCGCCAATACTATGTCCGCACAAACAGCGGCGGCATGGTTCCGCTGGACAATCTGGTAAACATCAGCGATACCGCTGGGCCGCAGGTGATCAACCACTTCAACCTGTTCCGTTCGGCGGAAATCGATGGTTCGGCTGCCCCCGGATACAGCTCCAACCAGGGTCTCAAGGCAATGGAAGAGTTGTTTCAGCAGAATAAGTTGCAGGGCATGGCCTACACCTGGAGCGGTTTGGCGCTGGAAGAGGTCGAATCGCAGGGCAAGGCAATCATTATCTTCAGCCTCGGAATCATCGTTGTGTATCTCACGCTGGCCGCTTTATACGAGAGCTTCGCACTGCCGTTTATCATTTTGCTTTCGGTACCCATGGCAGTGCTGGGCGCCCTGGAGTTGGTTTCGCTGCGCGGATTCTCGAATGACGTATATGTGCAGATTGGCCTGCTGATGCTGATTGGGCTAGCTGCCAAGAATGCCATTCTGATCGTTGAGTTCGCAGAGCAGCTACGCGCGCAAGGACGATCCATTGCTGAGGCTGCGATCGAAGCGGCAGAACTTCGGTTGCGGCCAATTCTGATGACATCGATTGCATTTATTCTTGGGGTGCTGCCACTTTACTTTGCGACAGGCGCGGGCGCGAAGGGGCGCAACTCAGTTGGTACGGCGATTGTGGGCGGCATGTTGATCTCCACATTCCTGAACCTCATCTTTATTCCCGTGCTGTACGTACTGTTGAGCACCCTGTTGACCAAGTTCCAGTGGAAGCGCCGCAGACCGGAGGAGTGCGAAGAAGAGGAAATACCGGAAAGCGCGCTCACATCCAATTGAACCGCGAACATAGGTGAAAAGGAGGAGTCGTAAAATCGACTCCTTTCCTTTGCAACGGCCTTCATTTAGTCTGTTGAAAGCCTACCCACCGCGCCGGGATGGCGGAACTGGCAGACGCAGCGGACTCAAAATCCGCCGGGCTTCGGCCCATCGGGGTTCGACCCCCCGTCCCGGCACCAACCATAAGCGAGCGGTGCAGTCTGCGCTAGTTGACGCTCTTTGGAGAGCTTCGTCGCCAACAATCCGAACTGAATTTAGCTTCGCGCCTAACGAGTCTCCTGCTCACACGTCCAAGTCGCGACCGGTCAAGGATAGGTCGCGCCGTCTCACTGCAATCACTGGTTGGTGCGCCTAGGTCTTTCTGAACCGCCGCTTGTCGATCTTCAGCGCCTTAATTTTCGAATCGAGAGTCGACTGCGGAATCCCCAGCCTGGCCGCAGCTCCACGGAGGCCGGCCGCTCTGCCATTGCATTCAGCGAGCGCCTGCTCGATCATCTCTCTTTCCCGGGCGGCCAGCATCTCAGAAAGAGGCTGAATCGCCGGATCGCCTGAGGACGAGTGTTTCACCAGCCAACTCTCGTCTACCGACAGACTGTCTGAATCGCAGACGATTACGGAACGTTCAATCACATTCTGCAATTCCCTTATATTGTAGGGCCAAGTGTATGATTGCAGAAAATCCATGCTCTTTTTGGAAATGCCGGTTATCTTCTTTCTCGCCCTGCCCGCATAGCGATCGACAAAGTACTCCGCCAGCAAAGGAATATCCTCTTTTCCTTCGCGGACAGCAGGAATTTCAATTGGAAATACATTCAAGCGATAGAAGAGGTCCCCGCGAAACTTGCCTTCGGCGATGGCCGCGGCAAATCGCGATTGGTTGCGGCAATCACCCGAACGTCGCCAACCTCCTCCAGAAAGAGCGTTCCACCGTCCGCAGACTCGAAGCAGCCGAGACGTCGCTGCATGGCTCCCGAGGAGTCGAATGCGTAGCAAGTTTTGTATTGATAGCTTGATTGATGAAGGAGAATCGCTCATGACTGAATTGACACTTTCCCCCGCAGCAGCCGCAGGAACCTTTACAATTGGCGGCGATCTTACCGTCAACCGGATGGGATTTGGCGCCATGCGCATCACTGGTCCCGGTATCTGGGGTCCTCCTGCGGATAAAGCCGCAGCGCTTGCCACCCTTCGTCACGCTGTCGAACTTGGCGTGAACCTGATCGACACCGCTGACTCATACGGACCTTACGTGTCCGAGGAGCTGATCGCCGAGGCTCTGTATCCATACCCGAATGGTCTGGTGATCGCGACAAAGGGCGGATGGGAGCGGCCCGGACCGGGGCAGTGGACGCACAACGCGAGCCCGAGGCATCTTGCGGAAGCTCTCGAAGGCAGCCTGAAACGCCTGCGTCTCGAGCGCATCGACGTTTACCAGCTCCACATGCCGGACAATGCCGTTTCGTTCGAGGCATCTATGGGAGCGCTCGCAAGGTTGCGCGAGCAAGGCAAGATCCGTCACGTCGCGCTGTCGAATGTGACCCGCGAGCACATCGAGCGCGGCCGCAGGATTGTACCAATTGTTTCGGTGCAGAACCGTTACAGCTTCGCCGACCGGGAATCGGACTTCATCGTCGATTACTGCGAGCAGAACAGCATCGCATTTCTGCCGTGGGCGCCGCTCGGACAGGCGAAGGAAGCGCATGACGCCGTCAAGAAAGTCGCGGACGAGATTAGTGCAACTCCCCTGCAGGTGGCTCTGGCGTGGCTGCTGAAGCGCTCCAGGGTGATTCTGCCGATTCCTGGAACGTCGTCGGTCAAGCATCTTGAAGAGAACATCGCGGCTGCGGCTCTTAAGCTTCCGCAGGCGGCATACGATCGACTGTCCTCTGTTGAGGTTCCACCTGCAAGCTTGCGCGGCTGATTTTCAGGCCGTGCGCTCGTTCGATTGATTACAGCCAGGAGGTGCCTTCTTGGCCCATGATCGAAAGCCTGCATCCGAGCTTCAGGAACAGGAACACCAGACCGAAGCAGCGAGCCAGCCAGCTATAGGCAATTGCAGTCAAGAGTCAGCAAAATTTCCCTGCAGTCTTCTCTGCACCGCATCGCATCCTTCAAAAAGGAGCAGTTTGCGCGGCACTTTGCGCACCAGCACCCGTCAATCGGTTCGCCCTATGGCAAACATAGAACGCTTGTAATAGCACCGGTTCGTGCGAAGCCATAGCCTCGTATCAGCACGACGGAGTTTCAGTCACAGTTTTTGCAGCCAATGCTGATCGGAACGCATGACTGAGGCAGTACCTGCGTTCAGGGTCGAGCGAAGGCACTAGCCTCTCGTTCGGAATTCATAACCCCGTCTTTGGAGAGATATTCATGGCCGACACAAAATTCACCAACGCGACCGGTGCGCCGGTTGCTGATAATACCAACACCCTTACCGCAGGCCGTCGTGGTCCGGTCCTGCTGCAGGACATCTGGCTCATCGAGAAACTGGCGCATTTTGATCGCGAGGTTATTCCCGAACGGCGCATGCATGCCAAGGGCTGGGGTGCCTACGGGACCTTCACCACCACCCATGACATCACTCGTTACACGAAAGCGAAACTGTTCTCCGAAGTCGGCAAGCAGACTCCGATGTTCGCCCGCTTCTCCACAGTTGCCGGCGAGCGCGGCGCGGCGGATGCGGAGCGCGATATCCGCGGTTTTGCCGTGAAATTCTATACCGAAGAAGGCAACTGGGACATCGTTGGCAATAACACGCCGGTGTTCTTCTTCCGCGATCCGCTCCGGTTCCCCGATCTCAACCATGCAGTCAAGCGTGATCCGCGCACGGGCTTGCGCAGTGCGCAAAACAATTGGGATTTCTGGACTAATCTGCCGGAAGCGCTGCACCAGGTCACCTATGTCATGGCGGACCGCGGCATTCCGAAGACCTTCCGCCACATGCATGGCTTCGGCAGCCACACCTTCTCGATGATCAACTCCGCCAACGAACGCGTATGGGTGAAGTTCCACTTCCGCACACAGCAGGGCATTCAGAACCTGACCGACGCGGAAGCGGCAGCACTGGTTGCCAACGACCGCGAGAGCCATGGCCGCGATCTGCTCGATGCTATTGAGCGGGGCGACTTCCCGCGCTGGACGCTCTACATTCAGGTCATGACTGATGAGCAGGCCAAGAACCACAAACATAACCCGTTCGATCTGACCAAGGTCTGGCCGAAGGCGGATTATCCGCTGAGCGAAGTGGGCGTGATGGAACTGAACCGCTACCCCGAGAACTACTTCGCCGAAGTGGAGCAGGCTGCCTTCTCACCGGCCAACGTGCTACCCGGCATCAGTTTCTCCCCTGATCGCATGTTGCAGGCGCGTCTCTTCTCCTATGGCGACACGCAGCGCTACCGTTTGGGCGTGAACTTCAACCACATTCCGGTGAATGCTCCGCAGCAGTGCCCCTTCCACCGCTCCTACCACCGCGATGGTGCGATGAGAACCGACGGCAACCTGGGCGCTACGCTCACCTACAACCCGAATTCCCAGGGACTTTGGGACAACCAGCCTGAGTACTCTGAGCCTGCTCTCGCACTCGACGGCAACGCGGACCGCTACGATCATTACGCGGATGACGATCACCACGAGCAGCCCGGCAACCTCTTCCGCTTGCTGACTCCGGAAGCAAAGCAGCGGCTCTTTGACAACACCGCGCGGGCGATCAACGGCGCGTCGGAGGAAGTGATTCTCCGCCACATCGAGAACTGCAGGCGCGCCGATCCGTTCTATGCCGAAGGTGTGGCTCGTGCGATCGGAATCGAGGTACCTGCCCTGGTGTAACTATTGGGCAGCAGCGCCTCTGCCGGTCAGCAAATCGTACCGGTGGTCCAATGAAGCGATCAGCCGGCCGCCCCTGCTGCCGGCTGATTACTCCAGCTTCTGAATCGACCGGGAATATATGCTGAGAGAAGTAAACCTGCAAGGAGGCCCTCTGTGCCCGAAACACCGCCACATCCACTGACCCTCGACGGTTCCAGCGTGCTCCATCAGATGTTCCGGTTTGACTGGCCTGCATGGCGCCGCGCCGGCACAGCCGATCGCGAGCGCGCTCTCAGCGAGGTCACCGCTCTTCTCGGTCCGCTCGAGAAGGCTTCCGAGCAGGGGCACCCGAATCAGAGCGCGGTTTTCGCGCTACTGGGACACAAGGGTGATCTTCTATTCGTCCATTATCGCGATACTATCGAGAACCTGGCGCGTATCGAGCGCGACATCGCCCGTACGGAATTTGGAGCGTACCTCCAGCCGCAGCACTCCTATCTTTCGATCGTCGAATTGGGCCTGTACGAGTCCTCTTCGAAGCTCTACGCGCAGCTCGCATCCGAGGGCATCGAGCCGTATTCAGACCAGTGGCGGCAGCGCGTCGAGGAGACCATCGCACGCCAGTCCGCGGCCATGTCTTCGCGCCTTTATCCCGCCATTCCTGAAACGAAATACCTCTGCTTCTACCCGATGGACAAGAAGCGCGGCGAGCACGTCAACTGGTACACGGTGCCGATGGCCAACCGCGCTCGGATGATGCAGGATCACGGCCTGATCGGCCGCCGTTTCGCCGGCACAGTGAAGCAGGTCATCTCTGGATCCATCGGTCTCGACGACTGGGAGTGGGGCGTTGACCTCTATGCCGACAATCCCGGCGTCTTCAAGCAGCTCATCTACGAGATGCGCTTCGATGAAGCCTCCGCTCTCTACGGACTTTTCGGCGCCTTCTTCGTGGGCGTGCGTCTGCCGGTGGCTGACGTCGGAAACTGGCTCGCACTATCCCGAAACTCGTAACGAAAAGTATCCCCGCTCGCGGCTACAATCATCAGACGCGTTCCCGGACTTAATGTCCCGCTTGTCTTTCTGCGATTCCGGTTGGCGAACTTGCCTTGCCGGCGCTGAAGGACGCATAACAAGCGCAACGGCCAACCAGTCTGTATCATTCTCCTGTTGCCGATCCAACAATGAGTGCCGTCGCTCAGTTCGTCAATGAGAGATCGATAATTGATGCCGCACTCGCGGATCTTCGCAAGATCCTGGACGACCGGGCAACGGCGGGGTTAGCAGTCCGAGAGCACCACAGTCATGGCGAAAGCTCCCACCCACCTGGGATGCCCGACATTGTTTGCTTTCCATTAACAACCGAAGAAGTGAGCGCGATAGCAAAGATCAGTGCCAGGCACAGGCTTCCCATGATCCCCTTCGGTGCTGGTACCTCGCTCGAAGGCCACGTTCACGCCACGCGCGGCGGCATCTCTATCGACTTAAGCCGGATGAACCAGATCTTACAGGTCAGACCCGACGATATGGACGCCACCGTACAGGCCGGCGTTACCCGGGACCAGCTCGGGAAGGCTGTTCAGCCTTCAGGTCTCACGTTCTTCATCGATCCGGGAGCCAACGCTACTCTGGGCGGCATGGCATCCACACGCGCTTCCGGAACCACCGCCGTCCGCTATGGCACGATGCGCGAAAATGTTTTGGGCCTCACGGTGGTCCTTGCCGATGGCCGGATCATTCACACAGGCACGCGCGCCCGCAAATCCAGCGCCGGCTACGACCTGACTCGTCTCTTCGTTGGAGCTGAAGGCACCCTCGGCATCATCACCGAATTGACACTCCGGCTGCATGCTCTGCCCGAGGCCCTTGCGGTTGCACGGTGCGCGTTCGCGACTATCAATGGCGCAGTAGAAACGGCCAGCGAAGTCATCCAACTCGGACTTTCTCCGGCACGTATCGAGTTGATGGACGACAAACTCGTTCGCGCCATCAACCGCTATTCGCATATCGAACTGCTAATCGCCCCCACACTGCTCTTCGAGTTTCACGATATAAGCGAAGCTGCGTTGGCCGAGACCGCCCGTTTCGCCGAGCGCCTCTGCGTCGCACACGACGCGCTCAACTTCGCGTGGGAAGCCAGCCCCGAGGGCC
>JAFAKX010000039.1 GCA_019234945.1 Silvibacterium sp.
GGAAAAAGCTATGCTGTGCCGGCCAATGGCGATGGGTGGTTCGAGGTAGGCGGCCCCCCGGGCTTCGACGTTCTTTACTTCCTGGTGAGTGCAACGCCGATTTCGTTGCCTTCAGCGCCAGCCACCGGAGGTCAGAATCCCGGAACTGCGGGGCACACGGAGCCGCCGCCCGGAATGCTGCCGAGGTGCGACGAGGATATTTTCAAGGCACGCGGTGACTGCGTCGATCTCTCGGCTGGGGTGGCACCCCTGGCTGCCGGTGCGGCGGTTCCGCGGGAAATGGTTCCGCTTGCCAGAAGCGCCTCGCGCGATATTATCCTTACCGATGACGGTAGCGATACGGCCGTGCAGCCTGCGGCCGACTCTAAGCTTCCACTCATTTACACCTTCCGGCTGGCGCACCGGGAATGAGCCGAAGGGAGATCGTCGTATGCGACCTTCTGCTGCGCACGCGTGGTTCACAGCAGCGCTGCTGCTGGCTTCGATTCACCTGATCGCTCAAACACAACCCACCCCTGCTCAGAATCCAAACGATGGCGCGCGCGATCTAAAACGGACGCATCCGCCGGAGAACAATGCATCGACTTCGGAGGTTGTGCCGGAAAGCTATGCATTGGTGATCGGCATTGCACATTATGCCAACCTGCCGAGCTCGGCGCAGCTGCAGTATCCCGACCGGGATGCGCAGTCGATCTATACAACGCTGATCAGCCAGCAGGGTGGCGAATTCCCTGCCAACCATGTTCATGTGCTGACTGAGGCACAGGCGACGCAGGCGAACATACTCCAGGAACTGGAGTCATGGCTGCCTGCTGTGACAGCACCCAACGATCGCGTACTGATTTATTTCGCGGGCCATGGCCTCATCTCCGGTGGAAAGGGCTATCTGGCGCCGTACGACGTCGATCTGCATAACATCGCGGGTACGGCAATTCCGATGGATACCTTAGGGACGCTGATCGGGTCAAAGATCCAGGGGAAATGGAAGGTGCTGTTGACGGATGCGTGCCACAGCGGGGCCATCACTCCGGAAACGGATCCCACACAGGTGAACCATATGCTGCTCGACCTGCACCAGTCAATTTTTTCACTGACCGCGAGCCGCGACCGGGAGCAGAGCTTTGAGAGCGCCGCGCAGGGGGGCGGGCATGGCATCTTCACTTACTATGTCGTCCGGGGACTGGCTGGGGAGGCCGATGCTAATGGCGACGGCGTGGTCACGGCGGACGAATTAGCCGAATACGTGCACCGCAATGTACGCGACGCTACGGGGGGTAGGCAGAACCCGACGTCGGAGCGCGGGAGTTTCGATCCGAACATGGTTCTTGCGTTCAATCCGGAGCACGCGAAAACTGGGACGGTGACGCAACTGCAATATGGAACGCTGGTCGTCGTGACCAACATGGATGACACGGAGCTTTGGCTCGACGGCAAGAATGTCGGCGTACTGAGCAAGTCGGCGGCGCTGCGATTGCCCGGGCTCACGCCGGGCTCGCACACGATCAAAGCCGTTCATATGGGCTACAAGCCCGACGGGCCACGCGAAGAGATGGTATATCCGGGTCAAGAAACAACGGTGAATGTGCGGATTCTGATCCCCCAGCGGCATGCGCAGGCTGCTGAAGATTTGCTTGATGGGGCGATCGCTGATTATAAGAAAGGCTTCGAAGCAAATTATAAGAAGGCTGAATCGAAGCTGAATCAGGCTGTCGCGATTGATCCGAATTACAGCGAAGCATGGATGTATCTGGGCCGCGTGGAAAATGCTTTATATGCGGATGAGAAGGCCAACGCTGCCTTTCAAAAAGCGATTGCAATTGATCAGGCTTATGAAGAGGCGTACGTGAGCTATGCCGCCGCGCTCCTGGACCAGGGTGCGCTGGATGAGGCGGTGCGGCAGCTGAATGCAGCATTGCAGGAGAAGCCGGATGACGGAACGGCGCTTTATCTGTTGTCGCAGGCGTATGCGCGCGAAGGTGACTTTGCGGACGGGAAGGCAGCGGCGCTCAGGGCGGTCAAGGCGGCTCCAGGGAATGGAGAGGCGCATTTCTGGCTGGCGGAGTGCGAAAGGCACCTGAACGAAGCGGCGGCAGCCGAAGCGGAATATCGGCAGTACCTGCAGCTGACAAACTTCAACTCAGGCACGGCGGGGAACCTGAACTACTACGTTGCGGGATTTCTCCTGGGTATCGGCCGCAAGCACCATGCGGCCGAGCAGGATATCTGGCGCGAACAGCAGGGGCAGGCAAATCTGGGTATCTGCGACTGTGAGTGGATGCAGAAGCGGAATGACGCGGCGATTCCCTACTGCCAAAAAGCACTCAGTTTTATGCCAGCGGATTTGTGGGCAAACTATCGGCTGGGTCTGATCTATATCGAAAAAGCAAACGCCGGCGCGCAAGGCACGGGCAGCGCGGCGATGAGCACGCAGGATGTACTGAACTTGCTGAGCGAGGCCAAGATTCGCTTTGGCAATGTCGTGGCGGCCAACCCAGAGACGGATGAGGCTCACCGCGCGCGGCAGTACATTGCAAAGATCGACGCAGCGCTGGCGTCGCATCCATAGCGAAGCTAGCCGCTCTATTCGTGGCGTAGATCGATCTTCAGGATGACCTCTGGTGAGGAATCGGGCGCGTTAGCCTTACTGACGACGTAGGTTGCCTTCTCGCCACCATTCGTATCGCCATTCGATTCGTTCACAGTCTGCTCGTCGACGAGCGTCAGGTCGCGGCTGGCGAGTTGCTGGACGAAGTCGTTGGGGATTTTGATTCCGCCGGCCAGAACGTTATTCGCGCTGTCGGGGTTGGCAGGCGGCTCTGTCTTATGGTCGCTTTGGAGACCCCGGATCGCATGGTCGATGTCCCCAATGGGCGCGCGGCTGAGAATCACGTACAGCTTCTCGTCACCGGGAGTCTTGTCGAAGGCAAACGCGCGTGTTCCGCCGGGAACCATCTGGAGCTCGCCGGCGGCAATTTTGTTGGCGTCAGGGGTGGAACCGGGCGGCGGAAACACCGGCGACCAGGCGCCGGTAGATCCCTGTTGGATGACATAAATATACCCGGGCTCGTTGGCCAGCAGACTGAGCCGGATATGATCGCCGCTGTGAAATACGCTGCTGGATGGCACCTCGACATAGCGGTCATCGAGTCCGCGCAGCAGAAGCGAGCAACGCAGGCCCAGGCGAGGCTTTGGGCTTCGCACGATGTTCGGAACGGCTCCATATCCGCTTTCGCTCACCAATTGCCTGGCAATTACCTGGCTCGACTGGGAATCGGCGTGTTTCTGCATCCGAAAATCTTCCTGTTCGCCCCCTGGGTTCTGTGCGGCGAACCCTGTAGTCTTCTGGGTCGCAGCAGGAGATGCCTGGGAAGTGTCGGCATGATGCGTTCGCGTGTTTGAATCGGCGCTTTTGTGGGCCGCAGGATTGGGAGTCACCTTAATGAGATCATTCGACGACCAGAACGCATCGCGCGCGGTGAGTTCCTGCGCTCGGAGGCCGCCGAGCACAAAAAGCAGTAGAAACGCGGTCCGCGATAGCGTTGTTCTGGTGGTCATCATTTCCTCCTGAATGGCAGATCCTGGCACCATTCCTTATGGTGTCTTCAGGCCGGAGGGTGCGTTGCGCACACAACGAAAGCCGATCCAGGGAGACCTGGCGTCGATCGGCAAACCCCGGTGTTTGGCCACAGCGAATTCCTCGGAATCACCTCGAGCAAAGCTGCCACCCTTCACCACACGCCAATCAGCTGAGAAACTCTGACCATTCACCAGTCGACGCATCGCATTTGTCTCCGCAGGCGAGGGGTTGATTGGAGTCGCGGTCCATTCCCAGACGTTGCCAGCCATGTTATATGCCCCATAGGGACTGCGGCGCAAGGGATTTGAATCAACGGGCTGGAGCGAGGCGGGCAAATCACCAGCCCAGGGGGCATCGCCCCAGGGATACACGCGATCATCCGTACCACGCGCGGCCTTCTCCCATTCCTCTTCGGTAGGCAACCGCTTGCCGGCCCAGACGGCGTACGCGGACGCGTCCTGGTAGGTGACGTCGCTGACGGGGTATTCCGGATGGCTGTCGTAGTCCGGCGTTTGCGGAGGCGCGTGCCCCGTGGCCGCACAAAAACGGTGGTACTCGGCGTTAGAGACCTCGGTTTCGTCGATGTAAAAGGCAGGAAGTGTAATTTTTGGGGCGGATTGCTCGGCAGCGGATCCAAAGAGGAAAGCGCCGGCGGGAACGAGAAGCATGCGCCCATGTGCGTCGGAGTAAACCTGCGGTAAGGCGCTGCTGGCGCTGTTGTTCGGCACAATTACCGGTGTTGGAGGGCGTAACCAAACAATAACTCCCCCCACCAAGGCCAGCAGCAGGGCTGCTGACACCGCGACGATGAACCAGCGCCTTGAAATTGCTCTGTCCTTGTGTGCGGTTTCACCTGAGACGGCCAGTGAACTGGGATCCGAATGCGGTGCAATGACTGTCGCCGCTATGTCTACACGACCGTCGGTCACGTGCACCGGTGACGACGGCGCGAGAGGGGTCTGGCGGTCGAGCGGCAGTTCCTGCACGCGCCGGATGGCCTCTTGCAAGAGGGGGGGAATTGACGGGCGTAAGGTTCCGGGGCCCGTACTTGCTCCGTAGCGTGTGAGAACTTCCAGCAACTCACCGGTTTTCTGGTACCGGTCTTCGGGCCGCTTAGCGAGCAGCTTCTGCACGATATGGTCGATGGGTTGCGGAAGGCTGCGATCGTAATCGAGCAGCGACGGCGGTGGCTTGGTGAGGTGGGCGATCTGCACAGCGACCCCTGATTCACTCTCGAACGGTTTATGGCCGGAAAGCAACTCGAAGAAGACCACTCCAAGCGCATAGAGGTCGCTGCGAATGTCGCATGATTCTCCACGCACCTGTTCGGGACTCATGTAGTGTGGCGTGCCAACGGTCTCGCCGGGGCGGGTCAGGCCATTTGACACGTCGGCGATACGGGCGATGCCGAAGTCCAGCAGCTTGATGCGTCCGGTTTCATCGAGAAGTATGTTGGCGGGCTTGAGATCGCGGTGCACAATTTGCCGGGCCTCCGCGCAGGAAAGTCCCTCGGTGGCCTGGGCGATGAGGTTGGCAGCCGCAGGCACCGTGACCCGACCCTCACGGTTCAGAAAACTGGCCAGATCTTCGCCGGCAATGAACTGCATGACCAGGTAATGAAGACCATTGCCCTCACCGATATCGAAGATTGGGACAATGTTGGGATGGCTGGCAAGGGAGGCCGCCATGCGGGCCTCGTGCTCGAACCTCGAGACGATTGTGGGGTCATCGGCGAGATGCTCAGCCAGAACTTTGATCGCGAACAGCCCTCCGTGGATGCGATGCCGGGCGAGGTAGACTTGTGCCATACCGCCGCCGCCGATATGGCAGAGGACCTGATACTTCTGGGCAACAACATCGCTGAGTCGTTGCTGTTGGTCTGCGTGGGCCATCGCGTTCTGTCTATCTTGCCGATGTCATAGCTGGAAGCCTATCGCGTCGACGAGCAAGCGAGCAATAACAACACCTTCCATACAAACGAAAGCGGACCTGGGCCGACCCATTGATGCGATCTGCCTTCGGCTTGAGAAAAGTTGCCAATTATGGCACAGACCTGGGCGTTTGAGCTTCCGATTGCCTTCCTGATATCTCCTTCAGAGACCTCTATCGAGTGGTGCCCGGAGAACAAAATTTCTGCTTGCAAAGCACACCGGAAGTGGTATCCTCTCGGGTCATATCACTTAGGGTCTCGTAGCTTTCGCGGGCGCTTCCGCAACGCAGCAAATATTTCGGTCTTTATTGCCTCAATCAGTCTAATTATTACTGGTCCGTGATTGAAGCGGCCCCGCATAAATACCCGTGAACGCTCTAGTGTGGATCGCGGTAACACCGTTAGGTGAAGCATGAGGAATAACGATTCTAGCGATGAACCCATCGTCTTTGCGTACGCGAGAAAGACGAGAAGTGATGAACCTAGTTCTTGCAAGCGGTTTGCTGGAGCCGCGGCGCATTCGCGCTCTCCCACCACAGTACCCTGAGGCCCTTTTTCCTGTCATTTCGGTGAGTGGACATCTGGGGCAAAGCGGCGAGAGCCCCGGTGCGCCAGATCCCCATAGCACGTTTGAGCACAAGGTGGCATTTGAGCGTGATACAGCGCGCTGTAAGTCCAGCGACCTGCCTTTCAGGATTAGCTCTCGACCGCAAGAAGCTTGGAAAGGCGTTGTTCCAAGAATGGCAACATGTGTCCGGAATAAATAACAGCGTTAGATGAAAGGGTTTGCATCGCTCGTGTTTCACCCAGAAAGGACATGTTATGGCCGGGAAAGACTTTGATTACATCGTGATCGGTTCAGGGGCCGGAGGCGGTCCCCTGGCGGCGAACCTGGCAAAGGCAGGTTTCAGGGTCATGCTTTTGGAGGCAGGTGCTGATTCTTGCTCCGAAGGAGATGAAGGCCGTTACATGTATGAGGTGCCCATTTTTCATGGTCATTCAACTGAATACAAAGAGTGCGCCTGGAACTTCTTTGTGCGGCACTATTCTGATGACAACCAGCAGAAGCGAGACTCCAAGTTTTTTACCGAACAAAACGGCGTTTGGTACCCGCGCGCGGGAACTCTTGGAGGTTGTACCGCCCACAATGCCATGATCACAGTCCTTCCGCAGGACAGCGATTGGAACGATATCGCAAAAATCACTAACGATGACTCTTGGAACGCGGAGAAGATGAACGGTTATTTCGAGAGGCTGGAGAAGTGCACCTATGTTCCACGGCCTGGCTCCTTGTCCTACGACGCCGGCGCTGGTTTCTCGGCCATAACTGAGTTCCTGAAGGGACATGGTGATTGGAAGGACCTTCATCACGGACACGGTTTTGATGGCTGGCTTACCACCAGCGAGGCTGATCCGCGTCTCGCGATCAAAGACAAAGAGATCGTTGTTCTGCTCCTGAACGGCATCAAGTCTGCTCTGGAGGGGGAAATCGGAAACCCGATCTTGCGGCTGATAACCAACTTTGATCCGAACGATTACCGCAACCGCCGGTACAGCCCCGAAGGACTGGCCTTTACTCCGTTGGCTGTAGATCAGGGCAAACGCAATGGCCCGCGAGAGTACCTGCTCAGGATCAAGAAGGAATATCCGAACAATCTCGTGATCCACATGAGGGCACTGGCCACGCGCGTCCTCTTCGAAGGTTTTCAAGCGATCGGCGTGGAGTTTGTCGAAGGGCCGTCGCTTTACAGTGCCAGTCCAAACGCGACCCCGGGCCAGCCGCTCCCTGCCCGCCAGCAGGTGACTGCGAAAGAAGTGATCGTCGCAGGCGGAGCGTTCAACAGCCCTCAATTGCTAATGCTTTCAGGTGTCGGGCCGGCGGAGCAGCTCGCTGCCTTAGGGATTCCGGTCGTAGTCGACTTGCCCGGAGTCGGGTCCAACTTGCAGGACAGGTACGAAGTTGGAGTTGTATCGGAATGGAAGAAGCCATTCAGTCTCTTGAGTGGCGCGACGTTTGCGCCTCCGCAGCCCGGTGCGGCGCCCGATGAGTTTTTAGAGATGTGGAAAGCAGGAGGCGGCGTTTACGCTTCCAACGGTGCTCTGATCGGCATCATCAAGAAATCCAACCGCGACAAACCTGATCCAGATCTGTACATTTTCGGACTGCCCGGATTCTTCAAGGGCTATTTCCCCGGCTACTCGACGCAGTTCGAACGCTTTCACAACCGATTTACCTGGGCAATTTTGAAGGCTCACACCAACAATACGGCGGGGCGCGTGAGTCTGCGATCGAACGATCCTCGTGATACCCCCCAGATTGAATTTCACTATTTCAAGGAAGGCAATGACACGACTGGCGCGGATCTGGAAGCAGTGATTCAGGGGGTGGAGTTCGTGCGCAAAATGAACAGCACCTTGAGCGAATTGATCGGCGAGGAAATGGTACCGGGGACAGATGTCAAGACTCGTGATGATCTAAGCAAGTTCATACAGAACGAGGCGTGGGGGCATCATGCCTCCTGCACAAATAAGATTGGCGCTGATGACGACCCAATGGCTGTGCTCGACAGCCGGTTCCGCGTGCGCGGCACACAAGGTCTTCGGGTCGTGGATGCTTCAGTGTTTCCTAGAATTCCAGGCTACTTCATAGTTTCCGCGGTCTATATCGTCAGCGAAAAGGCATCCGACGTAATTATTGAAGATGCCCGGCAGCGGTAGGTACTCACATGGCAGAGTCCACCAAGACGAAGCTTCCCCAACGGGCACTGATCGACGAAGTCGTGGTCGCCGAACTCGAAGAAGTTTTGAAACGTCGAGGCGATCACGTCGAGAATCTGGATCCGAAAAGGTGGATTGAACATTGCCACCAGAGGAATCTGTTCGGCATCTGCATCTCGGGCGGCGGTATTCGCAGCGCGACCTTCGCTCTAGGTGTTCTTCAAGGCTTGGTAGAAAAGACACTCCTTTCGCGAGCCGATTATATTTCCACTGTGTCCGGAGGGGGATACATAGGCGCCTGGCTGCAAGGTCTTGCTGCACGGGAGCCAAACTACGAGCGTGTTCTGAATCCTGAGCGCCCACCCGATGTAGCTGCCAAAGACCCGATCAGCTTTCTGCGCAAGTACAGTAACTATCTCGCCCCGCGGAACGGGTTGTCGCTCGATGCTCTGGTGATACCTCTGATCTGGTTCCGAAACATGATCTTGAATCAGGCCATCATCGTCTCGGCGTTCGTGGCTATATTCATTATTCTGCTCATGCCGGGGGCGCTGCTCAGGTATATCGCAGCTAGCGGGAGTCAGACCTGTGCGAACCTTGCGCTAGCGGGATCGATCATTCTTGCACTTGTCGCGGTCTATAACATTGGCTCCAATCTCCGCAGAATAGTGAAACGCGAATTCGGCAGTGTCCACACGTCCGTTCGGGGAAAGATATCCGGAAACCAGCACATTGGATTATGGATAGCATGGCCGCTATTTATCGCAGTTTTACTTCTGATTGTTCAGAGTGCTGTTGATCATAATGCCGGTGCGATATTTGGCTTTGTCGTACTGTTTGCACTGATAGCGCTATTACAAGTCGGAGGTGGGTTTCCCAGCTGTTATATCGAACAAAAGCAGGCAGTCGGCAAAGCCGTCGGCTCCTGGGTGCCATACGTCCACGTCTTCTGGATGTCTTCCATAACAGCATCGTTCCTGCTTGTGGTAGTCGCGGTCATCCGGTCAGTTTCTAGTCGCTGGGACCCGTCCACCGCGAGTGGCAGTCAGTTCGTTATTGCCTGGGCGCCTCCCCTCTACGTGCTCGCCCTGATTGCCGGAGTGGGATTGCACATCGGCCTCATGGGTCGCGATTTTCCTGATGCGAGCCGCGAGTGGCTGGTAAGAGTGGGAGCTCTTATCCTGACCATTATTGGTGTATGGACTACGTTTTTTGCTCTGGGTGAATTTGCTCCGCTGGGAATCGTGAAACTCTGGCTTGCAAAGCGGCACTGGTTGGTTGCCTCGGGCGCGGGGGGATGGATTCTCAGCACAATCATGAGTGTGCTGGCCGGTAAGAGCCCGAAAACTGGAGGCTTAGATAGGCTGCAGACGAAGCAGAGTTCGGCGATTGACCTGGTGGCGCGGTATGGTCCTTTCATTGCCATCCCGGGATTTCTGGCAGTTGTTGCTTTCGGTACACAGTTGTTATTGCATATCTTTTCACGGGGAGTTGGTGGGGCCTTTTTTCAGGACTTTGACGCCTACCATTGGGATGCGCTGCCTTACAGTTGGTTGAGCTGGGTCCTCCCGCTGTTACTGTTGGGATTCACGGTCTTCATATTCGTGGTGCTCTCGCTTCGAGTCAACATCAACGAGTTCTCGATGCATCACTTCTATAAGAACCGGCTGGTACGCTGCTATCTCGGCGCGAGCGCGACAAAGCACAGGCAGGCTGATCCCTTTACAGGATTTGACCCGAAGGATGACATCAAACTTTCTGAGCTGAGGTTCAAGGACAGCGACGTTAGCCGACCACGCGTACCGTATCCGCTTGTGAACGCCGCAATGACGATAACTGCGGGCGTGGAACTCGCGACACAGGAGCGGAAGGCGCTACCTTGGATTTTTTCTCCTCTGTATTCCGGGTTCTTTCCGGCGCGCTCTGATAAAGACAGGGTAGAACGGGACCCTCATGCGAAGCCCCCTTATGCAGATTCCAGCATACTCGGAACGGGTTTGGCTCTCGGCACCGCTACCGGCATATCGGGTGCAGCAGTAAATCCCAACATGGGCTTCCATAGCTCGCCCCAAACGGCTTTCCTCCTTACGCTTTTCAATGTGCGGCTGGGATGGTGGCTGGGAAATCCCACCAAGAGCGCCTTTAGAAAGGCGGGGCCGACTTTTGCGTTATGGTGGCTGGCGCGCGAGCTATTTGGTTTCGTTGACGAGGGCTCCCAATTCGCAAACCTCTCCGACGGCGGCCATTTTGAAAACCTCGGGCTATACGAACTGGTGCGCAGGAGATGCCGGTACATCATCGCTGTCGATGGTGAGCAGGACACGGATTACCGCTTTGAGTCCCTTGGGGGGGCGATCCGCAAGTGCCGGGCAGATTTCGGCATCGAGATTGAAATCGATCCTAAGCCCATCACGCCGCAATCGACTTTCAGCCGTACGCACTGCGTCGTTGGGCGCATTCGTTACGAACAGGGTCAGATGGGGCGGCTTTTGTATCTGAAGGCAAGCATTACCGGAGATGAGCCGGCAGACGTCGAACAGTACCGGCGCGAGAATCCTGGATTTCCTCAACAGTCGACCCTTGACCAGTTCTTCTCGGAATCCCAGTTTGAAAGCTATCGCAGGCTAGGATTGCATGTGGCCAGGACGGCACTCGACCACATTGGAGCAGGAGCGACAGACGACTTGGAGCACATTTTTAAGCGATTGGAATCGCAATGGCTCCTGCCACCCTTGGCGCCGGAAGGGACTTTCGCTCGTCATGGTGAGACATATGCGAAATTGCTTGCAGAGCTGGCGAGATCTCGTGATCTGGACAGCATTGTCATGCAGAATATCCTGCTACCAGCGGATGGGTCTGATGAGCAGAGGCGGAAATTTTTCTTTCATCTTCAACTGCTCCAACTCATTGAAGAAGTCTTCGTTGATCTTGACTTTGCAAGTGCACAGAAATGGAACCATCCTGCCACGGAGGGGTGGAGAAGCCTTATTACATATTGGGCAGGGCAGTCCGGGATGAGGGAGGTTTGGGAATCCCAGAAAGAAGGCTATGGGCAACCCTTCCGCAATTGCTTTGATGACCTTGTGCACAGCCGCCAAGGTGTTCCCTTCGATCAGCAGAAATAGAACAGGTTCAGGCTTTGAAAGGAAACGGAAATGACCAGCAAGGGTTCGCGCGTTACATCCCGTTTGGCATTGCTCTTGATCCCGCTTTTGCTGACCTTAAGCGATTGCACCAAGCAGGGCCCCGAGCCTGGACACGTCCAGGACGAGGCCCTTAGGGCCGGCCGCAACGCAGCTAGCTTTCCCGCAGCCGACGAGGATTATTTCCATGACATGGACCAGGCAGCCGATGAAAAGCATCAGCTCCATCCTCTCGACCTGAATCCGAATGAAGTCAAAGGACGCAACATGTGGCTCGTGTGGACAGGCGGGAACGACCGCCTGTGGGATGTTCTCTCCGTCCTTAGTGTTGGCAATCTGGACTTGTTAAAGACTATTTCTTCGCCTCCTAACTTGAAGGGCAGCCGGGATAATCGCTGGTCCTGGATGGGGCTGGTGAACGAGCCCTGCTTTGAGAAGGCAACCCAGCCCGACCCAAAGCGCTTCGGCTTGTGGCTTGATCACCGCCGTGCCGATTGCCCTCCAGATCCGTTTGAGAACGAGCAAAAGTATCCTGGGGTGAAAATCGGCGCGCGTGGCACAACCGTTCCGGTGGGGTCCTACTATGGGTATGCAACCGGAGTGGTGGGTCTACGCCTTTTTCCCAACCCGGATTTTGATGAAAAAGCAGCCAAGAAGTGGGACGCGGCACGGTACTATACTGATCCCACTTATTACAACGACAAGAACCTCGTCAAACCTTATCGTGTCGGAATGTCGTGCGGTTTCTGTCATATAGGTCCAAATCCGATCAACCCGTCCGCTGACCCAGAAAACCCAAAATGGGAGAATTTGAGTTCGAACGTAGGAGCGCAATATTTCTGGATCGACCGCATTTTTACGTTTGCCGATGATCACAGCAATTTTGCGTGGCAAACGTTTCATACTTCCCGCCCCGGATCTCTTGATACCTCTCTGGTCTCCACGGACAACATCAACAATCCGCGCACAATGAACGCAATCTATCAACTTTTACCGCGGGTAGTGGAAGCCAAACGGTGGGGCCAAGAACAGCTCAAAGGCGGCGACGAAAACAACAAGCAATTTAATGATTTCACTCAAGACCCACAGTATGCGCAGGCTTTTGCTCAATATCCACTGCTTAAAGATCTTTATGACAAGAGTAGCCAGACAGTTTGGTCACCGCGTGTATTGAAGGACGGAGCGGACTCGGTGGGCGGACTCGGCGCCCTAAACCGCGTTTATCTGAATATTGGATTGTTCAGCGAGGAGTGGCTGCTGCATTTCAATGCGCTCATCGGGGGAAAAAAGGTATCGCCAATCGAAATAGCAGTTGCACGCCAAAACTCAGTTTATTGGCTGGCAACCGAGCAGCAGACGATGAATATGGCCTTGTTCTTTCTGAAAAGCACAGGTTCTCATTATCTGAAGGATGCGCCGGGCGGCGATAAGTACTTGACGAAAGACAAAGCGTTGTTGACCCGTGGAAAAATAGTCTTCGCCGAGCGCTGCGCGCGCTGCCATTCCAGCAAGGCGCCGGTCCCCGCTGCGGGAGTGGACCCAGGCGGCTGTTCAGGGGCTCACTATCTGGATTGCTGGAAGACGTACTGGGAGTGGACTAAGACCGATGACTATAAGAAGAAGATGCGAGATATTGTATTGAAGGACGACTTCCTCAAGGACAACTACTTATCTTCAGAGCTGCGGATCCCGGTAACATTGCTTCGAACCAACGCATGTAGCCCTCTTGCAACCAATGCAATCGAGGACAACATATGGGACAATTTCTCCTCACGTACCTATAAGGATCTGCCGTCGGTGGGAAAGATCCAAGTCAATGACCGACTTACAGGAGAAAGCAAGGAATACACACTGCCCGCAGGTGGCAGGGGTTATACTCGGCCCGCCTCCCTGGTAAGCTTATGGTCCACAGCGCCTTTCCTCCTCAATAACACAGTGGGAAACTTTAACCCCAGCCCATCGGTCGATGCCAGGATGAGCAGCTTCCAAGATTCGATTGAGAAGATGCTTTGGCCGGAAAAGAGAGATAAAGATTCACTCGTTGGGAGCAAGATTCAAGGTCCAAGTCTCATTGACCGGACAACAGAGAGGAGTTATTTGAAGATATCCGCTGGTTTTCTCCCCGATGTATTGCACCCACTTTTGAGCTTCGGCGATCGCTGGTTTCCATCGGTTTTTGGGGACGGAGGAATTCAAATTGGTCCTATTCCCGCCGGTACTCCCGTCAACTTGCTGGCCAACATCGACATGGAACAAATCCGACAAGACCCGGCAGCGTTGGCACTCCTGTTGAAGCTCAAGCAGGATTTGGAATCGCTGCCAGCCAATGCTACCGATCAGGAAGCCGCAAGAGTGCTATCTAACCTGGCTCCCGATCTAATGAAATACAGCAAATGTCCTGACTTCGTAGTTAACCGCGGCCATTATTTTGGGACAGATCTTCTAGGGGAGGAGCCAGGACTATCGGATCAAGACAAGCGAGCGCTCATCGAGTTCCTAAAGACCTTGTGATGTACTTTTTGAGTTTAAAGAGCTAGAAGTCAGAGGCGGACGAAGTGGGCGCTTAAGTTCTTGAGGCATGCTGAGGAGGATCAAGCACAGGGCTCAGCGGTCCGATGCCCACTTTCGAGCAGTTTGCCAAGTATCACCTTTCTTCTCTTCGTGCAGGAGTGCAGCCTGAATGAAGATACAAGGCGGTATTATCGCATCGGCTGGCGCTTGTTGAAAACCGCCCTGCTGCAGTCTGCCGGCGAGCAGCTGCAAAGCATCCTCACCGGCTTCGACGAGGCGTTATGGAATTGGTGAGGAGGGTACGCTGGAATGTGGATCGTTTCTCCAGCGCGCACAATATGCTTCTCCCCTCGGAAAGTAGCTTCCAGTTCTCCGTCAGATGCGGGAGTGGGTCTTCTTCACCGACAAGAGGACATTCGAGGAGCGATACAAGCTCGTGCAGGAGCGCAGAATCCAGGGGTTCTGCTCATGGGTGCTGGGGGAGGAGGATCCGGCGATTTAGGAGGCTGCCTGATCGGAAGTAGGGGATCATCGGTTCAGGTGAGGTGAAAATAGCCGGTGCCGTTATTTCCTTCGCGATTCAAAGCGAAATTAAGCTCTATTCACTCTTCAAGGAATCTCCGAACTTGTCCATAAAATTTGTCCATAAATAGCATAAATAAACATTTTTTCTGTTCAACCGTGTTTCCGGTAGGTTATACTTCGTGCCATTCAGCGACCTCTGGGTGAAGCGCTCCTTGGAGCCGACGCATACCGGAATGATCGCGAGGCCAGTTTGCAGCACCAGGATTCAGGAGGAATTAGAAAATATGTTTTCCCCTAAATGGCTCTCCCAAAGCGCGGTTGTTCTTTTCGCCGCGCTTTTTTTTTCCTTCAGCCTTAGCCCAAAGGCGGCGCGGGCGCAGACGGTCACCGGCAACATCACGGGTGAGGTGACGGACCCGGGCGGCGCTGTGGTAGTGGGCGCGACGGTGGCCGCCCGCAATGTTGCCACCGGAGTGGAGTCGGAGACCGCAACCAACCAGGCGGGCGTCTACGAGATCCAGTATCTCCCGATCGGCCACTATGAACTCACCGTGAAGGCGAACGGGTTTACGACGCAGACGGTTCCCGCATTTGCTCTGGAGATCGACCAGACGGTGCATTTCAACGTAAAGCTGACCGTCGGTAGTTCGACGCAGACCGTCAGCGTCAACGCAGCAGCCGCGCCGATTCTCAACACCGAAAATGCCACGCTGAGCGGCACCTTCACCGCTAACGCGATCCAGAATTTTCCCCTGAACGGACTCGATTTCTCGGCCCTCACCCTCTACATCCCTGGAGCCGTCAACACGCAGGGAACATCGGGCACCACCCAGATCGAGCGCAGCACCTACTACACCGATTCCATCAATCTCAACGGCAATCGCGCGCAGGCGAACAACTACACGCTTGACGGCATTGACATCAACGAGACCTTCAACAATCTCATCTCCTACAGCCCGGCTCCGGAGTCGATACAGGAACTAAAGGTCCTGACAGCGAATGCCCCCGCGGACTACGGCAACGTGAACGGCGGAGGCATCGTCGCAGTCATTAAGAGCGGCACCAACAACTTCCACGGCTCAGCATACGGATATCTGCAGGACTACAAGATCAACGCCAATTCGTGGAACAACAACCATAACCCGCCGGGACAAATCATCCCCGTCAATCCCTACTCGCAGGTGCAGTTCGGAGGCACATTCGGCGGCCCAATCATTCGCAACAAGCTGTTCTTTTTCGTAGATTACCTGGGATCGCGGTATCACAAGGGCGGCATCGGACAGGCGAGCGTCTTTACCCAGGCTATGCGCAACGGAGACTTCTCCGCCCTGCTCTCCGGAAGCAATCCCATTCAGCTCTATGACCCGCTGAACAATTACGCTCCCTATGTCGGCGATAAAGGACTACCAATCCTCAATCCGGTGGCCACATTCCTGTTCGCAAATCCGAGTCTTTACCCGCTGCCGAATGTAGCACCGTCGGATGGGATCGCCGCGAATGATTTCCAGGGTCCGACCCGCCAGTTCAAAGCCAACAACCAGGGAGACATCAAGATCGAGTACGACCCACGCCAGGCCGATAAAATTACCGGCTTCTACTCGATGTCGACAGCTTACGATGGAACCACCCCTGTTCTTGCGATCAGCTTCAACGGGCCGAATAACTACCCCACAAAAGTTACCGGCGCAAACTGGGTGCATATCTTTTCGCCGGCCATCGTGAACTCCGCGCGTATCGGCTTCACGCGCACGGTTTGGAACCAGAACTTTTCGATCGATACTACTGGGCAGTTTGGAACCTCCGGCAACGCGAAGGTCGGAATCCCATTCCCCAACCAGGCGTATCAGGGCTACTCCTACCAGAGCATCAGCGGTGGTATCACTGCCGGAGGCAACCCCGTATACGGCGGCGGCCTCATTGACAACACCTTCAGCTACATCGACGCTCTCACCGTCCTGCGCGGCAAGCACACGCTCGACTTCGGCGTTCAAGCGCTTCGCTACCAGAACAACTATCCCACTGCGAACAACAACGGCTACCTCGGAATCCTCACCTACAACGGCAATTTCACCAGCAATCCGTCGCTCACCAATGCCGGAGGCTACGGCGGCGCGGACTTCGTCCTTGATCGTGTAAGCCAGGTCGCGGCCACGCTGGCCAGCGTGAACGTCGGCCAGCGCCAGTGGCGCATTGCCGCCTACGCCAGCGACAGCTACAAGATCATGCCTAAGCTGACCCTCACCTATGGCCTTCGCTACGAGTACGACCAGCCGTGGTACGAGGTGAATAACAAGACCGGCAATATCGATCTCGCCACTGGACAGGTCATCTACGCCCACGTGGTACCCGCCGGAGCACCCGTCGGATCAGGCCTGTGCAGCAATCGCGGCTGTTACGATGCCCAGAACGAAGTTATGCCGCGCCTCGGCTTCGCCTATCAGGCGACCGACCGCTTTGTGATCCGCGGAGGCTATGGGGCATCGGCCTTCTATGAAGGCAACTCATCCAATCAGCGCCTGACCTCCATCACCCCCTTCATTCAGGCCGTCCAGACTCCTACCTATTCGCCGACAGCCGCTCCTCCATTCAACGTTCCTCGAACCGCCGAAGATGGTTTCGCCGGAACCACCCTCAGCACCAGCGGAACCTATAATGTCTATCCCAAAGACCAGAAGCCTGCATACGTGCAGGAATGGAACCTCACCGCGGAGTATGCTCTCACCAACATGCTGTCTCTCCAGGTCGGATATATCGGCGAGCAGGGCCAGCACATCGAAGACTACGGCAACGTGAATCAGTGGCGGGTCAACGGCGATCCTACTTCCGCTCCCTACTTCAACAATCCATACATCGGACAAAACGCTCCCATCGCTCCCGTTGGCTCCAACCCGCTGCTCATCACCGAATCGCGCGCGGCGATGAACTACCAGGCGTTGCAGGCGGTCCTGCGCCAGCGCTTCAGCCATGCCCTCGAATACACCGTCAACTACACCTACGGCAGATCGCTGACCAACAGCCTCGGCAACTATGCCCTGAACGTCAACGGATTCAGCGGCGCCTTCCAGAATTATTACGACAGCGCCGCCGACTGGGGTCCTGCCGGATACGACGTCCGGAACAACCTCAGCGTAATCGGCAACTACGATTTGCCGATAGGACGCGGAAGACAGTTTCTCTCCGGCGTGAATCCCTGGGTCGACGGCGCAATCGGAGGATGGAGGCTCTCTACCGCAATCGTTGCCTATTCAGGATTCCCGCAGACAACGACCGGGCCGGGGAATAATTCGAACAGCTACGGCAATTCGCGGCCGAACCAATACCGCCCGCTCAAGATCACGCACCGCACCATCGACAACTGGTTTGGCACCGATCCCTCGGCCACTCCCTGCACCACGCCGGGCGTCGACAACGGCGTCTGCGCCTTCGGCGTCCCGGCGCCCAATACGTTTGGCACGGCGCGGAACGGCAATCTATACGGACCGGGCTTCCTGAACGTCGACATGTCGATCTTCAAGGACTTCCACGTGTGGCGCGAAAATACAGTCGGCTTCCGCTTCGACGCCTTTAACGCATTCAACATCGCGAGCTATGGCAACCCCGACACCGGAATCACCGACACTAACTTCGGAAACATCTCCAACCAGGGAGGCGGTGCAACCCGATCCACAGAACGTCACCTGCAGTTCTCTGCGAACTACAGGTTCTAGGTTAGCGGTAAATTCAACGAGATTGTTACGCTCGTTTTGTCCGGCTGCTGAAAACCATTTAGCAGCCGGGCCTCTTGAAGATTTGTTGCTGTAGATATGTTGCTGTCGGGATCGGCTCTGTGATTTCTTCCACAGATTTGGTCCTGCCATCTCGCCATAGATTCGATCGGTGAACAGTGATGAGGGTTCTTGAAATCTGCGTCGATTCAGTGGAGTCGTCGGTGGCTGCCGAGCGGGGGGGAGCGCGGCGGGTCGAGTTGTGCAGCGATCTGCTGGAGGGCGGCATCACGCCGAGCCCGGGGCTGCTCGAGCGTGTTCGCAAGCGATTAGGAATTGATGTCTTCGTCATGGTCCGGCCGCGAGGTGGAGATTTTTGCTACACGGCGGAAGAGCTTGCCATCATGAAGGCCGATATCGAGCACGTGAAGCAGCTTGGCGCGGACGGCGTTGTCCTCGGCGTTCTCGATAGCGACGGATACGTGGATGTAGAGCGCACGCGCGATCTGGTCGAGCAGGCGAAGCCCCTGCCGGTCACATTCCATCGTGCCGTCGATGTGTCGGCCGATTTTGCCGATTCGCTTGAAAAGATCATCGCCAGCGGAGCCCAGCGGGTGCTGACCTCCGGCAGGAGGCGGCGTGTGGCCGACAGCACGCGCGATATCTCGCAGGCGATCCGGCAGACCCAAGGCCGGCTGATTGTGATGGTCGGAGGCGGGCTGAATCCGGAAAATATTGCGACAGTGGCGAATGAGACTGGCGCGACCGAGTATCACGCCAGCTTGAACACGGGGGTTCCGAGCCCCGTGCGGTTCCGCAACGATTCACTCTTTCTCGGAGCGGACCTCGAGCGCGAGTACATGCGCTACATCGTCCGCGAAGAGGATGTTCGCTCGTTGCGCGAAGGGCTGGAGCGGGCAAACGGCAGTCGCGCCGCGGCGATGCAAGATCTGCCGGAGAGCCGTTAACCGCGTGATATAGGCTGTTGTCCTGATGTCAGTCAAAACCGAAGATCGAGCCAACCAGATTCTGCACGTGCTGCTGCGTCATGGCAGGGCATCCATCGACGACCTGATCCGCGAACTCGACACCTCGGCCCCCAATGTTCGGCGTGACCTGGCCAGGCTGGAACGGCGAGGCCTCGTGTGCCGAACACACGGCGGAGCGGAGCTTTTCGGCCCGCAAATCTATGTCCCGTTTCGCTTCGATGCGGAGTTCCAGACCCGCGAGGAGCGCTTCGTGAAAGAAAAGCGCCGCATTGCGCTGGCTGCTGCGGAACTCATTCAGGAACACGAGACCATCGGCTTCACCGCCGGCACGACTACGACGCAGATTGCCCGCAGCATCCGCCATCGAAGCAACCTGCGCATCATTACAAATGCGGTCAACATCGGCATGGAGCTCTGCAATCAGCCGGGGTTGAAGACCTCGCTTACGGGCGGGGTCGTCCAGTGGGCCGGATCGTTCTCACTTATCGGTCCCGCTGCGATTCAATCGCTGAGCGAGATCAACATTGACCGCGCCTTCATCGGCGTCTGCGGCATGGATGCGAAGCGTGGCGCCAGCACAATAGAGAGCGATGAGGCTGTCGTCTTTCGCGCGATGGCGCGACAGGCGAGGCAGGTAGTCGTTGTGGCGGATTCGAGCAAGGTAGGGATGGTGAGCCCAGCACTGATCTGTCCCGCAACTGAGGTGAACACGGTGATCACGGACGTCGGAGTATCTCCGGATATCGTCGCGGAGCTAAAGGACAAGGGCGTGGAAGTGTTGGTTGTGTGAGGCCTTCACGGGCTGCCCTTGAAGGATTGCGGCGTTTGCGGGTGATGCCCTTGAACGTGACGAAGCTATCTGCCCTTTCCACCGCGTCTGAGCCTTCGGGTTTGTGATTCTATGGTGCCCGGACCCCAGGAGCGAATCGGAATTCCTGATAAATCTCGGCCCTCTTGAGAATTCATTGCGCTGGAGCAAGTACAGAGTTGCGCTGGAGCAACGGCGCAATCAGCTAATTCTGAAAGAATGTAGCCAAGCATCGCATACCGAAAACACAGCTCAGGGGCACCGTTGAAAGTTCGGCTGGTCCGCAGCCTGGCCGCTATCCGCGGCTGGATCGTCCTGCATCGTAGCTCAAAGCAGGTGTCTGTATCGATTCGCGATCAGAGGGAAGCCACGCTTTGATGAAGACCATCATAGTTGAATGCCGCAGATGCGGGAATCTCGATTCTGTCGAGGACTCAGTCATTGTCATTGCATTGCACAGATGCACAGTCTGTGAGGCCGCTGAGTTCATAGTGAGATTGGACAGCGCCGAGCGACCATCGCAGTCCGATTCAGCCTCAATGCATGGTCGAGGATAGGATTTTACAGTCCTCGGTCTCGAAAGCCTTGTGCTTCAGAAAAAGACCACGCAAATGGAATATGTTCATGGAATCTCCCCACCTCTGCCCAACTTGCGCGGCCCTGCGAAGTCAATTGTTTGAGGCTATCGAGAAGCGAACCGCACTGGAGCGGTCACTTGCTCCGCCTGAACGCAAAACGGCTGCACTCCTTGAGGAATACCGCGCGTTTCGCGAATACATCCAGCGTTGGCTAACCTGTACAGAATGCTCCGGAAGCGAGGGCGGCACTTCGTAATCTCGCATAGAGTCACCGATGTCGTGCCAGAATCGTGAGAAAGTGAGATTGACCTAAGATGAGATGGATGATCCGTCAGATGGTCAATTTCAAAACTTACGGGCAAGAAGGACGAAACAAAAATGAGCGTCAATAATCCGTGCGACCAGCAGGCTCCTACGTTCAATCTGAGAAAACTGGCAGACTTCACCCAACCTCCCACGGCGGGTGGACTGATCAATGCCGTGTACTACGGGAGAAGCAGCTATGGGACACGGCCACCCGACGGATACACGCCAAATCTTGAGGCTGTCATAGCTCTTCTCAAGAATCTGTTGTCACAGGAGCGCGACCCTGAGACAAGGTCTTCGATAACCGGTGCGATTGAATATCTCGAATATCTCAACGGGACAGTCTTCCCTCAACTTCCGGGGATCATAGGTCAGCTTATTTACGAGATGATCAACACGACCCTTAAAGAGGGTGCCTCAGTATAGGCGCAATCAACATCCATCAGAACATCCACCCCAGCGAGGTCTTGTTCAGATCGGGTGCTGCGGCGACACCTTCCTTCGCAACGGGAGCATACGGCCTGAATCCACCGATGCTTTTGAGTCGGCGTCATCTTGACGGTCACTCTCTCTGGCTTTTTTCCCGATGAGAGCTTGATACTCGGGATGTTTCGTCGCAAGGCTTGTAGCGATAGGACAAGTCACGTCAACGTGTAAGTGATTATTACGGGCATAATCGAACGCTGTCTTTACCAACTCTGTCGCTATGCCGTGACCGCGCAACTCCGGCGGAACTTCAGTGTGCCAGATCGTCATCCAACCGCGATCATCGGTGTCGAATTGCAAATATCCGACCTTGCCATCCTTCTCTATTTCAAGTCTGCTACTGACAACTCGTGCTGGACCTGAATCCATGTCCACCCTCGCTTCTCACTTCTGACTCATAGATCGAGCAGCCTTTCTATTCACGCGCACGCCCGAACTGCTGGGCGCACTCAACGAGCATCGTGGCCGTACACGACTCTCCCATCTCGGTATTGAACATCGCGTGGTATAGATGGGGATCCAGCCACTGCAGGCCGAGGTACTGCCGGACGAACGCAGCTCGCGCCTTGTCCGTTGTGTCGACCAGTTCGATTGCCCTGTCCTCACTTTCGCCCCTGGAGATCAGTCTGCGGATCTTATGATCGCGAGACGCATAGAGAAACACATGGAAGACATCCTTGCGATTGCGGAGGAAAAACTGCGAACCTCGGCCGACAATCACCGACGGACCATTTGAAAGTGCTGTTTTGACAGCTATTTCTGAAACAGCGCCGATCCGTCGCGCATCGAGCAAATGCAGCCGGTGGGTCGGCGGCAAGCCCCCCTCAAACGCGCCCCGAAGGAAATCCTGGAAAATCCGGTAAACAGCAGGATCGCTTCGCCATTCTCTCTGCTCGACCGCCTCTGGTGTACTTTCGGTGAGTCGCGCGATCTCCTGTGTCAACCGCTCGTCCCACAGACTCCATCCAAGGCGGCTGGCGACCAGACTGGCAATTTCGGATGCTCCGCAGCCGAACTCGCGCTCAATTGTTATAGCGTGAACCATTGCGTTATCCTCAGCCGACCGCGACATCTCCACCCGCTCCTGGATCATTTTTCTTAAGGAAAAACGCAAGAACAAACATGATGGAGCAGAGCGCGCCCAAGACCCAGAAGACGTCCATATAGCACAGTGCGCCGCCTTGCCGCTGCACCAATTGGTAGAACCTCGCAATTGCCTGGTCGCGAGCGTCCTTCGTCTGCAGCCCA
>JAFAKX010000085.1 GCA_019234945.1 Silvibacterium sp.
CCGATCCTGCAGGGAGTGGTGATTCTGAAGCGCCCGTCGGGCACGCAGACGGCACACCGCTTCATCGACTTCCTCGCAACGGCGCCAGTCCAGCAACAACTCCAGGCGGCCGGCCTGGCCGTACCGAAATGATGGGCCACATGGATCTCGAGGCACTCGCCCTGACACTCCGCCTCGCCCTCGTGACCACGGCGCTGCTCCTTTTTCTTGCTGTTCCGCTTGCCGCATGGATCGTCTTCACACGCTCGCGCCTCCGGCCGCTGATCGAGGCACTCACGACACTGCCGCTACTGCTTCCGCCGACCGTTCTGGGTTTCTATCTGCTGGTGCTGCTCGGTCCGCGAATGGCCTTCGGGCGCGCCTGGATCGCCCTCACGGGACATCCGCTGGCGTTTTCTTTCGCTGGACTGGTGGTCGGCTCCGTCATTTACAGTTTGCCGTTTGCCGTGCAACCGCTGGTCGCCGGCTTTGCAGGCATCGACACCGCCCTGCTCGATCAGGCACGGCTTCTTGGAGCCTCGCGGCTGCGGTTGCTGGGACGCGTTCTCCTTCCGCTGTCGGCACGCTCAGTCCTAACCGCAGTCGTCCTCTGCTTCATGCACACCGTTGGTGAGTTCGGTGTCGTGCTGATGATCGGCGGTAATATCCCGGGTGCCACGCGTACGCTGTCGATCCTCATCTACGACCAGGTGCAGGACTTCGCATACGGCCAGGCGAACCGAACCGCGCTGCTCCTGGTCGTGATTTCCCTTGCGGCGCTGGTGCTCTTGTATTCGCAGCGGCGAAGTAAGTTGGGCGAGGCGCGCCGTGCTTGAAGTCCCCATCCTTGAAGTGGAGGTGCAATTTGTTCGCGCAGAGCTCCGGCTTGAGGCACAATTTGAGCTTCGCTCGGATTGGACCGTTCTCTTCGGGCCTTCCGGCGCAGGGAAGACAACACTGCTGCGAATTCTCTCCGGCCTGCTGCCGCCGGATCGCGGGCGCATCTCACTCGGCGGACGCGTTCTCACCGATACGGCTACACATGTGAACGTCCCTCCGGGACAGAGGCGCATCGGCTTTGTCACCCAACAGCCCGCGCTGTTTCCCCACCTGACGGGCCGCGCAAACATCTCTTTCGGACTCGGCACCTTCGGCCGGGCAGAATCCGAACAGCGTATCGACGAGATGCTCGAACTCTTCGATGCGACTTCATTCGCCAATCGACGACCGGCCGCGCTCTCCGGCGGAGAGCAGCAGCGCATCGCCCTCGCCCGCGCGCTCGCCCCGCAGCCTGAATTGCTGTTGCTTGATGAGCCGTTCGCTGCGCTGGACATTGCGACGAAGAGCGCTATTGTGGAGAAGCTGCATGCCAGCGGCGTTCCCGTGCTTTATGTCTCGCATGCTCTCGCGGACGCCTGGGAGATAAACGCTGATGCGGTCGTGCTGGAGGCAGGCCGCATTGCGTCGACCGGCGCGGCGCGCGATGTTCTGGCCCCCTACCGCGACCGCCTGCTCGAGCAACTCGGCGGGGGAGTGGCGTCAGACGCCAGACTCCGGGCCTAACCAGACTCCGGGCCTAAAAAGACGGGTTCGGGCTCGAGCCGGATGCTGAACCTCTGCTCAACCGCCGCAACGATCCGATCGCGCAGTGCGAGAACGTCGGCCGCCTTCGCTGCCCCGCGGTTGATCAGTGCCAGCGCGTGGCGGTTGGAGATCCCGGCGTGCCCCAAGACATAGCCTTTGTGGAAGCCGGCCTGCTCGACGAGCCACGCGGCAGGAAGTTTGATCAAGCCGTCTCCGACTGAGTAGCCGGGTGCTCCGCCGACGGACCCCGCGATGCGGCCATAGTGCTCCGTGCTGACCACCGGATTCTTGAAGAAGCTGCCCGCGCTGCGGCAATCCAGATCACCCTCGACGATCAGCATGCCTTTACTATGCCGGATCTTGCGCACCGCGGCGGCGACTTCCGCAAGGGAAGGCTTTGGCTTCTCGGCGAAATGCCTCTTCAAGTCGGCGTAAGAGAGCCGCGGAGGACCATCCTTCCTCAGGGCGTAGTCGACGCGGGTGACGAGATACCGCCCACGCTCGGCCGCGTTGAAGATGCTGCGACGATAGGCGAAGCCGCACTCCAGTGGCGTGAGTTCGCGGATGTCAAGCGTATGAAGGTCGATCGCGCGCACAGCAACGATGCTTTCGGCGACCTCCTGTCCGTACGCGCCCACGTTCTGCACTGGAGTTCCGCCAACCGTACCGGGGATTCCTGCGAGACATTCCACTCCCGCGTACCCACCGTCAACAGCGCGACTGACAAATGCGTCCCAGTCTTCACCCGCAGACACCTGAAAAACATCGCCCTGCTGCTCGCTTCCTCTGAGTGCGATGCGCAGTACGAGTCCGGGGAATCCTTCGTCGGCGACTAGCAGATTGCTGCCTCCGCCAAGCACAAAGAGGGGTAGGTTGCGCGTGCGGGTGAACTCGACGCCTTCAAGGATGTCGTTTTCCGACGCGGCCTCGGCAAAATATCTTGCCGGGCCTCCAATGCGGAAGGTTGTGTAGGGAGCAAGCGGTACGTGTTCGAGGAAGAGCATGCTCAATGTCCCTTCCTGCCCTTCTTCAAATTCTTGTTGATATCACGACCTCCATACATGACACGAATGATTGTGACTGTCCGGCCCTTGATTCGAAACGCAATCGAAACGCGGCGCTCGAATCCCACCACTCGTACACCGCGCAAAACATGATCCCAGGAAGTACCGCGCTGAGGAAATCGGCTGAACGTAAGACAGTAATTACGAATACGCTCGAAATAGGCTAGAGCTCGGCTGAATCGCTTCGCGCCGCAATGTACTCATAGATGGAGATCAGATCCGCCCGGGATCTCTTGCTGAAGCGTACCTCGTAGGTCACGCAGATTTCCGCGTGCGCCGTCCGTGATGGGCGTAGATGGCGGCAGTGAGTTCTTCCGCCGAGATGACCTGGGAAGGATCGGCATCTATTTCTTCACACACAGGCACCACTTCGTCCCGCAGCCAACGCTCCATCGCCTCGTCGCGTTCCTGCAGTGCTCGGAGCCCGGCGCGCACCACTTCGCTCGCCGAAGCGTACCCCCCCGACTTTACCTTGCGGTCGATGTAGCGTGCCTGCGCTGCCGGCAGGCTGAAGGTTCTCTTGGAAGGCGAGGACATGGTTTGTTCTCCGAGAGTATTCTAGCGCACAGCGGTATGACTTTTTCATACCATTATGAGCTGGTCGCGACTTCCGAGAAATCCGCAATCGAAGAAAAGCTCGTCTTCACCCTCGTAATCAGCGCCAGCCGATTGTCTCGAAGCGTCGGATCATCAACCATCACCATCACCTTGTCGAAGAAAAGGTCGACGTGGGGACGCAGCGTAGCGATGCGCTCCAGGGCTTCCCGGTAATTGTGCTCCGAACGAAGGCTCTCCACTTCCGGCATCAACCTTTCAACCTGAGACACCAGCGCGACTTCTGCCGGATCGTTCAAAAGAGCCGATTTCACGCCGTTCGCGGCAGCATCTTCTCGCCACAACTCCCTTTCGTAAGCCTGGCGGATGATGTTGTTCATGCGCTTGAACGCGGCCGAGATGGCAATGAAATCCTGCGACCCGCGAACCGCCGTCAGCGCTTCGGCACGGGCGATGGCGTCGCGGATATCGTCGTATCCAGGGGCGAGCACGGCATTGACAACGTCATATGCGAAGCCACGCACGTCGCGCAGGTAGAACTCAACACGTTCGCGGAAGAAGCCGACCAGCTTCTGAGATTCCTGCGGGACCAGATCTGCAAGCGTCAGTGGCAGTGCGGATTCGGCGAGGATTTTGACAACACCATTGGCCGCGCGTCGTAAGCCGAAAGGATCCTTTGACCCCGTCGGGTCGAGACCAATACCAAACATCGCAGAGATCGTCTGGAAACGGTCCGCTATACCGAGAATCTGGCCTTCAACCGTAGGCGGAATGGGGTCTTCCACCGCCGCCGGCGAATACTGCCAATAGATCGCCTGCGCGACAGCTTCGCCCAGACCCTGTGCACGAGCATACAGACCACCGACAACGCCCTGCAGTTCCGTGAACTCCTTCACAAGCTCGGTCGTAAGATCCGTTTTGGCAAGCCTGACGGCAGTCGCAAGCCCTGCATCGTCCACCACGGCCCCGCGTTCCACAGCAACCGCAGCCAGCCGCTCGCTGATACGAAGATTGGCCTCGGTCTTCTCGAAATAACTGCCCAGGTCTTTCTGAAACGTCACCGCCTTCAGCATCTCGACGCGATCAACCGGCGGAATCTTTTGGTCCACCGTCCAGAAGAAGCGCGCATCGTTGAATCTGGCGCGCAGTACGCGTTCATTGCCTTGCCGAATGATCTCCGAGCCACGCTCGTCCGGCTGAGTATTCAGGACCGTGAGGAAATATGGCGCGAGTCTGCCTTGCGCGTCCTCGACGGCGAAGTACTTCTGGTGATCGCGCATCACCGTGACCAGCACTTCCTCTGGCAGCGCAAGAAACTCCGGATCGAAACTGCCCAGAAGTACCGAAGGCCACTCCGTCAGATTGGTTACCGTCTCAACTAGCGCTTCGTCCTCGCGCCAGCGCGCTCCGGCAATCGTCCGTGTCGCGGCATCCAGGCCCTTGCGGATGCGGTGCCGTCGCGGAGCAACATCGGCGGTCACAAAGGCCAGTTCGAGCACTCCAGGGTAGTCACCCGCATGCTCAACCGTAACGGCCGCATCTCCATGCAGGACGCGGTGCCCGTACGTTAGGTTCGCCGCGTGCACTCCGGCAAATTCGACCGGCACGATGGCGTGATCGAGCAGCGCCAGCAGCCACTTCACGGGCCGCACAAACCGCTCTGGCTTGCCTGCACGCCAGTACATGTTCTTCGGCCAGTAGAGCGCCGTGAGTTCCTTCGGCAATTGCTCGGCCAGGATTTCCGAAGCGGTCCGCCCCTTGCGCAGCACCACAGCAGACACATATTCGCCCTTGGACGTCGTCGACTTCTGAAGAGCTGAAACATCCACTCCAGCCTTCTTTGCGAACGCCTGTGCAGCCGCCGTCGGCTCCCCGTTTTTGAACGCCACGGCCCATGACGGCCCGGTCAGTTGCTCCTGCGTATCGGCCTGCCCAGCCTCAACTCCGCTCAGCAACACAGCAAGGCGTCGTGGCGTGGAGTAGCTGTGAACCTCGTGACCCGCCTTCAACAGCCGTTCGCGCCTGAGTACATCTTCAACACGGCGCGCTAGCTCGGCCTGCGCCGGGGCGATCATTCGCGCGGGGATTTCTTCAAGTCCGATTTCAAAGAGAAAATTCATGTTTAGCTTCTAGCCACTAGCTTGTTCCAATCTTGGTTTACCTGTGCAGTTCACTTCAAGTGTGCCGCCAAAGCGCGTCCAATCCACCTCAAGCCTAATAGCTAGGAGCTAGTAGCTGTTGGCTGCGCCACATAAGCCTTCGCCACTCCCACAGCGAGCGCGCGGATGCGCGCAATTACCCCCACGCGCTCCGTTACCGAAATCGCCCCGCGCGCGTCGAGCAGGTTGAACAAGTGCGAGCAGCGCAGACACAGATCGTAAGCCCCCAGAACAGGAAACCGGCGCTGCTGCGCGCGTAGATCCTCAGTAGCCGGATCCTCGACGGCCGGCACAACGACCGAGTTTCCACTCTCCTCGCCCTTATGCACCAGGCGCTCATGGATCTTCTGATGGCGCGCGCCCTTTTTCTCCGCACTGGGCGAAAAGCTGTCGTTGTAGCTCGCAAGCAGACCCTGACACTCCGCCTCATACAGGCGGAGGTGCTCCCAGAGCTTTTCCACTTCGGCAGCCTCGAAGTTATAAACCGAAAACTGCAGCTCCTCCTCGAGGCGAATGTCTCCGTAAGTGATCGCCTTCCCGGTCTTCGGATCGCGCACCCACACAATGTCGTAGATCGACTCAGCTTCCTGCAGGAACTGCGCAAGCCGTTCCAGTCCATAGGTAATCTCGCCGCTGATCGGATCCAGATCGATGCCGCCACACTGCTGAAAGTACGTGAACTGCGTGATCTCCTGGCCGTCCAGCATCACCTGCCAGCCAATGCCCCACGCACCCAGCGTCGGCGACTCCCAATTGTCTTCCTCGAACTTGATGTCGTGCTCCGATAGATTGATGCCGATGGCTTCGAGCGAGGCGAGGTACACCTCCTGGATGTCCGCCGGCGGCGGCTTGAGAATCACCTGAAGCTGCGTGTGCTTGTAAAGACGATTGGGATTCTCCCCGTACCGCCCATCCGCCGGCCGGCGTGACGGCTGCGCGTAGGCGATGTTCACCGGCTTCGGCCCGAGCACCCGCAGAAACGTGTCGGGCGACATGGTGCCCGCTCCAACCTCCACATCATAAGGCTGCTGAAGGATGCATCCACGTTCGGCCCAGAACGTCTGGAGCCGGAACAACAACGCTTGAAATGTAAGCGGTTCGGCAGGAGAAGAAATCGTTGCGGACACTGTACTTTCCGTAATCTGAGAGATATCAGGATTCTAAACTGTCTCCGCCACCCGGCCGCGGCGGCCCGTTTTCAGCCTGCCTCGGAACCGAGGCTCGCCAGCGCCCCCGCCGAATGCAGCCTGCGCTCGAGGTGCCGCTCCAGAGCCTGCAGCGTAAAGCGCCGCAGATCGGCGGCGCGGCTTCGCGGCCAATCCTGAGCGGCCAACGCCGCAATGGGATTGCGAAAGATACGGTCCGCCGCAGCCAGCGATGGCGCGGAAAGCGACCGGCTCGCCGCATTCCTGTGCTCGTGGCACACGAGTCCATCAGCCTGCGCCTGGAAAAAAGCAGGCCCGTTCACGAATAGCCTACGACAGGTGAGGCAGTGT
>JAFAKX010000134.1 GCA_019234945.1 Silvibacterium sp.
TCGGTCGCCCGATCTGCGACTGCGCAGACTGATAATGCTTTCCTGACGACAGACGCGGTAGTTGGGAGAATGATGCAACAGGATGCCGTCCAAAGTGCGCAGGTTGGCGGCTACACCGCAACGCGTCATTACGTTGTGCTCAATGGCGAACGCAAGGCTGAAATGCTTGTCGAGGTGAAATGTGCAAATGACGGTGCGAAGGAGTTCAACATTATGTCTGAAGAGGGCTCCAGCATCATTCGAAAGGATGTCTTGCACAAAACGCTGGCAGAGGAGACTGAAGCATCCAGGCGAAGCCCCGCCGCAAACGTAGACATCTCACCAGCCAACTATGAATTTCGACTGATGGGGAAGGATCGCGTGAATGAGCGTCCCGCATATCTGTTGGAACTCACCCCGAAGGCAAGTAACAGATTTCTCATCGACGGCAAGATCTGGGTAGACGCAGTTGATTACTCCGTCATTCGCGCTGAGGGAAGACTGGCACGAAGTCCCTCTTTCTGGGTCCGCAGCGTTCAATTCGTGCAGGCCTACCAGAAAGTCGGCCCGATGTGGCTTGCAGCTTCGACTCACGCTGTAATCGAGACCCGCGTCTTCGGTGAAGCGAAGCTAACCATTGAAACGTCGGACTACAAATTGAGTCCTACCATCGACCGCACGGCGAAGGCCGAATATCTTGCGGGGCTACGCCGATGAGAAGAGGTTATCACCTCATCGTTGCTCTAATCGGGGCTGCGCTCTTCGTCTGGGTGATCGCGCGCGTTGGCTGTCCGGCGATTCTGCACCAAGCCAGGGCCATGCGCGTTACGTTGCCCATTGTACTCAGCCTAAGCTTATGCCGTCTTCTGCTCCAAACGGCGGCGTGGTCGGGGGCTCTGAATTGTGAGGGAATATCTGCGAAGCCGGGAAGGTTGATCGGAACTCGCTTGGCATCTGAGGGCATGGGCTATCTCACTTTTTTGGGAGCTGTCCTCTCCGAGCCGCTGAAGATCAAACTCCTTCGAACGCCGCTTGAGTCCACGATCACGGCCACATTTCTTGATAACGGAATCTACTGGTGCACGTGTGTGCTCGTCGCAATTGGCGGATGCATCTGCGCAGCCGTGGGTGTCAGTCACGGCGCACATTTCGTGGCGAATGTTGCAGCCCTTGCGCTGCTCACCCTCGGCCTTGTCCTCATCGTCCGTCGCAAGCCAATTCTGTCAGAGATCGTTCGAATTGCCGGACCACGCAGTCCATCCTGGCTTATTCGTGGCGAAGCGATCGAGAAGTCCATTCGCGACTCCCGCCTTAGCCAGCCTAAACTCGTTGGCCGAATGTTCTGGACCGGTGTTGCATGCCAGGCGCTCCTTGTCGCCGAAGTTGCGGTCGTTATGTGGTCTCTTCGTTTACCGATTCATGTTGTGACAGTTCTTGCCGTCGACGGCATAACACGCGCTCTAAGGATGGTGAGCGGCTGGGTTCCGGCGCGGCTTGGCGCCGATGAAGGGGGAGCCATGTCCGCTTTTATGATGGCGGGCTTTTGCCCGGTGTCTGGTCTGGCTTTAGCGCTCACGCGACGTCTGCGAGATCTTCTTTGGGCTTTCATCGGCCTCGCCTGGCTACTTTGGACTCGACACAAGAGTGGCGACGAAAACTGTAGCAAAGATGCACTGTCACCGATTGCATAGCTCACTCTCGAGTAGCGCCTTGGCTTTATGGGTATCGATAGGCCAATGTGCCAATTATCCTCAGCCTTGATAACCCGGAAGAAGTATGGGACGACAGCTCCCATTAGGCTTACGCCTTACCGGCAAATATCACTAATCGGGCATTCATTGGATGCACCCGTGACCAGCAAGAGGTTTCCGATTGATATGGCCGGACGGTCGTGGAAGGCAACAGAAGGGAAGTCATGCGATTCGAGACGTCCTCCAGGAAGAATGACAACCCGGGCTAGTCACTCATTCACAGAGTAATGGTAATGTCTGGTTTGTCGGCTACCCGGACGTTTCGCGGACGCAGCTCTGCCCACAAGATGATAAACTCGCGCAGCATGATCCCAGACAAGCTGACTCGCCGCGAGGTCCTGACAGGGATAGCCATGACTTCTCTCTTTCCTATCGCTTCTCTTAAGGCCGAATCCGATTCCTCTCAGCCTTGTTTCACCAGCGCAGTTGAGATGGCCCAACTCATTCGTGCGAAGAAGCTTTCGGCTCGCGAAGCACTCGACGAGCACCTCAAGCAGATCGACCGCGTCAATCCCAAGGTTAATGCTATCGTTACTCTCGTCGCCGAGATGGCCGTCGAGGCTGCCGCTCGCGCCGACGAGATGCAGGCACGCGGCGAGCAGCTAGGCCCACTGCATGATCTGCCTGTGGCTCACAAGGACCTCTTTGACACTCGCGGCATCCGTACCACCTTCGGATCGCCCCTTTACAAGGACTACGTCCCTACCGAAGACAACATCGTCGTCGAATATATGCGGCGTGCGGGCGCAATCATCGTTGGCAAGACCAATACACCCGAGTTCGGTGCCGGATCGCAGACCTTCAACACCGTCTTCGGCGTAACCCGCAATCCCTACGACCTGAGCAAGACCTGCGGCGGCTCCTCAGGAGGAGCCGCCGTCGCGCTGGCCTGCGGTATGGTCCCCGGTCGCTACCGGATCCGACGCCGGAGGCTCGCTGTGTAATCCCGCCGCCTTTTGCAACATCGTAGGCTTTCGTCCCTCCATCGGGCGCGTCCCGAACCCTAAGGCAGTCTTCGAATGATCTACGCTCAGCACAATGGGATGTCTTGGACGGTCCGTCGCCGATCTCGCCTTCTCACTCAGCACCATCGCGGGTCCCGACCCTAACACGCCGCTCGCCATCAATGAGCCCGGCGAAGTCTTTGCCGTAACCGTCCTGTCTTCCCATGGGTCAGAGGATGGAGAGGACGGTGCCGGGTCGTATCCTGAGAGCAGTGAGGGTGCGCGGGGATGGAGGAGGAAGCATGCCAGCTTAAGGTGACGCTTCGCGGCACAAGACCGCC
>JAFAKX010000175.1 GCA_019234945.1 Silvibacterium sp.
CCTGATCCCGCCGTCGAGCGTCGTGACCACATCGAATAACGCTCCCGGCACGAACGTAAAGACAGCGACGCAGCCGGCCAGCGCTGTGCCCCTCGGCGCCTTCGCTCACTACGAGCAGACGACTGAGCCGCTCTCGATTACACACCAGGGACAGTTCCCGGCGGTCACGGTCTCGTTCAATCTTGCGCCCCATGCCTCGCTCGGAAATGCCATCAGCGAGATCGACAAGGTCGCCGCAGAGATGAACTTTCCAGCGAGCCTGCAGGCGGATTTCCAGGGAACCGCTGCTTCGTTCCGCAACTCGCTTTCAAATGAGGCGCTGCTGATTCTTGCCGCGCTGGTTACGGTCTATATCGTGCTCGGGGTGCTGTACGAGAGCTTTATCCATCCGATCACGATTCTCTCCACGCTGCCCTCGGCGGGTGTTGGCGCATTGCTGGCCCTCATGATGTTCCGCGAAGACTTAAGCGTTGTGGCCATCATCGGCATCATCCTGCTGATCGGCATCGTGAAGAAGAACGGAATCATGATCGTCGATTTCGCTCTTGAGGCGGAGCGCGAACACGGCAAGACCTCGACCGAGGCGATCTATGAAGCGAGCCTGCTGCGCTTCCGCCCCATCATGATGACCACCATGGCTGCGCTGCTCGGCGGAATTCCGCTGGCGCTCGGGCGTGGCATCGGGTCGGAGATGCGGCGTCCGCTGGGAATCTGCATGGTCGGCGGACTGCTGCTCAGCCAGTTGCTCACGCTCTACACCACGCCGGTCATCTATATCTTCTTCGACCGGATCGGCCAGAAGCTCTCCGGCAAACGCCACCTTCAGGACACGGCTCATACCGAGCATGGAAGGGAAGTAGCGGAGGACCGCGCGCAGTCATGAATATCTCCGCGCCCTTCATCCGACGGCCTGTCGCCACTACGCTGCTGACGGCGGCGATCGCCATTGCGGGCGCGATTGCCTTCACCGTGCTTCCTGTGTCCCCACTTCCCCAGGTGGACTTTCCGACGATCAATGTGAACACCGGCCTGCCCGGCGCCAGCGCGCAGATCATGGCATCGTCTGTGGCCACGCCGCTGGAGCGGCAGTTTGGGCATATCGCGGCTGTGACGGAGATGACCTCGTCTAGCCAGCTCGGGCAGACCTCGATCACGCTGCAGTTCGATCTGAACCGCAACATTGATGCTGCGGCGAGAGACGTCGAGGCAGCCATCAATGCGGCGCGCACCTACCTGCCTGCAAATCTTCCGGGGAATCCAACCTACCGCAAAGTGAATCCGGCCGATTCGCCGATCATGATCATCGGGCTCACGTCCGACATGTACAGCCCGGCCCAGATGTACGACGCGGCTTCGACCGTGATTCAGCAGAAGCTCTCACAGATTCAGGGCGTAGGACAGGTGGTGGTGGGCGGCGGGGCTCTGCCTTCAGTGCGCGTGGAGGTGAACCCGACTCAGCTGAACAGCTATGGATTGACGTTGTCGAACGTGCAATCGGTTCTGAGCATCCAGAACTCCGATTTTGCGCGCGGGCAGATCACAAACGCAAAGAACACCGCCGACATCATTACGAACGGGCAGATTTCGCATGCTGTCGATTACGCTCCGCTGATCATTGGCTACAAGAACGGCGCGGCGGTGCGGCTGTCGGATGTGGCCCGGGTCATCGACTCCACCGCGAACGTGCGCAATGCGGGCTATCTGAACGGCAAGCTATCGGTGGTGCTGATCATTTTCCGCCAGCCGGGCGCGAATATCATCGACACCGTCGATCGCATCTACAGCCAGATCGGTTTCCTCAAGGCGGCGATTCCGCAGGGCATGGATATGACGGTGGTGATGGATCGCACCACGACGATCCGCGCCTCGGTCCACGACGTCGAGCGCTCGCTGACAGTCTCGGTCATCCTGGTCATTGTTGTTGTCTTCATATTTCTACGCAGCCCGCGCGCCACGCTGATCCCGAGCGTAGCTGTTCCTGTGTCGCTCATCGGAACCTTCGCGGTGATGTATCTGTTCGGATACAGCCTCGACAACCTGTCCCTGATGGCGCTGACCATCTCAACCGGATTCGTTGTGGACGACGCCATCGTAGTGATGGAGAACATCACCCGTCATCTTGAAGCCGGAATGAAGCCCTTCGCCGCCGCGTTGAAGGGCGCGCAGGAGATCGGCTTCACGGTCTTCTCGATCAGCATATCGCTGGTGGCCGTATTCATACCCATTCTGATGATGGGTGGAATTGTGGGCCGGCTTTTCCGCGAGTTCGCTGTGACGCTTTCGACGGCGATCATCGTATCGATGATCATCTCGGTGACGACCACGCCGATGATGTGCGCCCACCTGCTCAAGGGTCACGCGGAGAAGCATGGCAGGCTTTACCGCTTGAGCGAGAGGTTCTTTGCAGGCATGCTCTCCGGCTATCGGCACAGCCTGGAGTGGGTCCTCGAAAATCCCGTCCTCGTGCTTGTTGTCCTCATCATGATCGTGGCTCTCAACGTGATCCTAGTCATCAGGATCCCGAAGGGATTCTTCCCCCAGCAGGACACGGGCGCGCTGGTGGGCGGCATACAGGGACCGCAGGATGCCTCTTTCCAGGTGATGAACGACTCGGTCCAGAAGCTGGTCGGTGTGGTCAAGTCCGATCCAGCCGTGAACAACGTGGTCGGCTACGTGGGGCAGGGAAACGGCGGGTTCATCTACACGGCGCTCAAGCCGCTCGATCAGCGCAAGATAGGCGCGCCCGAAATCATGAACCGTCTTCGGCCGAAACTAAACAGGCTGGTGGCGGCATCGGCATTTTTGCAGGCCGCCCAGGATCTGCGCATCGGGGGACGAGGTAGCAACGCGCTCTACCAGTACACGATCCAGGCCGACAACGTTCAGGATCTTTACCACTGGGGGCCAATTCTTCTCGCCGAGATGAAAAAACTGCCGGGGCTGCAGGACGTCAACTCGGACCAGCAGAATGGCGGATTAACGGAGTACCTGACCTACGACCGCACCACTGCTGCACGTTACGGAGTGACCGCGCAGTCGCTCGATTCAACTTTGTATTCCGCCTTCGGCCAGTCGCAGGTCTCACTCATCTATACCCAATTAAATCAGTACTACGTCGTGCTTGAAGTCGCTCCGCAATACTGGCAGTCGCCCGAAGGGCTGAAGAGTATCTATCTCCACACGACGAGCAACGGACCGATCCCCCTGGCAGCCATGACCCAGGCGACACCAACGACGACGCCGCTGCAGGTAAACCACACCGGCCTGTTCCCGTCGGTGACCGTCTCGTTCAATCTCGCGCCGGGCATGTCTCTCAGCGATGCCACGCGGCTCATCACGCAAATGCAGGACCGTCTCGGAACGCCGTCGACGATCCACGGCTTCTTTGCCGGTACGCTTCAGGCATATCAGCAATCACTGAGCACCGAGCCCATTCTCGTCACGACTGCGCTGATCGCGGTCTTTATCGTGCTCGGCATTCTGTATGAGAGTCTCGTGCATCCGCTCACCATTCTCTCCACGTTGCCGTCGGCCAGCGTGGGAGCGGTGCTGGCGCTGATGCTGTTCAAGGTCGATCTCAACGTTATTTCGATCATCGGGATCGTGCTGCTCATTGGCATCGTGAAAAAGAACGCCATCATGATGATCGATTTCGCCCTGATGGCCGAGCGCGAACAGGGAATGACCACCGCCGAGGCGATCTTCGAAGCCTGCATGCTGCGCTTCCGTCCGATTCTGATGACCACGATGGCCGCCCTTTTCGGAGCGCTGCCACTGGCCTTTGGCACCGGCACCGGATCGGAACTGCGCCGTCCGCTCGGTATCACCATCGTTGGCGGCCTGATCGTTAGCCAGATGCTCACCCTCTACACCACGCCGGTTGTCTATCTGTTCCTTGATCGGTGGCGCCTCCGGATGCTGGGCAAGCAGCACGATACGTTCAATCCAGAAGCGGGCGAGGTCGCGTAATGAAGACTGCCCTGCGCCTTGCTCCCAATGAGAACCGCTGTATGAAGAAGACTTCAGCAAATCCGATCCGACCCGCCCTTGCCGCGCTTGCGCTGTGCAGCGCACTGTGCGGTTGCCTGCCGGGTCCGAAGTACCAGAAGCCGTCGGCGCCCGCGGCTACGGCCCCCGCCTATAAGGAATCACCTGCAAACTTCAAGGATGCCGAGGGATGGAAGGTGGCGCAGCCCCAGGAAGGAATGCTGCGCGGCAAATGGTGGGAGATCTTCAACGATCCCGAACTGAACGCGCTCGAAGAACAGCTGGACATCAACAACCAGAACATCAAGGTCAACTTTGAAAACTACATGGCGGCGCGCGCTGTCATCAGGGAAGATCGTGCGCAGCTCTGGCCCACCGTAACAACCGGGCCGTCATGGAATCGAGCCCGATCCTCCTCCAACCTCACCAATTCAAGCACTGCCAACGTAGGACACGAAAGCACAGAATGGACTCTTCCTCTGGACGTTTCGTGGAGCCCGGATTTCTTCGGCAAGATCCGGAGCCAGATTCGCGAGGCGCAGTACGGAGCCCAGGTCAGCGCCGCGGACCTTGAGGTTGAGCGGCTGCTCGAGGAGGCCACTCTGGCCGAGACCTACTTTGAGATTCGCGGGCAGGACGAATTGCAGAGAGTGCTGAACGACACCGTCGAGGCGGACAAGAAGGCTCTGGAGCTGACTCAGAACCAGTACGAAACCGGCATTGGTAGCTACATCTCAGTGGTCGAGGCCCGGGCGACGCTGAAGCAGGTTGAATCGCAGGCCCTGAATGTAGGCGTTGCGCGCGCGCAGTACGAGCACGCGATCGCCACGCTGCTCGGCCAGCCCGCAACCGGCTTCTCCATTCCGGTCAAGCCTTTGCTGATCTCGCCGCCGCCGGTTCCGATCGGCGTTCCATCGCAACTGCTCGAGCGCCGGCCCGATGTTGCCGCCACGGAGCGCACGCTTGCCGAAGCGAACGCTACAATCGGCATTGGCTACGGGGCGTTCTTCCCGACAGTCACGCTTTCCGCCGCCGGAGGCTTCGAGGCTTCGCAATTCACGAAATGGTTCGACTGGCCGAGCCGGTTCTGGTCCATCGGCCCTCAGCTTTCGCAGACGCTCTTCAACGGCGGACTCTATCGCGCCGCTCTCCAGCAGTACACGGCACAATACAATGCCAACGTCGCAACTTACAGGCAGACGGTTCTGACGGCCTTCCAGCAGGTCGAGGACTATCTGGCGGCCACTCGGATCCTGTCGCAGCAAATCCTGAAACAAAAGGAGGCGGTGGACTCGTCAAAGGAGGAGCTTGATCTCGAAATGTTCCGCTACCAGTCCGGCATCGACCCCTATCTCTCTGTGACCGTTGCACAGACAACTTTGCTCTCGAACCAGCAATCGCTCACTACACTGAGCGTGCAGCAGACGGTTGCCGCGGTCGAGTTGATTCAGGCTCTGGGCGGGGGATGGGATGTGTCGCAGCTGCCCACGACGGCGCAGGTTTCGGAGAAGCCGAACAAAGCCGACTACACCAGGCAGAAATAGACCTGCTTACCCGTCTGATGCCTGGTGAAAAAGCGCCTTCGCAGCCAGACCGTTCCTGGGACTAAAATGATCGCGCTCGTGAAAGTAAAGGAGGCCACCTCCATGATCCTGCAACATTCACCAGCGGTGGTTGTGACTCAACTGGAAGCCATCCAGGGCGACATTACCTGCCTCGCCGTCGATGCCATTGTTAACGCCGCCAACCAATCCCTGATGGGCGGGGGAGGCGTAGACGGAGCGATTCACCGCGCCGCCGGCCTTGAGCTGCTGGCAGCTTGCTCGAAGCTCAAAGGATGCGCCACGGGTGACGCCAAGGCGACTCCGGCGTTTCGCCTGCCGGCGAAGTGGGTCTTTCACGCGGTGGGTCCGGTGTGGAGAGGCGGGGCGGGCGGCGAGGATGAGCTGCTGGCAGGCTGCTATCGGCGCTGCCTCGAACTGGCCCGCGAGCATCACGCAAAGGCGATCGCATTCCCTGCGATCAGTACAGGAATCTATGGATTTCCTTCCGAACGGGCCGCCCGCATAGCTGTCGCAACCGTGCGAGAACACGCCCCGGGGGCCGAGGTGGAGCTGGTGAAGTTCGTCTGCTTTGACGGCCAGACTTACTCCATCTACCAACGCCTCCTCCAGGCAGGTTGAGGCGGATTCGCGGTCTGGCAGCCGTGCCCCGCCTAATTGACGCCACAGGAAAGGGCCAGCCGGCGAGGCTGCAACCTGCTGTGCCAAAATGGCACTTCCGGGGTATCGCAGGCCCCAACCGGGGCTTTACACGTCTGCAATGAATCTGGCAGTCTTATCGCGCACCGGAACAGAGGATTCCCGAATAGCGGTCCGGAGCGGTCAGAGATCTTTCGATGCAAGCCCAGAGCGCGCTCAAACTGTAAGTCGCTGCCTTGACGGACGTGGGTTGCAAGCGATCCAACAACGAGGACAGCTTTGGATATGACCTCTCCACGCAGATATTTGCCGTCTGCGATGGCATGGGGGGCATGGCCGCCGGAGAGGTCGCAAGCAGCACAGCCGTTGCCGAACTGGTGCGATGCTTCAACCGGCAGCCGTCGGAGACGCGGGTCGAGGATCGCTTATTCCGTGCGATTCTGCAGGCAAACAGGCAGGTCTGCATGCTGGCCCAGGAGAGCGATGATCTGCGCGGTATGGGAACGACCCTGGTTTCGGCCTGCGTCGACGGCCGCAAAGTCGTCGTCGGAAATGTAGGCGACAGCCGCGCATATCTGCTGCGCGACGGCAAATGTGCGCAGATAACGCTCGATCACTCCTACGTTGCCGAGCAGGTGCGGAGCGGCATGATGAGCCCCGCGGATGCAGACTCATCGCCGCTTCAGTCGCTCATCACGCGCGCTATTGGAACGGATGAGGCAGTCGAGCCGGATCTGTTCACCTATGAGGCCGAACCGGGCGATATCGTGCTGCTGACGACCGACGGCCTCACGCGATACGCCGATGCCGATACAATTGCCAGCCTGATCCTGGCCGCACCGGACCTGGAGCGGGCCTGCAAATCGTTGATCGACATGGCCAAGCACCACGGGGCCGCCGACAACGTAACCTGTCTCCTGCTTCGGTTCGGCGAGGCCGACGAGTCCGCGCAGGGAGGCTGGGGGAAAACTGGCTAGTCTCGCGTGCTGTGTCGGATCTGCGCTCGCTTGTAGCCGCTTCTATAAACGTTCCGGGCATGGGCCGAACTTCTGCAAGGCGCTGTCAACCTCGGCTGATTTCTTCGAGCGGAAAGTCTCCTCCGACCACTTCTTCACTTCGGGAGACGCCTCGGTCTCGACCTCCTGGTAGACAAAGCTCAAGAGGCGGTCGATTGGCTCCTCGACCCAGGTGTTGCCCTGCCCGTGTACGCGCGTGGCGCCCTTTTCCCAGCCACGCGGCGTCAAGTGCCATTCGGTCCATTCTTTGCGTGCCGCCATCGGTTCATTCTCCACCAGAAAGTGACACGCCATTTGTACGCCACATCGCCATCGCAGACAATGAATTCATGATCCTTGAGACTTTCCCCGTCGGCCCGCTGCAATGCAACTGCACCATCCTTGGCGACGAGCAGACCCGCGAGGCCATGGTGATCGATCCCGGCGACAACATTCCGGACATTCTGGCGCGTCTGGCAAAGCATGGGCTGACGGTGAAGCAGATCGTCGTGACCCACGCGCATATCGACCACGTCGGAGGCGCCCTTCAGCTCAAGAAGGCGACCGGCGCCCCCATCCTGCTTAACCAGAGCGATATGCCCTTGCTGAAGATGATGGACCTCCAGGCCGGATGGCTTGGGATTGCAACGCCCGAGGTCGCGCCGCCCGACACCAGCGCCGAAGGGGGAATGGTCGTCGGCATCGCTAACCACACCGCGCAGGTGATCCACACGCCGGGACACACCCCCGGAAGCGTCTGCCTCCACTTCGCGCCTGAGAACCTGCTGCTTGCCGGCGATACCCTCTTCGCCGGGTCGATCGGCAGGACCGACCTGCCCGGGGGCGACTCGCGGAAGATCCTGCGATCGATCCACGACCGGCTGCTCGTCCTGCCTGAGGAGACCCGGGTGATCCCCGGCCACGGCCCGGCAACGACAATCGGGCGGGAAAGGGAGTCGAATCCGTTTCTCCAGCCGGGCGTACGAAGCCCTCTTTAAATCTGGGGCTGGTCTAGAGGTCCAGATCAGGGGCGATCGTATGTCTAGCGAGAGAGAGACTTACCGGAAAACTGTAACTCCAGCCTGCTCGGCGGCTTTGCGCATCGCAGTGTCAAGCGTGGCAAGCATCAACCTTTCCCGCTCCGCCAAGTCGACATATGCCGCATCGTATGCTGTAAGGCGATAACGCATTGCTGCCGCCGTTCCATCACGGACCGCGGCCGCAGCGTGAACCGGATGCGCTACATCTATGCGCAATGAGGAAAGAGCAGTCAGGAAATCGTCTTCGTCGGCAGAGGTTATTCGCTTCCGCAGGTAGGCGACTGCAAGGCCGTTGGCAACTTCACACGCCCAAAGTTCCGGAACGCGCAGACCTTCTGCCTCAACCACAGCGAGGACTTTGTCGGCATAGGCGCTGCTTTCATCTGGCAAAGCCCACGCGAGAGCCAAGGAGGCGTCCACAACCAGGGGCATTTAGCGACGCCCGTAGTGGACATAATCGCGCGTTGTCCAGCCCTCGGGATCCGGAGCGATTCGAGCGCGTATCGCACGCATCACAGCAACCAGGCTTCCGGACGAGGGAGCGCGAAATGCAGCATCGCTTTGAAGGAGTTGCAAGGCTGCATCCTTCACCAGGTGTTCCGCGTCTGTGCCTGCGTCCCTGGCGATTTGACTGAGTTGCGCTTCCTGCTCGGGAGTGAAATGCACTTCCATAACTTCAGAGTATGGAAAAACGCCCCCATGTCGCAAGGTAACCAGCGGTACAAGACAAAACTAGAACGTGCCTCGGCGAGCGGAGCATGACATCTTTTAATTCAATGATTTAGGAGATTGAAGCAAAGGTGTCACTTTACCGGAATCAAGATTGATAACACCGCCTGAGGTTTGGCTGGATAAGTCATAGATAAATCGAGCAAATCGCAGAAATTCCCGCTCGGAACTCCGCTGCCGGGCCCAGCAGGCTCACAACCATCCAGCCGTCCCCTGAGAAGCCGAAGAAATAGCCCGGATGAACCGAAACCCCGTGCTCGCGAACGAGCCGCAAAGCCAGATCCTCCCCCGGAATCACAGCCGGAATTCGCAGCACCGCGTACCAGCCAGCCTCGACCTCAAGGCGCGAGACGAGGCTTTGCCCGGCGAGTATCGCATCCAGTTGCCGCAGGTTGTGTTCGACCCGGGATGAGATTTGCGACTGCAATCCGCCGCGCGCCGCCAGCCACGACGGCAAGGCGCACTGGATGGGCGCGTTCATCGAGAGAAACGTGTCGGCGATGACCTCAAGCCGGTTCAGCGCGGGCCTTAGTTCCGCCTCGGGCCCGAACGCAGCGATCCAGGCAACCTTCATCTGCGGCAGGGCTGCGATTTTGCTCAGACCGCTCAGCACAAATGTGAGCACCGGGTGCGGCCCCGAAGCGAAGCTCATTCCCCGCTCGCCAGCGATGCCATAATCCAGAAAGACCTCGTCAACGATAAGCGCGAGACCATGCTCCGCGCATAACGCCTCAAGCTCGCTCCGTTCCGCCTCCTTCGTGAAGTGCCCAGTCGGGTTGTTCGGATGAACGAGCGCAATTGCGCGCGTCCGCGGAGTGATCTGCCGCCGTATCGACTCCGCGTCGAGACGCCAGCCGTGATCGTAGAAAAGCGAATAGGGAACCAGCTGCACATTCTCAAGCTGCGCCAGAAACTCGAACAGCGGATAACTTGGCTGCGCAATCAGCACTTCCTCTCCGGGGTCGCACAGTAATCGGAAGAGAAAGCTGTAGGCCTCGCTGGTGCTCGTCGTCAGAATGAAATGCTCGGGGTCGACAGATGTGCCCTGATGCGCGTAATAGCCGGCTACTGCTTCGCGAGCGAGCCGCATTCCGCGCGGATCGGGATCATAGACCAGAGATTCGCGATCGGCGAGCGTAGCGAGAATTGCGGCTTCGTCGTAGGAGAAGCCGCATCGAGTCGGGTTCGAAGCGGTCAGATCGAGCAGGGGCAATCCGCGCGCGCGCCGTTCAGTAAGTGCTTGCGCCAGTTCCGTTTCGGAGGTATCCCACGCGGTGCGTGCTGAAAAAGTAGATCCTCGCAGCATCAGGATTCATCTTTCCACAATAAGGTCCTTATGTGTTCTTCGGCATAATGAAGTCAGGTTCGATAAATTCTCGCGGGAGATTTCATGGCCATCGAAGCGGTGATCTTCGATTACGGGAAAGTTCTCAGCAATTCCGAAGACCCTGACGCGCAACGCAAGCTCATTGCGCTTACCGGCCTCCAGCGGCCCGATTTCGACCAACACTACTGGCGGCATCGTCACTTCTACGACCAGGGATATCTGAACGGCCGCACTTACTGGGAGAAAATCGCCGCTGACGCAGGGCTCTCCTTCACGCCGGAGCAGATCGACGAACTCATCGAAACCGATGTGCTCATGTGGACCTCGCTCAATGAAGAAATGCTCTGCTGGGTCATCGCCCTTCAGGAGGCAAACATCAAAACGGCGATCCTCTCCAACATGGGCGAGGATTGCCTCGCCTACATGCGCCAGGAATTCGGATGGCTCGCCCACTTCCAGCACCATACCTGGTCATGCGAGCTGCGCATCTGCAAGCCCGACCCGGCAATCTATCTCCATACCTGCGAGAAGTTGAAGGTCGCGCCGCCGCAGGCGCTGTTTCTGGATGACAAGCCGGAAAACATTGCCGCCGCTGCCGCAGTTGGTCTGAACGCGATTCAGTTCCACAATATCGAGCAACTTCGGCGCGACCTTGAAGCCCGCGGCCTGCAGGACGGACTGCCCGTTCCTGGCACCATCCCGGACTGTGAGCCCGAGCACCTTGAGAAGCTGACGTTTGATGCCTAGTTGGCCGGGTTAGTCCACTACAGAATCGAAGAACTGTCTGAGCAGCTTTCCGACAAGCTGGGGCTGCTCCCAGGGAGCGAAGTGCCCGGCATCGCGCAGCAGGTGATACTCGGCTCCGTAGCCCGCGTTGCGGATCGATTCGGCCAGCAGCTTCATGTCGGTGGGCGTGGATGCTGCGTCCTCTCCGCCGGCCAGCACGAAGCTAGGCACGTGGATGCCACAGGCTGTCTCGACTGAATCGGGCCGCGCGGCAAGCCCCTGCTGCACCGCGATAACCGCCTCGGGCTTCACGGCCTGCATCATCTCGCGGACCTCGGCAATTCTCTCCGGAGAGCGCTGCCGTGCCGTCTGCCCAATCAGGCTTTCGAGCATGGCCTCCACAAAGTCTCCAGTCCCGCGCTCGCGAATCTTCGCGATCCACTCTTCGCGTTTGGCGCGGTTGGCCTCTGCATCGGCCTGGGGACGCGAGCAGCAGAAAGCCAGCGCCGAGATGCGCGCCGGAACACGACGCCAGAGTTCAAACAGTGTATAGCCCCCGATGGAGCAGCCCCCGAAAAGCGCGCGCTGGATCCCGAGCACATCGAGCAGCTTGACGATATCGGCTCCGAGCTTCTCGACGGTGATCGGGCCGCTGCCGGCCTCTGATTGGCCGTGGCCGCGCAGGTCAGGCAGAATGACGCGGTACTTTCCCGAAAGCGACTCGACGACCCGCAGCCAGAATCGATGGTCGACAGGCGTCGGGTGCAGCAGGACCAGATCGGGCCCCCGGCCTACCGTTGTGTAAAAGAGCTGGGCGTCGTTCGAGGCGTAATTCACAGGCAACAGTGTAATGCCACGATTGAGAAGCATCGCATGGTAGTCTAGGTCCCGCCGCCGGAAAACAGAACCGAGCCGGCCAATCCCCAACGGAAACCCTCCCGATGAAACCTCCGCTCGCTCTTCTTTTCGGAACAATCGCTCTCGGCTTTCCCGCCCTCGCGCAGCAGACTCCTTCGTACCCCTTTCGCGATCCGAGTCTCCCCATGGAGAAGCGCATCGACAACATCCTCTCGCTGATGACCATCGACGAGAAGATCGATTGCCTCGGTGTGCCCACCGGCGTGCCGCGCCTCGGCATTCCGAGCTACGGCGGCTCCGAAGGGATTCACGGAGTTGTCCAGCGCGGAGGCGGAAACGCCCACCGGACACCGATCACCACGACACAGTTTCCGCAGCCTCCCGGCATGGGAGAAACCTGGGATCCCGCGCTTGTCCGGCGTGCCGCCGCGGTGGAAGGTCGTGAGGCTCGCTTTATCACGCAGACCGCAAATTACGATCGGCAGATCCTGATGCTGTGGGGTCCGCAGGCCGATTTGGCCCGCGATCCGCGCTGGGGACGCAGCGAAGAGGTCTATGGCGAGGATCCGTTCTTCAACGGAACGATGGTCGTGTCGTTCATTAAGGGTCTGCAGAACGGACCACAGAATGCCGACACGAAATACTGGCAGGCCGCAGCGCTGCTCAAGCATTTTTTGGCCAACAGTAACGAGAACGGCCGTACCAGCTCGAACTCCGAGTTCGACGAGCGTCTCTTCTGGGAGTACTACTCGGTCCCCTTTCGAATGGGTTTTCTTGATGGCGGAGCCAAAG
>JAFAKX010000233.1 GCA_019234945.1 Silvibacterium sp.
CGCCCTTGATTTCTCCCGTGCGGAGGAGATCGCGAAAGAGACGTCTCATGATTTTGCCGCTGGACGTTTTCGGCATCGCGTCAACGACGTAGATGTGCTCCGGCATGGCGATCTTTCCGATTTGTGTTTCGACTGCCTTCAAGATACTGCTCTTCAATGATCCGGGGTCAAACTGCTTCGATTTCAGCCGGAGAAACGCCGCTGGAACCGCGCCCTTGATCGGATCGGGGCAATCAACGACAGCAGCTTCGGAAACTTCTGAACAAGTAAGGACAGCGTTCTCAATCTCCATCGTGCTGAGCCTGTGTCCGGCAACGTTGATGACATCGTCGAGACGGCCCAGCACCCAGTAGTGACCGTCCTCGTCACGGATGGCGGCGTCGTAGGTGAAGTAGCTGCCAGGAATCTTTCGGAAATATTCGTTGAGATAGCGCTCGTGATCTTTCCAGAGCGTGCGGATCATCATCGGGAACGGCTGCTTCACGACTAGGTTGCCGGGCATGCCCGGCGGCAGGGAACGGCCATCGTCGTCGACGATGTCGACAGAATCGCCAAGGTTCTCAATTCCGCAAGAGCATCGCTTCATGGGCGTCAGCCAGGCCGCTCCCGCCAGAGGACAGCCACCGAGCTCCGTCTGACCCCAGGTGTTATTGACGTAAAGGTTTCCCCCGCCAAGTTCGTTGCGCAGCCAGTCCCATGCTTCTCCGTTGAGGGGCTCTCCCACGAGCCCCACGACTTCAAGTTGTGAGACGTCATACCGATCGCGCCACCCCTGGGAACATCGCATGAGCATCCTCACGGCGCTGGGCGAAGTGAAGAGTTTGTTGACGCGGTACTTGTGAACGATGCGGAAGAAGCGATCGTCCTCAGGATGGTCGAGAGCACCCTCGGCAAAGATGGTGGTGATACCGTTGGTCAGCGCACCCGCGATGCCCCAGATGTGCATGGTGAGCCAGCCGATGTCAGCTGTGCACCAGAGGACATCGTCGGGATGGTGATCCATTTCGAATTTTGCGTGGACGTAGTTGTTGATGATGAAACCCGCGCCGGAGTGAACCACGCCCTTGGGCTTCCCGGTGGTGCCGCTCGTGTAGAACACCAGTCCGGGCTCGTTCGCCTCGATCGGTTCCGGCGGGCAGTGATTCGGAGCTGAGCGGATCAGCTCATGCCACCAGAAGTCGCGGCCGGGGATCATATCTACCGGCTCTTCCGTACGGCGGACAACTATGACTTTGCACTCGCCGCAAAGATTGCCAACGCACTCGTCTGCTTTCGCCTTCAGCGGTATCCGCTTACCACGGCGAATGCCGTGATCTGCGGTGACGATAACCTTCGGCGAAAACGCGACGAGGCGATCATTCAGGGCATTTGCGGAAAAACCCGAAAAGACGGTGTTGTAGACGGCTCCGATGCGGAAGCAGGCAAGGATCGCGACCAAGCACTCAATTACGTTCGGAAGATAGATGGCCACAGCATCACCGCGACCTACGCCGAGACCTCTGAGTACGTTCGCGAAGCGCTTTACTTCGTCGAGGAGCATCCAGTAAGTCAGAAAGGACGATTCTCCGGTTTCGGCCTCCCAGATGAGAGCGACACGGTTGCCCGCGCCCTTCGCCACATGGCGGTCCACCAGATTTACGCATGGATTCATGATGCCGCCGCCGAAGTATTCGAACTGCGGAAGGGATCCTTTGCGCACCACATCCCAGCGGCGAATCCACTCAAATTCGGAGGCGATCTCCTCCCAGAAAGTGTCCGAGTGCTTTTTCGAATAGCGCAGATACTCACGGAATGCCTCGGGTGTGCGCATCGCCGTTCGGCTGGCCCTATCGAGGGAAAGCGGCTCTTCTGGAACATTCATGAAGGGCGCATTTGGCTGGGTTTCGGAAGTCTCGATGGACATGGCTGCCTCCAACGATCAAAAGGCCCAATGCCGCAAATCAGCAATTACCTGAGGCTGCACCTCTAATGCACGCTCAGGCCGGATCTACACAGGAGCGATTCTCGCGGGGAACCCTGAGTCAGCATTGCGAGGGAAAATCGCACAATCGTAGAGATTGGGCTCGCGGACAGTCAAGAGAATGCGGCGCTGTTCACTCGCACTGATGTTTCGCCAGAAATCAGGCGCAGGGGCTTTCGTGATCCATTATGCAAACCGCTATGGCCGACTATTGAACCGATCCGATCCACGAGGCAAAAGGCGGCAACTCGATTTGTTTCAGACTGGTCGCCGATTGCAGCGAAGGTGCGTCTGTCAGCAGCGTTTTGACGCTGTTGCCGCTCAGGCCTATTCCTGCGAGATCGAGCGAGACGGTTTGCGACTGTGCTGTGAAGTTGAGTGCAACGACGACGGAAGGCGAGCCCGGAGGACCCTTTCGCAAGTAAGAAAGCACGTTGGGATTTGTGCGATCCAGCATCGTAAGAGCACCATCGTGCAGAGCGGGATCGGTGCGGCGCATCTCGATCAGCTTCTTGTACCAGTTGAGCATCGAGTTAGGGTTGGCCTCTTCTGTCTGGACGTTAACGGTCGTGTAGTCAGGCGTGACAGGAAGCCACGTTGTGGCTGCGGTGCTGAATCCCGCGTCCGTTGAGTCACTCCACTGCATGGGTGTGCGTTCGCCATCGCGGCCCTTATCCTTTGGCCAGCCAACCTTTCCAACAGGATCTTTAACGTCTTCCACGCGGGCCGGTGGAGTCGTGACCATGCCGAGTTCCTCGCCGTAGTACATGAGCGCGGTTCCACGAACGGTAAAGAGCATGGCGGCAAGCACGCGCGCGATCGCGTCGTCATGAACTCCGTCGCCATAGCGGTTCCAGCTGCGCGGGTTGTCGTGGTTGTCGAAGACGATAAGCGGCTGGTTGCCGTGAATCTTGGTCTCCACGTCGTCGATGCGCTCACGGAAAAGATTCGCGTCAAGCTTGTCGATGAACCCGATCAGCATATCCATGGGTAGGTTCAACTCGTTATGGCTGGCTCCGCCGTACCATTTGTCGAGCTCCTGGATGTTGGGCAGGTAAGTTTCGCCGATCAGGACGCGGTTGCCCGGATAGCTCGCGACAACCTTGCGCAGACTGCGCATGACATCGTGCACTTCGGGCAGATCGTTTGTGTAGTTATCATCAAGGATTGGATCCCCAAAGGCATTCGTGCCACCCAAAGGCTTCTCATCCCGGAATTGCGGATCCTCAAACAGAGTTGGTATGGCATCGAGACGGAAGCCGGCAACACCGCGATCGAGCCAGAAGCGTACAGCATCGAACATGGCCTTCTCTACTGCGGGATTTCGCCAGTTCAGGTCCGGCTGCTGGGCATAAAACTTGTGGTAGTACCACTGCTTCGTGGTGGGATCGTATTTCCAGGCTGAGCCCCCGAAGACGCTTTCCCAGTTGTTGGGAGGGATGCCGGGTCCCTTGCCATCACGCCAGACATACCAATCGCGCTTGGGGTTGTTGCGGGAGATCTTCGACTCGATGAACCACGGGTGCTGGTCCGAAGTGTGGTTCATAACCATGTCCATGATGACGCGGATATTGTGCTTTTTCGCTTCCGCGATGAGACGGTCGAAGTCGGCGAGCGTTCCGTACTGCGGGTCAATCGCTTCGTAGTCGGATATGTCGTATCCGAAGTCGACCTGCGGCGAGGGATAGATGGGAGAGAGCCAGATTGCGTCGACGCCGAGAGACTGCAGATAGTCGAGACGCTCGATGATGCCGTTCAGGTCGCCGATACCGTCACCGTTCGAATCCTGGAAGCTGCGCGGATAAATCTCGTAGATGACAGCGTGCTTCCACCAGACCTCCTGTGGAGCCTGCTCTGCCACAATTGAAGCGGCAGCAAAAAGGGACTGCGCCCAAACAGCCGGAGCGCTCATCAGTGCGAGCAGCGCGAGATTACGAATGACTCTCATTGGGTCTGGGCCTCCCTTTCCAAAACGCTAGACTACATCACCGTGCCAGCGACACAGGCGCCCAACATATGACATCAGTTCCCGAGGGGGAGCGAGGCGCCGCAGGATTTTCGAACGACCAGCCTGGTCTGTAGCAAGATGTCCCGCGTGGGCAGGTTACTATGCTCGATGCGCTCCAGCATGGCAGACATGGCCACAGCGCCGATGTCACCGCAATTCTGATGATGGGTGGTCAGCGGGACCGGCAACATGCTTGCGTATCTCACGTCGTCGAGCCCGACCATGCGCACCTCCTCAGGGATGCGAATACCGATCTCAAGCAGGCCGTGCATGAGCTTTGCCGCCGTCAGATCGTTCGCGCAGACAATCGCGTCGGGCCGGCAATCATCCATCACGCTGCGGATGAAGCTTCGATCTTCCGGATCTCCGAAGCGCACAAGATTTTCGCTGATGCAAAGACCGGCAGAGTAGAGGGCTTCGCGATAACCGGCGATGCGGGCCTCCACGGTCGGCGCTGAGAGCGGCTTCGCGACAAATGCGATCCGCTTCGCGCCGAGTTGCAAAAGGTGGCGCGTTATCTGGAAACCTGCACGGCGATTATCGATGCCAACCAGGTCGTACCGCGATCTCTCGGGATACGCTGCGATGCAGCGATCGAGCAGGACGATCGGAATTCCGGCGCGGTCAAGCGCGCCTGCGATCCTTCTGTTGAAGACATCTTTGTGCGGGGTGAATTCCAAAGGGGCGAAAAAGACACCTGAAACCTTCTGCGCGATGTAGTGATGGCAGAGGTGTTCGGCTTCTTCCTCCTGCTTTTTCGACTCGCCCATCGCATGACCCCAGAGCAGTGAATGTACAGCCGCCAGGGGTGAACGCAACATGCCGTGGCAAATGGGCTCGAAGATCTCCGTGCGCCCCAGATCGGGAATGAGCAGGCCGAAGACGCGCCCTGAGTTCTGTTTGCTGGGCACCACGTAGGTGCCCGCGCCGGCGCGCCGCGACACAAGCCCGAGTCGCTGGAGTTCATTCACGGCTTTGGCGACAGTGATGCGTGAGGCGAGGAAGGTCTTGCCCAGCTCGGCCTCACTCGGCAGGCGGTCGCCCGGTGTATAGACACCCGATTGGATGGCGTACAACAGGCTTTCAAACACCTGCCGGTGTTTAGGAAGGTCGGCCTCGGGCAGTCCCCGGGACCGCGCTCCTCGCGCTCGATTGGGTAGGCCGGTGTTGTTCCGCATCGGTTAACTTGCCTGGACAAGTTGAGCTGTGATGTGAGGTTTGTCTGAAATGTATAGACATAAATCGATTTTGAACAGGCTTACCTTCACGGATCGCCCCTGAGTGCAGCCCCAACGGGCCATTTTCCATTCCGTTCGTCAGGCGCGCCGTATGTGGAGGGGCGCCTGACGGGCTTCCATCATAATCCGATTAACCGCATGAGAACAGACGCGTTAGTCATCGGCGAGCCGCGAACATGCGCTGACTTTTCAACTAAAACGTTTAACCTGGTTGGGCCTGTACCTAAATGCTATTTGTTTGTCATATCAAATCCAATAACACGGCCAGTAACAAGGCCTGCAAACCTGTTGACAGTCGTTGAATTGAGGCAGTACTTTGCTGGCGGTGCAAAATGTCCGCCTTTCGCCCGGTTTTGTTTCGGACACGTTCCGGGCGAAAGAACACTTCAACCAAGAAGCGGTAAACATTGCAACGCCGAAGCGTGAAAGTTGTGCTTCGGAAAAGATTCAGGGAGGCAATTGATATGCAATGGACTAAGTGGGGCAGACTCGTTCTGATCGCTGCCTTGGCTCTGTTCCTCTCGACAGCCAGTTATGCCCAGGCTGTCTACGGCACAATCTTCGGCTCGGTGACCGACAACACAGGCGCTGCAATTCCCGGCGCGACCATCACCATCACAGACACAAATAAGGGGACCACGGTCACGGCAACCGCGAACGAGGCGGGTGAATTTACGGTCGGTCACCTGATTCCAGATGTGTACGACGTCAGCGTCGCCAATGCCGGATTCAAGACCTACGAATCGAAGGGTCTTCAGGTATTCGCCGATCAGTCGATCAAGGTGGCAGCCCAGATGGAAGTCGGCGGGGCGACCCAAACGGTAGAAGTCAGTGCGACCACGGTGGAGCAGCTGAAAACCGATCGCGCCGATGTTTCGACCACTTTTGGCTCCAAGCAAGTCGAGGATCTGCCAATTCCCGACCGAAATTTCACCAATCTTCAACTGCTGCTGCCGGGCGCGCAAAAACTGGGCTGGAACCATGCGGCGGACGAAAACCCGCAGGGGAGCCAGCAGATTCAGGTCGACGGTCAGGCCTTCGGCGGCGTTGCGTTTGAACTGGATGGCACCGATAACCAGGACCCGATCCTGGGAATCATCGTGATCAATCCGAACATGGACTCGCTGACCGAGACCAAGATCACGACTCAAAACTTCGACGCAGAATTCGGCAAGGCCGTCTCGTCGATAGTGACGGCGCAGACCAAATCTGGCACGAACAGTTTTCACGGAAGCGCGTTTGATTATCGCGAGAGCAATGCGAACCAGGCGAGAGATCCCTTCAGCCAGAACCCGCCTGCCGGCACGAACAATAAGAGCGGCCTCGTTCCCGGAGGCCTGAGGAATCAGTTCGGCGGATCAATTGGTGGACCGATTCTCAAAGACAAGCTGTTCGGGTTCGGTGATTTTCAACTGGTGCGGCAAAAGGTAGGAACCGCGGCTTCGGCAACCGTTCCTTCTGCGCACCTGGTCAGCACCTGTTTAGGTCAGTCGGTTGGCGCCAGCGGCATTCCCGGTTGCGACTTTGCAGAATACCTCGCGGCACTTGGTCCGACAAACGGCACGATTTATCAAGCCGACGGTACGCCGTATCCCGGCAATGTGATTCCGACGGCGCAACTCTCACAGCCCGCTCTGAACCTTTTCAAGTTGCTCCAACCTTACAAACCCAACAAACTCGGCAACTTTGGTGGGCTGCAAAATAACTATGGGGGCAGCGGCACCGGTCTGTTTAACAGCGATCAGTGGGACGAACGCGTCGACTTCCAGGCCACTGGGTCGATTCATGTCTTTGAACGCTTCAGCCGGTTCACCGACACCCTCACCGGAACAACCATTTTCGGCCCCGCCGGAGGCCCCGGTTTTGGTATCTCCAACTATGGTGGTAACTCCAAGGGTGCAAACGACAGCCTCGCGGCCGGCTTTGACTGGGCGGTGAAGCCGACTCTGGCCACCGACTTCCGCATCGGCTACTACCGCTACAACATCGACGACCTCAAGTACAACGAGGGTGTGCCGTTCATGTCGAATCTGGGTATTCCGGGCATGAACCTGAACGCAATCACCAGCGGCGCGGGCGAATTTGCCATGTCTGACGTGGGTAATTTCGGCGTTGGAGCAACGGTTCCCATGCCACAGAGCACAGGCGCGCAATACGGGTCGGGCCTCCAGGTGACCCGATGCAACTGTCCTCTGATTGAAAAAGAGGATCAGTTTCAGATCGTAAACAACTGGACCTGGGTCAAGCGCAACCACTCTATCAAGATGGGTGGTGATCTTCGCTACGCACGCAATCTGCGCGTACCGAGCGACACGGATCGCACCGGCATCCTGCAATTCGGCAACGGGCCAACGTCCAATGGAGTCACCGGCGGCTTGGGATACGCGACCTTCGTCCTGGGCGATGTGACAAACTTCGGGCGCTACGTCAGCAATTCCACGAACGCAAAGGAGTTCCAGAAGCGGGTCTTCTTCTATGCTCAGGATACGTGGCGAGTCACTCCCAAGCTGACCGCCAACCTAGGCATACGCTGGGAAGAGTACTGGCCCGAGACGGTCAACGCGGCCGGAAATGGCGCGCTGATGCAAATGAACAATGTCAATAACATTGACGGCTATCTGCGCGTGGCCGGATATGGCAGATTCGGCAGCAACATGAACTGGAGCAGGGTAACGAATCCCTGGAACCCGCGTATCGGGCTGGCTTACCAGGCCACTCCGAAGACGGTTCTCCGTGCCGGTTACGGACGCAGCTTTGATCTGGGAGTCTTCGGCTCGATCTTCGGGCACGTTGTGACCCAGAATCTTCCGGTCCTTGCGAGCCAGAATGTGACTGCAACTGGCGGACCACGGTCTTCCGTGTTCAACCTGACGACCGGACCTCCGGCTTGCAATGCCGCAAACAATTGCCTCCCGGCACCTCCTTCAAATGGGCTTCTTCCGGCACCTGGATACTCAGTCAGCCCGAAGGCACGACCAAGCAGCCTGCGGCTTCCCACGCTCGATGCATGGAATGCAAGCCTGCAGCAGTCTCTAACGCCCACTATCTCCTTCACTATCGCTTATGTCGGCAACAAGGCTACGCACACGCTGAGTGCAGGCGATGGCAACAATACCAATCCAAATGAGCCAGGGATCTTCCTGCCCGCGCAGTACAGCATTACAGGCCAGGCTCTCCACTATGATCCGAGCGTCAAGTCCGGCATCTCGGCGAATGGTGGTACAGCGAATACGACTTTCCTGCAGCGCTTCTACGGCGGAACTTTGGCTGCCTGCCAGGATCCCCGTTATCTCTACAACGCCGATCCCGCGGCGCGTCCTGCAGGTCTGCCCGCGTGCTCTTGCGGATGGACGAATGGCATCAGCTACTACGGAGATGACCAGGACGCGCATTACAATGCCCTGCAGGTGACCATAGCCAAGGAGTTCACCAAGGGTATTTCCCTTAACGGCAACTATGC
>JAFAKX010000083.1 GCA_019234945.1 Silvibacterium sp.
TCGCAATGACAATATTCATCCTGATCGCCGCGATCGGTTCTCGGGCCCAGGAGATCACTGGATCGATACGGGGAACAATCAAAGACGAACAGGGCGGGTTGATCACCTCAGCCGCAGTGAGAGCGACGAACGTCGAAACAGGCCTGGTCCGCGCGGCGACGACGGATGCTCAAGGCGAATACCTGATCGACCATCTTCCGGTCGGCAGGTACAAGGTCGATGTAGAAGCCGGCGGCTTCAAAAAGTTTGTTCAGGAGAACCTTCTCCTTACCGTTGACCAGACGCAGACGCTCAACGTAACGCTATCCATCGGCGTGCAAACGCAAATCGTTACCGTCAGTGAGGCGCCGACCCTTGTCGACACCACCTCGGCGACTCTGGGAAGAACCGTGCAGCCGGCCGAGATCATTGGGCTGCCGCTGGTGAACCGTAATGCTTACGCGGAGCTTTCTCTCACGCCGGGAGTGCAATACAACAGCGCCAGTCCGCTCACCAATCCCAGCGGCACTCCCAATTTTCAGATCGGCGTACCCTCTACGCAGGTGGTGGTGAACGGAGGCATTGACGGCGGCGTTCCGATGGTCAGCTACTACCTGGATGGCGGCAACAACATGACCGGCATCCGCAACTACGGCAATCCTCTGCCCAACCCAGACGCGCTGGAGGAATTCCGTGTAGAGACCAGCAATTTCGCGGCACAGTACGGGCGCATGTCCAGTGCGGTGGTGAACGCGGTGACGCGCTCCGGGACCAATCAGTTCCACGGCTCGCTGTTCGAATTCGTGCGCAACACCTCACTTAACGCGATCCCCTGGAACGCGCCCCTCAATCCAACCACAGGTAAGCCCCTCAACGCCCCGTATCATCGCAACCAATTCGGCGGCACGATCGGCGGCCCTATCAAGCACGATAACGCGTTCTTCTTCTTCAGTTATGGTGGATTGCGGCAATCTATTGGCCAGCTACTCAATGGCGGAGTCGTTCCAACCGCGCTCGAGCGGCAGGGAGATTTCACGCAATCGAAGGTGATTCCAGATTTTCCCGGAACCAAGAAAAAGGTTGTGGGGACCAACAGCTCGCCGAATTGCCAGGTTGCGACCGTCGGATGCGTCCCGACAGCGTTGCTCGACCCCACCGCGAAGAACATCATCAACAAGTACATTCCGCTGCCCAACAGCGCAAACAATGCCTGGACCGGCTTCTTTACCGGCCCGACAAATCAGGACGAATATCTCGGTAAATACGACCAGGTTATCGGAACGCAGGATCATCTCACGGCGACCTATTTCTATCTCAACTCGAAGCAAAATGGTTATGGGAACGGCAATCTGCTCTGGGATACGAACCAGTCTTACTCGACCCAGCAGAACGCAAACATCAACTACATCCATACCTTCAGCCCCACGACGGTCAATGAAGCGTGGCTTGGCTTCACCAGAGTGGCGGGGGGCCGCGTGAACCTGCCAGCGATATCACTCGGAGATCTCGGATCGAACTTCACGATTCAGGGGCCAAAGGCACTCCCACAGCTGAACGTATCGGGATACTTCAATATTGGCGGAGCGCTGGCAGGCCCGGTAACTACAACGGACTTCTACTCGCTGCGTGACCTGGTAAGCATGACCAAGGGCAGACACACGCTCAATTTCGGCGGCGAGCTGGCGCTCGACAAGAACATGATCGTCGGCAATCTATATAACTTCGGGGTCTTCACGTTCCAGACATCCGCCCCTACGACGACCGGTAACGCGCTGGCGGATTTTGTCACCGGCCAGGTCAACACCATGGAGCAGGACACTCCTTACCACGGGCTCCTCAGCGACTGGCATACGGCGTTCTTCATCGAGGATGATTACCGCATCTTTCCGAGGCTTATAGCTAACCTGGGATTGCGCTGGGACATCGACATTCCTCCCGTTGAGTCGAATAATCTCACCGGGACCTTTGTGCCCGGCGTTCAATCTACGGTGGTGCCAAGCGCGCCCCTTGGCCTTCTGTATCCGGGAGACAAGGGCGTGCCACGCGGGATCGTAAATCTGCGCTGGCACCATGTCTCACCGCGTGTGGGTCTCGCGTGGGACCCGTTTGGCAACGGCAAGACCTCGGTCCGTGCAGCCGGAGGTCTCTTCTATGGCAGCGTGAGCGGCAACGAGTGGAACCAGCCCGCCAACGCGCAGCCGTTCGCCATTCGCCAGACCTTCAACTCCATCAAATCGTTGACCAATGTCTACGGAAATCCAGGTTCTTTCCCAAACGGCGATCCCTTCCCGTACAACTACTCTCCGACAAATCCCCGCTTTCTTCCGGCGGCGAGCGTCGAGACCATTTCCCAGAAGACACAGTGGCCGCTCGTGTACCAGATCAATTCTTCGGTTCAGCAGCAACTGCCCGGCCAATTCACCGGCACCATCGCTTACGTGGGAACGCTGTCGCATAATTTGCCGATCATGATCGACGACAACTATGCTGCCTATGCGCCCGGGGCGAGTACGTCACAGACGAGCATTAATTCACGGCGCCCCTATGATCCCGGCGTTCTTGGCCAGAATATCTTTCTCGAGTCAAACCAGACCGCGTCCTATCATTCCCTGCAGGTCTCGATGCAGCGCCGGTTATCCCACAACTTCATGCTTAACGGGTTTTATGTCTGGAGCCATTCGTTCCAAAGTGCAAACGAGTCGGCTATCGGAATAGCGTATGCCCAGGACTTTGCGAATCTGTGGGAAGAGAGAGGTCCAACCGACAACGACCGGCGGAGCATGGCCAGCATCTCCGGCATTTGGAACATCGACTACTACCACGGGCCGAGCTCCTTCATGCGACAGCTCGCCAATGGCTGGACCATTTCTTCCATTGCCACTCTTTACAGCGGCGCACCAGTCAACATTGCCACTGGTTCGAACAAAAACTTCGACAGTGCGAATAACAATCGCCCCAACCTCGTTCCCGGCCAGAACGCGTTCCTCAGCACCCACCGAGATCGCTTCGTTGCAGCCAACGAGTGGTTTAATACGGCGGCATTCTCACCAAATGGACCTGGACTTGGCATAGGTCCATACGGCGCCGATGGTGACGCTCCGCGCGACTATCTTCGTGCACCAGGTTACCGCGATATCGATCTGGGTATCTTCCGCAACATCAGCATCGGTGAGCGATTCGTGCTGCAGATACGCGGTGAAGCCACCAATGCCTTCAACATGGTAAGTCTCAGCGCGCCGACCGCGAATCTTGCCTCTTCGCTTAACGGCAAAATTACGTCTGCGACCAGTCCGCGACTCATTCAACTCGGGGCGCGTCTCACGTTCTGATTCATGCGACTTCGGGCGGTGCGCCGGTGCCTGTTTCGGATGAAGAGAGCGGGACTCTCTTCATCCTGAAACAAGAAAACGCTGAAGCAGGATCGGCGCGATCAGCAGCCCTGCCCTTATGGCGGCGCTTTTCTTTATCATCTCTTCTACCAGCCTCGCGAGGGGAGCTTGATTAGCAAAGAAGGGGCAGATGAATGAGCAGGATGAGCGCGCAGGAACTGAGAGCTACGATCAGTCAAGGTCTCCTCTCGTTCCCTGTCACACATTTCAACCAGCAATTCGAGTTTGATGAGAAGGCTTATCGCGAGCACATTGCATGGCTGCTCGAATATCGTCCTGCGGGATTGTTTGCCGCCGGTGGCACCGGCGAATTTTTTTCCCTCGCCCTCGATGAATTTGCCAGAGTGGTTTCGGCGGCTGTAACAGAGACCGCAGGCAAAGTTCCTGTCCTTGCGGGCTGTGGTTACGGCACGTCCATGGCGAAGGAATTTGCCAAAGCGGCCGAAGACGCCGGTGCAGATGGAATTCTTCTCCTGCCTCCCTATCTCGTGAATGCCGAACCTGCTGGACTCGTCGCACATACCGAAGCCGTTTGTTCTTCGACGAGGTTGAGCGTCATTTTTTACAACCGCGACAATGCGATTCTCAATGAGATGATGCTTGAACGGCTTTGCGAGCGGTGCCCCAACCTGGTCGGGTTCAAGGACGGTGTGGGCGATATTGAACTGATGACGCGAATCTATGCCCGCCTGGGCGACCGGTTGGTATACGTCGGCGGCCTTCCAACAGCAGAAACGTTCGCACTGCCATACCTGGAAATGGGCGTAACGACGTATTCGTCAGCGATTTTTAATTTTCTGCCCGATTTTGCTCAGCAGTTTTATGCCGCCGTGCAGCGCAAGGATCGCGAGTTCATATTTGCCCGGCTTCGGGAATTTGTTCTCCCTTACATTGCCATTCGCAATCGCCGAAAAGGTTATGCGGTTTCCATCGTTAAGGCTGGAATGAGGGCAATAGGCCGTCCGGCCGGTCCGGTTCGACCTCCGCTGACTGATCTTGACGCAGCTGAACAAGAAGAGCTCGCGAAGCTGATCGTTGGCCGCGCCTGATTCGGTGGCCTTATGGTGACTGGATTGAATTCCTCGCATACGACCGATACCCGGCGAACGCACGTGCGCTACCTGATCGTGCTCATGCTTTTTGCCGCGAGCGCCTTCAGCTATGGAGATCGCTTCGCGCTCTCTATCGCAGGGTTGCCGATGGCGAGAGATCTCGGTCTGGACGCATTGCATCTCGGATACCTCTTCTCCGGGTTCAGTTGGGCCTATGTCGTTGGCCAATTACCCGCAGGGGGATTGCTGGATTCCTTCGGATCAAAAAGAGTGTACGGAATCAGCATCATCGGCTGGTCAATCTGTGCGGCCCTCGTTGGCTTTGCCGGATTTCTGTACGCAAGCTTAGCCTTTTACACGATCTTTGCATTGCGGCTTTTGTCCGGGTTGGTGCAATCGCCGGTCTTTCCGGGAAATGGGCGAATTGTAGCTGCATGGTTTCCAACGGCAGAGCGCGGAACGGCATCCGCAATTTTCAATTCATCGCAATATTTCGCTTTAGTGCTGTTTGCTCCAATTATCGGTTGGATCGCGCACGCGCACGGCTGGAAGGATTGCTTCTGGTTCCTAGGCGCTCTGGGACTGGTAGTTGGTTTTGTATGGTTCAGAGTGGTCTACGACGTAAAAGCCCATCCGTCCATCAGCCAGGAGGAGATTGACCATATTGCGCAGGGCGGGGGCCTGGTGAGCGTCGACCGCACGCAGGGAAAGAGCAACGCGCTCACAAGGTCAATCATAAAAAGGCTTTTGAGCAGCCGCATGCTCGTAGGGATCTATATTGGGCAATACTGCATTAATACGCTCACGTGGTTTTTCCTGACATGGTTTCCGGTCTATCTGAACCAGGCCAGACACATGTCGCTCATGACTGTAGGTTTTGTTGCTGTTTTGCCGGCACTCTGCGGCTGTGTCGGAGGTGTTCTGGGCGGAGTTGTGTCAGATGGACTGCTGCGCGCCGGTTACTCGCTCACATTTGCGAGAAAGGCACCGATTGTGACCGGCATGCTCCTGGCGATGGCGATGATTGCCTGCAACTACACCCATGCCCAGTGGCTGATCGTCTTCTGGATGGCCCTGGCCTTCTTGGGCAAAGGCTTCGGAGCGCTGGGATGGACAGTGATTTCCGATACTTCACCGAAGGGAATGGTAGGAGTAAATGGGGGCCTCTTCAACCTCATTGGAAATCTGGCAGGTGTGACTACCCCAATCGTGATTGGATACATTGTGAAACGAACCGGGTCCTTTAACGACGCCCTTCTTTTCGTTGGATTGACGGCGCTGATGGCAATCGTTGCCTATTTGCCGATTGTCGGTACGATCCAGCGCGTCGAGTTCCCAACCGGAACAGAGTCCGGAATCGTGGCTGAACGAACCGATGCGTGAACTATGAGCTCACCGAAAATCAAAGACATGCGTGTGATTCCGGTAGCCGGGTATGACTGCATGCTGCTTAATCTCAGTGGAGCGCATGCGCCGTTCTTTTCCCGAAACATCGTGGTTCTGACTGACGACACCGGACACACAGGAGCAGGCGAAGTTCCGGGCGGAGAAAAGATCAGGAAAGTCCTCGAATACTCGAAAGAACTCGTTACAGGACAAAAAATAGCTTCCTACAACGGCATCCTGAATGCGGTCAGACAGCGTTTTGCCCATTGGGATGTGGAGGGACGCGGTAATCAGACATTCGACCAGCGGACCGCTATCCATGCTGTGACGGCCATTGAAGCCGCCTTGCTCGATCTGCTCGGACAGCTTCTCGATGTGCCTGTAGCGAGGTTATTGGGAGAAGGACAGCAACGAACGACCGTCGAAATGCTGGGGTATCTGTTTTTCATCGGAGACAGGAAAAGGACGAACCTGCCATATCAGAGCAACGAGGAGTCTTCCGATCCGTGGCTGCGGCTTCGGCATGAGGAAGCGCTCAGCACGGACGCGATTCTGCGATTAGCCGAAGCAGCACGCGAACGATATGGATTCGTCCATTTCAAACTCAAAGGCGGCGTCCTCTCTGGCGCCGAGGAGGTCGAAATTGCGAGTGCCCTGGCCGAACGCTTTCCAGGCGCTAGAATCTCGCTTGATCCGAATGGTGCATGGTCCCTCGATGAAGCCATCCAGCTTTGCCGGAACAAACAGCGTGTCCTTGCCTATGTCGAAGACCCCTGTGGCGCAGAGCACGGGTTTTCAGGCCGCGAAATCATGGCAGAGTTCCGTCGCGCCACCAACCTTCGAGTTGCTACGAACATGATTGCGACGGACTGGCGGGAGCTAAGGCACGCAGTTCAACTCTCCGCGGTGGATATTCCCCTTGCTGATCCTCATTTCTGGACAATGCAGGGCTCTGCGCGAGTCGCGCAGTTTTGCAGCGATTGGGGTCTGACCTGGGGCTCACATTCGAACAATCATTTCGATATTTCACTCGCCATGTTTGCCCATGTGGCCGCCGCTGCTCCTGGAAACATAACCGCCATCGATACGCATTGGATCTGGCAGGACGGCCAGCGCCTGACCAAGGATCCGCTCAAGATCACGAATGGCCAGCTCACATTGCCGGAACGCCCAGGCCTCGGCATTCAGATTGATATGGCAGAGATTGAACAGGCTCACGACCTTTATCTGCGGGTCAAGCCGGGCGAACGTGACGACGCGAAGGCCATGCAGTATCTGATTTTGGATTGGAGATTCAATCCCAAAAGACCCTGCCTCGTAGTTCATTGAGAACTGCTGGGATTTACGGAAACGCCCTAAAGACCGCTTGCGTTGATGCATAGTCCGCGTGTAAGGTTTTTTCTAACACAAGGGCGGTTACTGTTCTCTGAAAGTTCCGGCGCCTGCTGGAATGAGTTCGTCTGTGTGTGCGCACGCGCCAGCGAAGAGCACTGGCAGTAAGACTCTGCAATCCTCTGCCTGTTTATCGATCCTGTTTCGGCGATCTGCTTGTGAACGAAGAAGCGGACGACGGACGCCATGCACGACCATTTCTTTTTCGCAAAGGTATTCGAATGAATACGTTAAGGCATATTTCTGTCGCCAGCGTTATGCTTGCGACTGGTGCAATTCATGCGCAGGCGGGTACGGTTATCACGAGTCCGGCCAATGGCGCGCAGCTAAGTTCCCCATTCAGACTCACCATGACGGCAGATACCTGTTCTTCTTTGCCGGTGAGCGTTGTCGGCTATTCACTGGATAACAGTGGACAAACCTCCTCATGGTCCGATCAGAAGATAGACGGTCCCGTTGCCGCTCCCGAGGGCTGGCACACTTTGCACGTAAAGGTCTGGAATTACAAGGGGGGCGTTTGCGTCACCGATGTTTCGTTCAACGTGACGGGAGGCACCACGGGGGGCAGTTCGGTCGTCGCGCCAAACGCGGTCAGCGTAAGTGGCATCCAAGCGCTCGGGAATTGGACTCAGATTCATGACGGCGGCACACCCGGCAGTTCAAGCGGCTCGACAGGTCTCGTGAATTCACCCTCGATGAGCGGAAATGCGCGGGCGTTCACTACCACGTTCTCCAACTTTGGCGGTCAACGATACTCCGTGCAGTTCGGGGATGATGAGACATCGCAGAACTTTCTGTATGACGCGTGGGTGAATATCGAGGACTCCGCGAGTGGGCTGTCAAGCCTCGAGTTCGACCTGAACCAGACGATGCCGAACGGCGAGACAGCGCTGATGGGATTCCAGTGCGATGGATGGACGGGCACATGGGATTACTCGATCAACGGAGGTTCTCCCACCAACTCGTGGGACACCTGGCAGCATTCTTATGCCAAGTGCAATCCTCATACCTGGGGAGTGAACCAGTGGCACCACGTGCAGATTTACATTTCGCACGACTCGTCAGGCTGGGTCACCTACCATTCAGTGTGGCTGGATGGGAACAGGCAGGATCTGAATTTTCGGGTCTTTTCGGGATTCGCGCTGGGATGGGGACCTGCACTGGTGACGAATTTCCAAGTAGATGGGTCGGGCAGCGGGACCACTGCGGCGACGGTATACCTTGATAATCTGACGGTTTATCGCTGGTAAGAAATCGCGGCTTTTCGCCGCTTGGAAGTAGCGAGGGCAGCCGGCGCCTTGGGTCGCGAGACTCGAGGTGTCGGCTGCTTTCGAGCGTTCAGGCACATGTGCAGATTTTTTGCATACCTATAGGGGGTATGGGCATCATTTAGAATGAAAGGGAAAAGATGGCAACTGATCTCCGCTTGTCGATTGAAGGAATGCATTGTGAAGCCTGCGTACGCAGGGTGACGAACGCGCTTGCAGGAGTGAAAGGGGTTCGGGTCGATTCTGTAAAGTTGGGGTCGGCGAAGGTGGAGTTCGAGCCTGGGACTGCTACTCCGGAGGAGATTGCAGGGGCTGTGGATCGTATCGGCTTCAAAGTGCAGATCGAGCACTGAAGGGGAGCGGCAATGGCGAGTTCCGCAACGGAAACAGCGGCAAAGATCGATAAGGCTGCGGAGCCGGCGAGCCTAAAGCGGGTTACGTTCCCGGTAACGGGGATGACGTGCGCGGCGTGCCAATCGTTTATGCAGCGGACACTCGCGGAAGAGGCGGGGGTTCGAGACGCCACGGTCAACCTGATGCTGCACAACGCGACCGTTACGTTCGATCCCCGGTTTGCATCTCCGGCGGGGCTGGTGGCAAAGATTCGCAGCACCGGCTACGGCGCAGAGATGCCGGCGGACGGCGCATCCGTCCTGGAAGAGCAGGAAAAGCACGACGAAGAGCAACTGCGGGAATATCGGGCTCTGCGTTTGAAGGCGATCATCAGCGTGGCCGCGGGCGCGATAGCGATGGGACTCTCGATACCGCTGATGAGCATGAACGCGACGGGCGGTCTCGAGCGGATGAAAGACCCGTTCATGAACTGGTCAATGCGCGTGCTCGATCCGGCACTGCGCAGCCTGATGCCGTGGCTGTATGCGATCAACGAGAACGCGATACGCTGGTCGCTGCTTGTTCTGTCGGCGTTTGTCGCAGGTTGGGCCGGACGCCGCTTTTACGTGAAGGCGTGGTCGGCGCTGCGACACAAGACGGCCGACATGAATACGCTGGTCGCGCTAGGGACCGGGGCATCGTTTCTATACTCGGCGGCGACAACGGTTACGCCGCGGTTCTTCATCGCTCACGGCATCGCGCCCGATGTCTATTACGACGCGGGCATCCTGATTATCGGGCTGGTTCTGGTTGGGAATACGCTCGAGAGCCGCGCGAAGGGGCGCACGGTGATTGCTCTGCGCAAACTAGTGCAGCTGCAGCCGAAGGCGGCCCGTGTGCTGCAAAGCGGCACGGAGGTTGATGTGCCAGTCGAGGCGCTTCAGCCCGGCGACGTGCTTCGGGTAAGACCCGGCGAGCGAATTCCTGCTGATGGTGAGGTGGTTGCGGGCAGAAGCAGCGTAGATGAGTCGATGCTGACCGGCGAGTCGCTGCCTGTTGAAAAGAATCGGGGGGATCGCGTGATCGGCGGAACGCTGAACCAGCGCGGTTCCCTGGAGTATCGCGCGACGGCGATTGGCGCCGAGAGCATGCTTGCGCAAATTGTGCGGCTGCTGCGGGATGCGCAGAGCTCGCGCGCGCCCATCCAGAACCTGGCCGACCGGATCAGCGCGATCTTCGTTCCTACCGTGCTGATGTTTGCGATTCTTACATTTTTAGGCTGGGAAATCTTCGGCCACGGCTACGGGTCGATGCAGGCATTTGCCGCCGCGGTGACGGTGCTGGTGATTGCGTGTCCGTGCGCCATGGGGCTGGCAGTGCCGACGGCGGTGATGGTGGCGACGGGACGCGGCGCCCAGTTCGGGCTGCTGATCAAAGGGGGCGAGGCTCTGCAGCGGCTGGAGAAGGTCGATACCGTTGTGCTCGACAAGACCGGAACCATTACCACGGGCCGGCCGGAAGTCACCGACGTGCTGCTAAATCCGGACACCAGCTTTTCGCGCAATGCGATCATTCTGCTGGCGGCTGCGCTCGAGCGTGCGAGCGAGCATCCGTTAGGAGAGGCGGTGGTTCGCTATGCGGTAGAGAACAGCGCGGCCATTCCACAGGCGGAACGCTTTGAATCGATCACCGGCCGCGGCGTCGTGGGCGTGGTTGAAGGCCGTGCTGTCCTGATCGGGAATCAGCAACTGATGGCGGATTGCAACATTTCAACTGCACCGCTCGCATCGGTCGGCGACGAGCAGGCGGCGAAGGGCCGCACGCCTCTATGGGTGGCTATCGATGGGACGCTGGCGGGCATGATCGTGGTGGCCGATACGGTCAAGCCGACGGCGACGGGTGCGATCGAGCAGTTGCACCGCGAGGGACTGCGCGTGGTGATGCTGACCGGCGACAACGAACGCACAGCCGAGGCAATCGCACGCGAAGTAGGTGTTGATAACGTGATCGCTGGAGTGCTGCCACAGGGCAAGGTTGAAGCGATTCGCAAGCTGCAGGCCGAGCATCGGATCGTCGCCATGGTTGGCGATGGCGTGAATGATTCGCCGGCGCTGGCGCAGGCCGATGTGGGCATTACGATGGCGAGCGGCTCTGATGTCGCGATGGAGGCCGGCGATGTAACGCTGATGCGCAGCGACCTGGGCGGGATTGCACCCGCAATCGCACTGTCGCGAGGGACGATGCGCGTGATGCGTCAAAACCTGTTCTGGGCCTTCGCGTATAACGTGGTTGGCATTCCGCTCGCGGCTGGCGCGTTGTATCCCGCGTTCGGCGTAATGCTCAGTCCTGTCCTTGGCAGCGCAGCAATGGCCCTGAGTTCGTTCAGCGTTGTGACTAACAGCCTGCGGCTTAGCCGGTTGAAGCTAAGGGCTGTTTAGCAGAGCGCAGCCCAGAGAGTAGGAGAGTTATGGGAGCCAGAAAGAATGGGCAACTGTCGGACGCGTCCTGCGGGTGCGAGATCCCCGATGGGGGACGAACGGCGATCGGCGTCGATCCGGAACTTAAGGCTTCAAACCTGCGCCGGCTGAGCCGCATTGAAGGGCAGATCCGCGGAATTCAGCGCATGGTGGAAGAAGACCGCTACTGTGCGGACATTCTGATGCAGGTGTCATCGGCGCAGGAGGCGCTTCGCGCCGTAGCACGCTCGCTGATGCGGAATCATCTGGCGCATTGCGCGACGCATGCGATTCGGAACGGTTCGGAGGACGAGCGTGAAGCCATGTACGACGAACTGCTTGATCTGATTTACAAGAACGCGCGGTAAACCTCAAAAGAACAGCAAGAGCGGACGAACCGCCCTTCTGACTTGCGCTGTGATGGGCAACACAGACGGGAAGGCAGAGTTGGCGAGCTGAACCAGGGTCCGAACTAGGGTCCTTCGAGTTGCTAATTGCGCAGCGCCCAGGCGAGCCCGTCGGGCTCTCCGCCGACATCGATGTGGCCAGTTACTTCGAGGGTCTTGAGGTCGAGAACCACGACGTAGTTGTCCGGAGAACAGGCAACGAAGGCGCGGGCGGCAGTGGGATCCATCAGAATGCCGGCCGCACCATGGCCGATTTTGACCCGTTTGAACTCCTTGCGAGCCGCGGCATCGTAAACGACGAGATCGCCGTTGCGCAGCATGGAGATCAGCACCAGCTTGCCGTCGGGGGTGAACTTGAGACGGTTGGCGCTTTGGACTCCGGCGTCCAGAGTGGCCGCGACCTTCTTGTCGGCAAGATTGATGATCGAAATTGTGCCGTCCTGCGAATTGGCAGTCCACAGCTCTCGGCCGTCGGGGGAGACGTCGAAGCCCTCATCGCCTTTGCCAACAGGGATGATGGTTTGAACCCAGTCGATACGGGGCGCGGCGGCAGGAGGCGGCGTCACGCCAGGGGGCGGTTGCATTCCGGGCGGAGGTCCCATCGGCGGTAGCGTGACCTGCTCGAGAAACGAGACCGTAGCGGAGCTAACGTTTGTGGTGTATATCTGCTTCTCGTCGCGGGTAACGTAGATCATGTGCGTACGGTTCTGTCCGGTGCCCATGACCCAGTCGATCTTCGCAGTTGCCGGATCATAGCGCGCAACCACCTTTGCGCCTTCGGCGGTGAACCACAGCTTGCCGCCGACGAACACCAGGCCGTGCGGGCCGTTGAGGGCTCCGGTATCGATGTCGGGCAGGGCTTTCTGCCCAATGAGGTCGATGACAGAAAGCGCGTGATAGCGGCCGCCTCCGTAGATCGAAACGTATGCGGTTCGACCATCCGAGGATGCAATGACTTCGTGCGGGTCCGGCCCGACTGGAGCGCGCGCGATAACCTGCAGCGTGACTAGATCCACGATCGAAAGCGTGTGGTCATGCTTTGAGAGCGCCAACAGGGATTGCTGCGGGGTGGCCTGAGCGTGGACCGAGTACGCTCCAAGGGCAAAACTTAACAAAACTGCTATGGCGACGATGGAGTCGACCGATCGGGATCGCATATATTCTTCACTCCGCCTCTGCGGGCAAATTTAACTTAGGCAAGCTCCTGAAAACGACGCCAATTATAATCGTGCGCCAGCACCAAGAGAGGGGTAATGGATTGAAAGAAGATAATGCCGCCGTGGCTCGACGTTTCGCCGGAGAAGTAATTACTCAGGGTCGGATGGACCTCGCTGCGCAATTTGTATGGGAGGACGTAGTCGAGCAGGTTCCGCTTCCCGGTCAGGGGCCGGGGCTGGAAGGGCTGAAAGATATTCTCGGGGGTATGCGCTCTGCCTTCCCTGATCTGAACTTCTCGATAGAAGAGCAGATCTCAGAGAATGACAAGGTAGCGAGCCGCTTCGAATGGAGCGGCACTCACCACGGCGAATTTCTAGGGGTGCCGGCAACAGGCCGTCAGGTCCGGGTTTGGGGGATCGTAATTGACCGGTTCGAAGAAGGCCGTATCAAAGACACACGCATCATCATGGATATTTTCGGATTGATGCTCTCCACCCAGAGCGTGACCGGGCACTACTTTGACGGGTCCTAGTCTTCGTGAAGCAGGCTCTGCTCGCCGGAGGCGCGCAAGCGAACGAGGCGGTCGATAGCGTAAGGCGCGCGCTGCGTTGCGGTATGGTAGTGGCGCACCTGGAGTTCTCCGAGCAGCCCGATGGCGACCATCTGGATGCCGCCCAGGATGAGGACGCCAGCGATGACGAAGAGCGGCCCGTGCTGATCCATGACGTGCTGGTGCGTGAAGACCTTGAGCAGAGCGAGAAAGAGGGAGATTGCTCCGCCGAGGAAGATGCCTGTCGCGCCGAAGAGTCCGAAGAAATGCAGCGGGCGCATCATGTACTTCAGCAGGAAGCGGATCGTCAGCAGGTCAAAAAAGACGCGGAAGGTGCGGCCGATGCCGTAGTGCGATTTACCGCGCTCGCGGTTGACGTTGCGAATGGGGATTTCGCAGATGCTCGCTCCGTAGGAGGCGGCCAGCGCCGGGATGAAGCGGTGCATTTCGCCATAGAGCGGGATGTTGTGGATGACCTCGCGGCGGTAGGCCTTGAAGGTGGTTCCAAAATCGTGGATGTCGACGCCTGAGAGCTTGGCCATCAGCCAGTTGGCGCAGCGTGATGGGATGCGCCGCATGACGAAGTTGTCGATGCGCTCCTTGCGCCATCCGCTCACGACGTCGTAGCCCTCTTCAAGCTTCTCAATGAAGTTGGGAATCTCGGCGGGGTCGTGCTGCAGGTCGCCGTCCATGGCAAGGATGTAGTCGCCCTGAGAGTGGTCGAAGCCGGCGGCAAGGGCGGAGGTCTGTCCGAAGTTGCGACGCAGCTTTACGACGAGCACACGGCTGTCGACAGCGGCAATCTCTTCGAGAAGCTTGTAGCTGCGGTCGGTAGATCCATCGTCAACAAGAACCAGCTCAAAGCTGTCTCCGACCTGCTCCATGACGGCCTTGAGGCGGTCGTACATGGCGGTGATGTTCTCTTCTTCGTTGTGGAAGGGGACGACGATGGAATACTTCGGCATAGTATTTAATTATATAGACTTTCTGATGGCGTCCGCTGTTTCCGAGATTCTTTTGAGTGCCCGGAATCAGTCGATTCATCAAACTGGATCTTTGTGCAGAGAGCGCCCATGATTCGAATCTGTTTGCTGGGTCTGCCGCTGTTTCTGAGCGGCTGCGCCGTAAAGGCCACAGAGGTCCCTGGTGATTATCCAATTGGAGGCTCGGATCTAGCACTCAGGAGATTAAATCCAGATGGGACCTTCGCCAATTACGCCAACGGCAGGAGAGTCTCAGGCGGAACATGGCACCTGATGGAGCAGCCTTTCGACCAAGGAATTGAATTCGATAGCGAATCTTCCGCAGACGAATACAGGCTCGTGCGTAGACATGGCACTCTCTGCTGGGAGATACGGCGCGATTACGAATACGTCTGCAAGAAGAGCTAGCGCTACAGCTCGGAGATAACTTCTCGCGCGATACGCGCGGCTTCTTCGCAGGCGGGACGGTCGACGTCTTTGTGGGTGACGAATCGGATCTGGTGGTCGGCGGCGGTTCCGGCTATTACGCCGCGCTGTTTGAGGCGCTCGAGAATCGGCGTGGGGTCTGGATAGCCGCGCACGGTGAAGATGACGATGTTGGTCTGGACAGTCGAGCGGTCGATGTCAACCTGCGGCAGTTCGGCCAGGCTCTCGGCTAGGAGTCGTGCATTGGCATGGTCTTCGCTAAGGCGCTTCGGCATTTCTTCAAGGGCGATGAGGCCTGCGGCGGCGAGGATGCCGGCCTGGCGCATGCCTCCGCCGAGCATCTTGCGGACGGTGCGGGCGCGTTCGATGAAGTCGCGGCTGCCGACGAGCATGGAGCCGACGGGAGCGCAGAGTCCCTTGGACAGGCAAAACATCACGCTGGAGAAGCCTGAGGTCAGCTCGGCGACAGACATGCTCAGCGCGGTTGCGGCGTTGAAGATGCGTGCCCCATCGAGATGGACGGGCAGACCGAGCTCGGCGGCGCGGGACCAGATCTCTTCGTAGACGTCGAGGCCGGTGACAGTTCCTCCAGCCATGTTGTGGGAATTTTCGAGGGTGATGAGGCCAGTGCCGGCGCGATGAAAGTCGGCCTTCTTCAGCACCTGCTCGATGTGACTCCAGGTGACGATGCCGCGCTCGGCGAAGACGGTGCGAAGCTGGACACCAGAGAAAGCAGAGGCCATGGCCATCTCCCAGTCGACGACATGGGCGCGGGATTCGGTGACGACCTCCTGGCCGTGGTGTGTGTGGAGGCGGATGGCGATCTGGTTGCCCATGGTTCCGGTGGGGACGAAGATGGCTGCTTCGCGGCCGAAGATCTGGGCGGCGCGGGCCTCGACCAGATTGACGGTGGGGTCTTCACCGTAAACGTCGTCTCCTACCTCGGCGGCGGCCATGGCAGCGCGCATGGCAGGAGTGGGCTTGGTGAAGGTGTCGCTGCGTAGCTCGATGGTGGTAGTGGCGATAGTTGATTCGGCGCTGTCGTCGGTGGTTTCGGCGGGAATCAGGGGCATAGAAAGATTTTAAGCCACACGCCGTGAGCCATTAGCCATTTGAGGAACTTCCAAAAATTGCTCGAAGACTTCGTTGGAAACCAGCCGGCCACGAGGAGTAAGGGTGACCCGGTCGCCCGTCCAGGTGATGAGGCCGTCGCATTCGAGGTCGGTGAGAATGGGCTCGAAGGAATCGACGGCGGAAGCGCCGAATTCTGCGCGGAGATCGCGGAAGCTGACGCCAGCGTTGAGGCGCAGTCCGAGGAACCACGCTTCTTCCAGCTCTTCTTCGCGGGAGAGGCGATGCGGCTGGTTCCATCCAGGTGAGTCGAGGAAGGGTTCGAGTTCGTCGGTAGTCGCGAAGCGCAAAGCTTCGCTGAAGTGGGTGCGCAGCATGGAGTGAGCGTCGAGTCCCAAGCCGACGTAGGGTTTGCGCTGCCAATACTTCAGGTTGTGTGCTGATTCCCTGCCCTCGCGGGCGAAGTTGGAGATTTCGTACTGAGCGAGGCCGTGAGCTGCGAGAAGCTCGACGGCTTCGGAGTACATGTCCGCTATCGCTTCATCTGAAGGGACCTGGGGCGCGTAATATCTAAGGCCACCCGACGTGACTTCTCTGCCCAGGCGCGAGTCTTCGTCGACCTCGAGCATGTAGATGCTGGCGTGCTCGACTCCTGTGTCGGCGAGGACGCAAAGCGATTCCCACCAGGATTCGTGGGTCTGGCCGGGGAGGCCGGCAATCAGGTCGATGTTGATATGGGGAACGCCGGCGCGGCGGACGCGGTCAATGTCGCGCAGGGCGATTTCGCGGGTATGGAGGCGGCCGGTGTGCTTCGCTTCGGAATCGATAAAGGATTGGACTCCGAAGCTGATGCGGTTGACTCCGGCTTCGACCATGGCGGAGAGAGTTGTGTCCTCAAGCTGGCCGGGAGCGCATTCGATGGTAAGTTCGGCACTTGGAAGCACGACGAACTCACGGCGAATGGCAGCGAAAAGGCGCACTACGAGCTCAGAAGGTAGCAAGGAGGGGGTTCCGCCGCCTAAATAGAGGCTGTCGATGATTTCGGGCAGTTCGGCGTCCCACTCTGGCGCTTGGGTGCGGATCGCGCTGAGATCCTCGAGCAGGCGGCCGATGTAGCGGTCAAAGTAGCTGGCGGGGAAGACCCCTGAGGCGAAATTGCAGTAGGTGCATTTCGATTTGCAGAACGGGATCGAGACGTAGAGGCCAAGGGTGTGCATCTATGCCTATTTTCGCATCTTGTAGATGATGAAGTACATCGGATGAGGAGGTCCCAGAAACAAGTCGGGCCCCATTTAATATCGAAATAGCGCATGGGTAAGTCGGACAAAGAGAAGTCTTCGCCGGACGAGCAGAAAAAGGCCGTTTCGCAGCAGGATGAAGACGTTATCGGCAAGGCATATGACGGCCGGCTGATGCGGCGGCTGCTCACCTATCTTTACCCTTACAAATGGGCGGCGTTCATCTCGATTGCAGCGATTCTTATCAAAGCGGCTTGCGACGTGCTTGGGCCGTACCTGACGGAAATCGCCATCGACCGCTACATGACGGCGCATCCGACGCACCAGAGCGAACTTCTGGGACGGTGGTTGGGCGCTGACCCGGTTCGCGGCATCACGCAGATTGCCCTGATCTATCTGGGCGCTCTCGTGGTCAGTTTTGTGCTGGAGTTTATTCAGACGTACCTGATGCAGTGGACCGGACAGAAGATTATGTTCGACTTGCGGCGGCAGATCTTCGGGCATCTGCAGCGGATGCATGTGGGCTTCTACGACCGGAATCCTGTAGGCAGGCTGGTAACGCGGCTGACGAGCGACGTGGATGCGCTGAACGAGATGTTCACGGCGGGCGTCTTCGCCATCTTCGAAGATATCTTTGTGCTGGCCGGCATCGTCTTCGTGATGCTGCGCATGAAGTGGTGGCTGGCTCTGCTGGCGTTTTCCGTGCTGCCGCTGATTCTGCTGGCGACGCGAATCTTCAGGAAGTATGTGCGCGACTCATACCGCAGGATTCGCACGGCAATTGCACGGATCAACAGCTACACCCAGGAACACATTTCGGGCATGGGCCTGATCCAGCTTTTCAGTCGGCAGCGGCGTGCGTTCAAAGACTTTGAGGCGGTGAACAAGACGCACCTGGTGGCGTTCAAGGATTCGATCCTGGCGTATGCGCTGTACTATCCGGTGGTTGAAATTCTGAGCTCCGCCGCAATCGCGATGGTGATCTGGTTTGGCGGGCGCGGCGTGCTGCGCGGGGCGGTGACGATTGGCGTGCTGGTGGCGTTTATCCAGTATGCGCAGCGGTTTTTCCGGCCGATTCAGGACCTGAGCGAGAAGTACAACATTCTGCAGGCGGCGATGGCGGCGAGCGAACGCGTCTTCAAGCTGATCGATACGCAGCCGGAGATTGTGTCGCCGGCGCATCCAAAGCAGACGGACAACTCGGGCAGCATTGAATTTGTAAACGTGTGGTTTACATATCAGCGGCTGGACGAAGAGACAAAGGCGCTGGTAGCGCGGTCGACTCCCGAAGAGCTGGCTGTGATGACGAATATCGAGTGGATCCTGCGCGGTGTGTCGTTCAAAATTACGCCAGACCAGACGGCGGCGATTGTGGGCCACACGGGGGCGGGCAAGTCGACGATCATCAGCCTGATGATGCGGTTCTACGATATCCAGCACGGCAGTGTGCTGGTGGATGGCGTGGATGTCCGTGAGCACGATTTGCTCACACTGCGGCAGCATTTCGGGGTGGTGCTTCAGGATCCGGTATTGTTCAGCGGGACAATCGAGAGCAATATCCGCATGGGGACCGAGGCGATCACGGACGAGGAGATGCGTCGCGCCGCCGACCAGGTGAATATTCATGACTTCATCGCGTCGTTGCCCGGCGAATATTCGGAGCCGATGCGGGAGCGAGGCAATTCCCTCTCGACCGGACAGAAGCAACTCATTAATTTCGCGAGAGCCCTGGCGCACAATCCGCGGATTCTGATTCTGGATGAAGCGACGTCGTCGGTCGATACCGACACAGAAATGCGCGTCCGGCTCGCGCTCGAGCGGATGATCGAAGGCCGGACGTCAGTTGTGATTGCGCATCGGCTGTCGACGGTGCAGCGGGCCGACACGATCCTCGTGATGCACAAGGGACAGTTGCGCGAGATGGGCAGCCATCAGGAACTGCTGGCGGGGCGCGGCATCTATTGGAAGCTATACCAGCTGCAGTACAAGGACCAGGAACTTGGCATGAGCGCGTCAGGGCTGACCCCTTCGCTGGCCGTAGGGACGGATTAAGGCAGACCTCAGGGCACATTTCTCAGGTCTGCGATTCCACACGACCGCAGTCCCTTCACAAGTGCTTGTCGCCCCATGATCCGCCACTCCTGTCTCAAATAAGAACCAGTTCAACACTTCTCCCGGTGATATCTTTGGCGCCCGAGAGTCGAATAGGGATAAATGACTCTCCGAGGTGGGCATGGGTTTCTTTCGATCCGAAGCAACCTGGGGCTGGGTGATCGTGGGTTTGTCTTCAGCGCGGCTGCTCAGGCGCAGATGACGACTTCGCAGGTCGACAACGCGCGCACCGGCGCATATCTGAACGAGACTATGCTGACGCCGCGCAATGTGAATCCTCAGCAATTTGGAAAGCTTCTCACGCTGAAGGTGGACGGTGATGTCTATGCTCAACCGCTCTTCCTGCCGGGAGTGGAGATTCCGGGCAAAGGCCGGCATGACGTGCTGTTCGTTGCGACGGAGCACGACAGCGTCTATGCCTTCGACGCGTATGGAAATCCCACCACGCCACTGTGGCAGGTTAGCTTTTTGA
>JAFAKX010000094.1 GCA_019234945.1 Silvibacterium sp.
TCAGGATTCAGCAACGGGTTCACCGATCCGCCGTCTCCGTATTCTGGAAATTACCTGCCGGCGCACACCACCGCAGATATATCAGTCGGCAAGTCGTTCGGCGAAAAATTCACTGTCTCGGCGACCGCCATCAATGTGGCGAACACGCGCGTGCTGTTGGATAACAGCCTTACGTTTGGCGGCTTCCACTACAACGATCCAAGGCAGCTTTATGGAGAAGTGAGATACCGGTTTCACTTCTGACAAAAATCACGCGGGCGTCAGCACCAGGCTCTCCTTCGCCCATTCGTAGGTGAGGCGGATGCCTTCCTCGAGGCTGGTGCTCGCGCGCCATCCCAGCGCGTGAATGCGGGAGACGTCCAGAAGCTTCCGCGGAGTGCCGTCCGGCTTGGTGGTGTCGAACTCGAGTTTGCCGTCAAAGCCGATGACGCGGCAGACTACCTCGGCCAGTTCGCGAATGCTGAGATCCTCGCCGGTGCCGATATTGATGAGCGGCGGCTCTTCGGAATTCAGGAGGGTACCGAAGCGGTCATCGGGCAGATTCATCAGGAATACGCACGCCTCGGCGAGGTCGTCGCTGTAGAGGAGCTCGCGGCGCGGTGTGCCGGTACCCCACACGACGAGCTTCCGTTCGCCGTTGGCCTTCGCTTCGGCGGCCTTTCGGATAAGGGCAGGCAGGACATGCGATTTTTGCAGGTCGAAGTTATCGCCCGGGCCATAGAGATTTGTGGGCATCGCAGCAAGGAACTGAGTGCCGTATTGCCGGTTGTAAGACCAGCACATCTCGATCCCGGCTATTTTGGCGATCGCGTACGGCCGATTGGTTGCCTCGAGGGGGCCGGTGAGCAGGTACTCTTCTTTGATTGGCTGAGGGCAAAGCCTGGGATAGATGCAGCTTGATCCCAGAAACAGCAGCCGCTTGACCCCGGCGCGCCAGGCAGCGTCGATTACGTTGGTCTGGATTTCCAGGTTGTCGCGGATGAAGTCTGCCGGGTAGGTGTTGTTGGCGAGAATACCGCCTACCTTTGCCGCTGCCAGAAAGACGTACTCTGGCCGTTCTTCGGTGAAGAAACGGTCTACCGCGGCGCGATCCATCAGATCGAGCTCAGTGCGGCTCTTGAGGAGGAGGTTGCGGTAACCCTGTTTCTCCAGCTCGCGCCGGATCGCGCTGCCTACAAGCCCGCGGTATCCGGCGACAAATATCCTGTCGGTCTGTTCCATGGCTCTCTCCGCCCTGCTTAAAGCTCGTGATAGTTGTAGGTCGTAAAGCCGTGCTTCTTGACGAGGGCGTCGCGCTCAGCCGTGGAATGATCCTCGATGACCATCTCCTTTACCAGCTCTTCGAAAGTGATTCGCGGCTTCCAGCCCAGCTCCCGGCGTGCCTTCGTGGGATCTCCGAGCAGGGTGTCGACCTCCGTCGGGCGGAAGTAGCGCGGATCGACGGCAACGACCAGTTTGCCTTTCGAGTCGTAGGCCTTTTCATCGACGCCGAGGCCTTGCCAGGTGAGGGGCATTTCGAGAAAGTCGGCAGCCAGCTTCACAAATTCGCGCACGCTGTGCTGCTCGCCTGTTGCGATGACGTAGTCGCGGGGCTCTTCCTGCTGCAGCATCAGCCACTGCATCTCAATGTAGTCGCGTGCGTGGCCCCAGTCGCGCAGCGCGTCCAGGTTGCCGATATAGAGAGTGTCTTGCAAGCCGACCTTGATGCGCGCCAGGGCGCGGGTGATCTTGCGGGTGACGAAGGTTTCGCCTCGCGTTGGCGACTCGTGGTTGAAGAGGATGCCATTGCAGCAGTAAATCCCATAGGCTTCGCGGTAGTTTACGGTAATCCAGTAGGCGTACAGCTTCGCGACTCCGTAAGGGGAGCGCGGATAAAACGGGGTGCTTTCGGATTGCGGGATTTGCTGCACGAGGCCGTAGAGTTCCGATGTCGATGCCTGGTAGAAACGCGTCTTCTTTTCGAGTCCGAGAATGCGAATGGCTTCGAGCAGGCGCAGCGTTCCCAAGCCGTCGACGTTCGCGGTGTACTCGGGCTCCTCGAAAGATACCTGCACATGACTCTGTGCGCCGAGGTTATATATCTCGTCTGGCTGCACCTTCTGCACGACATGGGTAAGGACGCTCGAGTCGGTCAGGTCGCCGTAATGCAGAACAAGATGGCGCTGCGCTACGTGAGGGTCTTCATACAAATGGTCGATTCGGTTGGTATTGAAGAGGGAACTGCGGCGCTTGATGCCGTGAACCTGATAGCCCTTTTTCAGCAGGAACTCAGCCAGGTACGCACCGTCCTGTCCGGTGATACCGGTAATGAGAGCCTTTTTCAAATTGCTGTTCTCCTGTGTTGCATAACGGATTGCTACTGACTACTACAACAACCAGCACGAACGCTGCGAAGCGAGGGTTCACGCCGTGCGGCTACTCTGCGAGGATGATCCGGGAAATCGAGATTCATTCCGGCCGCTGCGTATGCGGCTCTGATTGGGGCGCCGGGGCCGCAGCGTGAGCCGCCGACTCCGCCTTGAGACGCATGATCTCCATCTCAAAGCGCCTGAGGACCTGTTCGCGGCTCAAATTCTCCTCGGCAAAGCTGCGGGCCGCGCGGCCCATCTCAGTCCGCATCTGCTCACTCTCAACAAGTGTAAGAACTGCCCGGCGCAGCGTGTCGGAATCGCCAGGCGGCACATTGATGCCTCTGCCCGCAACGACCTCGGCTACCTCCGTTCCGGCCGCCGCCGTCGAGATCACCGGGCGCCCGCTGGCCAGCATGCCGGTAAGCTTCGATGGCATGACCAGATGTGCGGCGTCCCCTCTCTGGGGGAGCAGGTGGATGTCAGCCGCGTTCAGAAGCTCGTTGAGCCGGTCCTCGGGCTGCAGGGGCAACAGAGAGACATTCTGTAGTCTCGCCGTCATCTGTTCGAGCTGAGGCCGGAACGCGCCGTCGCCGCAGAAGATGAAATGTACGCGCGGGTCATTGCGAAGCTGCTGCGCCAGCGTGGGCAGTACCTCCAGCCCCTGCTTCATGCCCAGGTTGCCCGAGTAGAGCAGTACAACCTGGTCATTGCGAATGCCAAGCTCCTGACGGATTGTGTTGGGACCTTCTACCGGACGTACGGCATCGATGTCGACCCAGTTAGGGAAGTGCACGACCTTGCGGCTGCTGACGCCTTTTTCGGCGAGGCGGCGGACCATATTTGGACAAATGCTCGAGATGCGGGTGAATCCACGCATGACGAAGCGCTCGTAAGCAAGGGCAAAGTTATGAATGAAGCCTTGGGATGGCAGAAGATTGAGCTCGAAGGCAGCGTCAATTTCGAAGTCCTGGACGTGAAGCCAGGATGCTGCGCCGGAAAGGAATGCGGTCAGAATGGCAACCGGCGCGCCGAAGAACGCAGGCTCTACCGAAAGCACGAGGTCCGGGCGCCAGAGCACCGACGCAAGCATTACGGGCAGACTGCTGGTTGCGAATGTGCCCAGATGGACCAGCCGGCTAAGCCCGTTGGGCCGCGACGGAACCCACAACGGGCAGCGGTAAATACTGGCCCCAGCAGGCGATGTTTCGCGGCGGTATGCCAAGGGCTTGAAATCCTGATGCACTTTCCAGGCTGGATAATACGGCGGGGTCGTTACGACGCGAACCTCATGACCGTGCGCGGCGAGCCACTCCATCATTTCCCCGGAGTACTTGCCGATGCCGGTTAATTCGGGCGCGTAATTCAGTCCCAGCAGCAGAATGCGCAAGCTTCAGGTCCTTTCTGGCTAAAGGTCCCATTGCCTTCGGACCTTATGGGGGGATATAGAAGGGATGCTGCAATCCCAGCATAGTCGATTTCCCAGGTTTTGGTTCCGTGAGAAGCTAGATCTACCGCTCGATGGATCGCCCATTTGTTAGACATATTGTTTCTCAACCACTTGCAGCCGTGGGGCTTGTGCTGCTGGCTGGATTTGTCGCAGCGGCCGTGTTCGCTCCGGTCATCTCGCCGGCAAACCCCGCCGCCATCGATCTGACCCATCGCCTTGCCCCGCCCGGACCAGGCCATTGGCTTGGGGCGGACGAACTCGGCCGGGATATTCTTTCGCGCATCATTTATGGAGCCCGATTATCGCTGATCGTCGCGGTCTCAGTTGTCAGCTGTTCGTCAATTCTCGGCCTTGTCCTCGGGGGAATCGCAGGATACTACGGCGGCGTGCTGGATACGATGCTAAATGTGTTCGTCATGAATGCCTTTCTTGCGCTTCCCGGAATTCTTTTGGCAATTGCATTCGTTGCCTTCCTGGGACCCGGGATGATTAACCTGGTTTTGGCTCTTTCGATCGGGGGATGGGTGAGCTACGCACGGCTCGTCCGGGGGCAGGTTCTCGCGGTGCGCGAGCGGGAGTTTGTGGAGGCAGCCCGGGCGCTCGGCGCCAGCGATCTCCGGATTTTTATCCGGCATGTTCTGCCGAATATCGTGCAGCCGCTCATTGTCCAATCGGCGATCGGCATGGCTGGGGCGGTTCTCGCCGAGGCGACCCTGAGCTTTCTTGGACTTGGCGTACCTCCTCCGTCGGCGAGCTGGGGCTCCATGCTGAATGACGCGCGTCCTCACCTTTTTGACGCACCGCACCTGGTTATTTTTCCAGCGGTTGCGGTAATGCTCTGCGTGCTGTCGTTCAATTTCCTGGGGGATGCGCTGCGCGACTATCTCGACCCGCGAACGCGGCTTACGATAGGGCTCTGACCGTGTTGGTTGGCGTAATTTCGGATACCCACGGGCTGCTGAGGCCGGAGGCGGTCGCGGCTCTGCGAGATGTCGAGCACATCCTCCACGCCGGAGACGTTGGGGACGCGGCGATTCTTGATCGGCTGGGGCACATTGCACCAGTTACTGCGGTCCGGGGGAACGTCGATCGTGAGGGCCGTTGCGGGCGGCTACCGGAGACGAAACTGGTCGAGCTGGTGGGTCGGCATGTCTACATGCTTCATGACCGGCATGAACTTGACCTTGATCCGGTGGCGGCCGGCATTGTGGCGGTGATCAGCGGGCACTCCCATCAACCGAGCATTGAATGGGGGAGGGGCGTGCTCTATTTCAATCCCGGGAGCGCCGGGCCGCGGCGTTTCTCGCTGCCGGTGTCGCTGGGGTTTCTGGAGATCTCAGCGGAAGAGATAAGGCCCCGTCTGCAAACGATTGGGTGAGCGTTCAGGGCACAGGAAACAGGGCAAGGCAACAGGAATCGGGCATTGCTGAAACACCCTCTCTGTGGCCGAGAATTTCGCCAAACCAGCTAAAATAAGAATAGGGATTAAAAAGCCCGGCCTTGGACCAGCCGGGCTTCGTCGTTTTGGATAGTCCAATAACCCGGGTTCGGCGTCTTTCGACGCTGGCCATACAAGTGATTATGTGTGAATGGCTTACAAAACGTCCTTTGTTTTGAATGGATTACAACGATAGCACCAAAGTCGTCCCTAAATCCTTTCTTTTCCATTGCGAAGGCGGAACTCCTTTGAGTGGTATTAGATAGTCGCAAACCTCATTCCTAAGCCGCTTTTTATGTATTACTTAGGCAGCTCTACCCGGTATCCCGGGGGAGGGGTGGATGTGTGGGCCTTGACCAGGTCGAGGGCTTCCTCCCTTGTGTGAATCCGGCCTTCGAGCTGGGCGTCTTCGGCGAGGGCGAGGAATTCCTTGAACTGCGGGCCGGGCTGGTAGCCGGCGTCGATGAGGTCGCGTCCGGTGATGAGCGGGGTGGGGCGAACCTCGTGCTCAGGGGTGGCTTCGAAGCGGGATTTTGCGAATTCGTAGAGCGAAAGATCACCGTGGCTGGACAGGACGTCGATCCTGTGCAGGGCGAGGTGCTCAGCGAAATCGTGAAGGCGGAAGAAGCGCTTGAGGGTGGACGGCTTCATCTTTTCAACGTCACCGAAGCGCATGTGGTTCTCGACGAGGGAGACGATTTGGGCGGTCTCATCGTTAGAGAAGCGGAGGCGGCGGGTAATGTCTTCGGCAATGCGGACGCCGACTTCGACGTGCCCGTTGAAGCGAATGCGGCCCGGGCCGGGCTGGAAGGTGGCGGGCTTGCCGACGTCGTGAAGGAGCGCTCCCCAGGCGAGCGTAGGCGCGGCTCCGGCGGGAAGCTGCTCCAGCAGCATCATGGTATGGGCGAAGACATCGCCTTCAGGGTGATATTCCGGCGGCTGCTGGACACCATGCATGCGGTCAATTTCGGGCAGGACTTCACGGAGCAGGCCGGTGTGGTCCAGCAGCTCAAAGGCCCGGCGGGCGCGGCCCTCAGTGAGCATGCGGGTCAGTTCGTCTCGAATGCGCTCGCAGCTGACCTGACGGATGTCGGGAGCGAAGCGACGGATGGCGGCTTCGGTTTCGGACTCGATGTCGAAGTCGAAGCGGGCTGCGAAGCGGACGGCTCGGAGCATGCGAAGCTTGTCTTCGGCGAAGCGCGTGCCGGGGTCCCCGATGGCGCGGATGAGGCGGCCATTGAGGTCGGTGCGGCCTCCGACGTAATCAAGCACGGCTGCGGACAGATTGCCGTTCTCGCGGAGGACTTGTGGGTCGAGCAGCATGCCGTTGATGGTGAAGTCGCGGCGGATAACGTCTTCCTGGGCGCTGTCGGAGAAGCGGACGGAGTCGGGGCGGCGGCCGTCGGAATAGGCGGTGTCGCTGCGAAATGTAGCGACTTCGGTTACGATTTCGCGGCCATCGTGTTCCGGCCCTGGGGGGGTGTCGCAGACGAGGACGACTCCGAAGCGGGCCCCGACGGGGAAGGTGCGCGGGAACATGGCCAGGACGGTGTCGGGGCGGGCGCTGGTGGCGACGTCGAAATCGGCGGGATCGTGGCCAAGGAGCATGTCGCGGACGCATCCACCGGCAAAATAGGCTTGGTAGCCGGCAGCGCGGAGGCGGTCGACGATGCCTTCGGCGGCGAGTTGTGCCGGGGTTTCGGGCATTCCATAACTGCTCTTTCACTACTATAGAAGCGTGACCGATTTCTCCGAGAACGCCGTGCGGAGCGGCTTGATTCTAGGCATTGAGACGTCGTGTGATGAGACGGCTGCGGCGGTGGTGCGCGGAGGTAGCGAGACACTGTCCAATGTTGTGGCTTCGCAGATCGCGACGCATTCGCCCTATGGCGGGGTGGTGCCGGAGCTGGCTTCGCGGGAACATCTCCGCAATATCGTGCCAGTGGTACGGGCGGCGGTACAGGAGGCGGGAATCGCCCTGGCAGACGTCGATGCGATTGCGGTGACCAGCGGGCCGGGGCTGGCCGGGGCGCTGCTGGTGGGGATCAGCTATGCGAAGTCTCTGGCGTATGCGCTGGGCAAGCCGCTGATCGCGGTGAATCATCTGGAAGGGCATATCCACGCGGTGCTGTTGGAGCAGGCGGAGCTGGCAAGGCGGTCGAACCCAAAGCTGTCGGACACGGAGCCGCTGCCATTGCCGGCGATAGCGCTGGTGGTTTCGGGCGGCCACACGCACCTGTATCTGGTGCGGCGGCATGGCGAGAGCTGGCGGTACAAGAACGTGGGGCGCACAGTGGACGACGCGGCCGGAGAGGCATTTGACAAGGTGGCGAAGCTGCTGGGGCTGGGGTATCCGGGCGGCCCATGGATAGACGCGCTAGCTCCGCATGGAAACCCGGCGACCGTGCCGTTCTCGTTTTCGCAGATCAAGGCCAAAGCACACCGGCGGGGACGGTCTGGAGCGCTGGATCCGGCGGCGGAGACGTTTTTTTCCTTCAGCGGTATCAAGACGGCGGTTTTGCGCTACACGCAGGTGCACGAGATGGCTGCTGGGATCGAGGCGAGACGGGCAGCGCTGGCGGATGAGCCAGGTGCGAAGCCGCTGGATGCGCTGCCGCTTTGCGACAAGCAGACGCTGGACCTGATTGCGTCCTTCCAGAGAGCAGTTGTGGACGATCTGCGGCATAAGACCTTTCGGGCGTCGGAGCAGTTTGGGGCTGAGAGCCTACTGGTTTCGGGCGGAGTGGCGGCGAACCGGGAGCTGCGGGTGCGGTTTACCTCGGAGGCTGCGGAGCGAGCGCTGCCGATTGCGTTCCCGTTGCTCGCTCTTTCGACAGACAATGCGGCGATGATTGCGGCCGCGGCCTATCCAAAGTTAATAACTGATGACTTCGCGCCGGCAACGCTTACGGCCGATCCTTCGCTGGCGTTGGGAGGCAGGGATGGCAGGTAAACCGCTATAATCCTGATGCAGCCATGGAGAGTCCGAAACATATCCTGGAAGAACGCACGGTGCTCGACATACAGGACATTATGTCCATTCTTCCGCACCGTTTTCCCTTCCTGCTCATCGATCGTCTGATGGAGTTCGAGCGGAAGAAGCGCATCGTAGCAATTAAGAATGTAACGATCAACGAGCCCTTTTTCGCTGGGCATTTTCCGAATTATCCGATCATGCCGGGCGTGCTGATCGTTGAGTCGATTGCCCAGGCCGGGGGCGCCCTGCTGCTGACGGAGATTCCCGACCGCGACTCGAAGCTTATGGTGTTCACAGGCATCGAGAGGGCGAAGTTTCGCAGGCCTGTCGTGCCGGGGGACCAGCTTCGCATTGAGATCGACGTGCTCAACTGGAAACCGCGCGCCGTACGCATGCAGGGTCGCTGCACCGTCGATGGAAAGCTCGCGTGCGAGGCCATCGTGATGTGCCAGCTCGTACCGCGGCAGAAGGACGCCCCGGCAGAAGCTGCTCCTGCCGCGACCGGGTCCGGAGCGGGCGACGAAGTCCTGGAAGCAGTGAGCCAGGAGTGAGCATCCACCCGACAGCGATTGTTGCGTCGAGTGCGGTTATCCCGGAATCCTGCTCTGTCGGTCCCTACTCGATGATCGGTCCGAATGTGGTACTGGGCGAGGACTGCGAGCTTGTATCGCACGTAATTCTCGACGGGCATCTTATGGTCGGCGCGAAGAATCGCTTCTTCTCGTTCGCGTGCGTGGGCGTGGCTCCGCAGGATCTGAAGTACAAGGGCGAGCCGACGGGAGCGGTGCTCGGCGACAACAACATCGTTCGCGAATGCGTGACCATCTCGCGGGGAACGGTTGGCGGAGGGGGAACGACGCGTGTCGGCAGCAACTGCCTCTTCATGGCTTATGCGCACGTCGGGCATGACAGTGTTATCGGAGATGGGTGCATCATCGCCAACGGAGCTGCCATCGCCGGGCACGTCGTTGTTGAGGACTACGCCACTGTCGGCGCGCTCAACCAGGTGCACCAATACTGCCGCATCGGCAAATATGCGTATACGGGAGGGGGAACGACGGTGACGCAGGACGTGCTGCCGTTCTCGCTCACTTCGGCGAAGCGTGAGACACAGGCGTACGGGCTCAACAAGGTGGGACTGGAGCGCAGGGGATTCGACGAAGCACGGATGCGCGCGCTTCAACGGGCGTACCGGCTTCTGCTGGCGTCGAAACTGAACACAAGTCAGGCGGTCGAGAAGCTAAAGACCGACGGGATTGTGACGGATGAGGTCGCGTATCTGGTGGAGTTTATCGAGAGCTCCGAGCGCGGAGTGCTGAAGTAACCGGCGAGATGGATGCGGCTTCGGACAAACTGGGCCTGATCGCCGGGAATGGGCGCTTTCCATTCCTGCTGCTGGAGGCGGCGCGGGCGCACGGGACCGAAGTTGTCGTCGCGGCCATCAAGGAAGAGACAGATCCGGAGATGGATGAGCGTGCGGCGGTGGATGACGGCGTGCGTGTGCACTGGCTGTCCCTTGGTGAGTTGTCACGATTGATCGAGACCTTCCACAAAGAAGGCGTCTCGCGAGCGGTGATGGCGGGACAGGTGAAACACAGGCAGATCTTCTCGAGCATTCGTCCGGACTGGCGGTTGGCGAAGCTGCTCTTGTCATTGCGGACGAGAAACACCGATATGTTGCTGGGCGCAGTGGCGAAGGTGCTGGGCGATGAAGGTATTGAACTGATCTCGTCTACGAGCTATCTTGAGCCGCTGCTGGCGAAGCCGGGAGTGCTGACGGCGAGGGCTCCGAATGACAATGAGCAGCGGGATATTGCTTATGGTCGTGAGATTGCGCGTGCGATCGCAGGATATGACATCGGGCAGACGGTAGTGATCGCCAGCCAGGCATGTGTCGCGATCGAGGCCATGGAGGGAACGGACGCGGCGATTGAACGCGCCGGTGCACTGATGATGACGCTTGAGGATGAGGCGTCCACATTGGAGCGCTCGCTCACCGTGGTGAAGGTCTCGAAGCCGAGACAGGACCTGCGGTTCGATGTTCCCGTGGTCGGCGTGAGGACGATTAAGACGATGGCGCAGGCGTATGCGACGTGTCTTGCTCTCGACGCTGGAAAGACGCTGATTTTTGATCTGGACAAAGTTATCGAGCTGGCGAATCAGTCCGGAATTGCGATCGTTGCAGTTGAGCATTGATAATGCTTCCGTCGCCCCACCTTTTTTCCGGAGATGCTTATGTCGAAGATAATTCTTGCTTCAGCCGCGGTGGTTGTGGTGGTCGCCGGTGTGCTTGCGATTCGCAGCTTTGCCACAGACGATAATGTTGTTCCTCAGGTCGGGCAGGCCGCACCGACATTCACGTTGCCCTCGCAGGAGGGCACGCCTGTGAGCCTTGAGAGCTATAAGGGCAAGTGGGTTGTGCTCTACTTCTATCCCAAGGACATGACGCCGGGCTGCACCCGAGAAGCGCACGAGTTCCAGAACGACCTTGAGAAGTACAAGGCGGCCAATGCTGTGATACTAGGCGTGAGTGTGGATTCAGTCGACAGCCACAAGCAGTTCTGCGCGAAGGATAGCCTGAACTTTACGCTGTTGAGTGATTCCGATAAGAAGGTGGTCTCACAATACGGCTCATTAGGCAACTACGGTGTCATGCAGATTGCGAAGCGCAATACCTTTTTGATCGATCCAAATGGCAAGGTTGTGAAGGTGTGGACAGGGGTCGATCCTGCACAGTCCAGCAGTGAGGTTCTAACAGCGCTTAACGAGCTGGAAAAGCATTGAGGATTTTTGCTAGGACGTAGACACAGAGGGCCCGGTCGAAGCCGAACCCTCTGTTGTTTGGTGCAACCTACCTCTTTTTCTTCTTTGCTGCCTTGCCGACGGCCTTCTTCGCAGGCGGTTTCCTGGCGGTCTTCTTTGGCGCAGCCTTCTTCGTGGCTTTCTTTGCTGCAGCCTTCTTGGCAGCCTTCTTCGGCGCGGCCTTCTTGACGGCTTTCTTTGCTGGAGCCTTTTTGGCGGCCTTTTTCGCAGGCGCTTTCTTGGCTGCCTTCTTTGGGGCTGCCTTCTTTTTGGCGGCCTTCTTCGGGGCGGCCTTCTTGGCGGCTTTCTTTGCTAAAGCCTTCTTTGCAGGCGCCGGGGGTGGAGGCGTGGGGGGCTTGGGTTCTTCATCGTCTCCGTTCTCTTCGTCGTCTTCCATGTCGTCGTCGTCCGATGAGAGGGAAATCGATACTTCCTCCTCTTCTTCTTCGCCGAAGCCGTCTTCTACTTCTTCCGGAAATTCATCCGTCTCGGGTTCCAAATCACCGTCGCTGAGCGCGTAAAGTTTGCGATCTTCCTGCATCGATATTGCCCTCCGGCCTTGGGTCCAGGCTAGTTATAAACCGTGCCGATTCATTGGCAAGGACCACGCCGCGAATTATAGCAACAGCATGCACCGTGTTGCGAAGGAACGCAAGTTTTCTGCTGCGGACCGGCAGGCCAAATCCAGATCGGGTTCATGGGTGAGGGGCGATGGCGGCTCAGGTCCGCTTGACAGAATGGGAACCGGCGGTGGCTTTGGTTTTAGTTGGGTGCTGCGAGGGCTGAGCGGCTGTGTGGTGCGAGGGGGAGCCCTTTGAAGTCAAGGATCCTTTTCGGCTCTTGCGGGATCCTTGAGGGATGCGGGCTGGTTCGGCCACGTAGAGGCTGCGACCAGGTGTGAGGGCGGTGGTGTTCAGGCGATTCCAGCGTTTGAGCTGGTCCACGGTGACCCCGAAGCGGTCGGCGACGGTGACAAGGGTGTCTCCTTTGCGGGCGCGGTAGATAGGGGTGCGGGCGGAGGAGGGCGACGAGGCGGGGGCGACAGGGATGACGAGGGCGTCGATTCCGCTCAAGTCGTCGCTGGAGTTGAGTTGGTTGACGAAGGCAATATCCGAAACTGAGATATGGTAGGTTCGGGCCACATCGGAGATGGATTCTCCGGCGGCGAGCCTGTGATAACGCCAGTAGCGGCGCTTGTCTTCGGGAATTTCGGCCATGCGCTTGTCGAAGAGGTCTTTCGTACCCACGGGAAGGTGCAGGTCGTAGGCTTCGTCAGGCGGCGTTGCGCCGCGAAGAAGGCTCGGATTGAGGGCGATGATCTCCTGAACGGGAGCGCCGGTGACGTCGGCGACGAGGCGGAGGTCGACGGAGTAGTTAGTCCGCACGGTGTCGGTGAGGAGTGGCGGGTCGGGATTCAGGTCGTTCAGGCCGTACTGTTTGGGATTTTTGGCAAGGATTGTGACAGCCAGGATAATGGGGACGTAATTCTTGGTCTCGGTGGGCAGGTTGTTGCGGCGGTAGAGTTCCCAGAAATCGGCGTAACCGGTGCGCTGAACGGCGCGCTGCACGTTTCCGGTTCCCCAGTCGTAAGCTGCCATCGCGAGATACCAGTCGCCGAGTTGGTTATAGGCCTTCTTCATCTCCTGCGCGTAAGCATGAGTGGCCTTTTCCGGGTCGAAGCGCTCGTCATACCAGCCGGTGCGCTCGAGTCCGTAGACGCCGTAGGGCATGAACTGCCACATGCCTCCGGCTCCGGACCTGGGGTTGATGGCCTGTGGGCGGAAGCCCGATTCAGCGACCGCCTGGTAGATGAGGTCCTGAGGTACACCTTCTTCTTTGAGGATGCGCTCAATCATAGCCTTGTAGCGGCCGGCGCGATTGAGCGAGGCGACGATGGTTCCGTGACCGGCGCCGCTCTTGAGGAAGAAGTTGATGTAGCTGGCGACGTAGTCATTGATGACCAGCGGGATATCGGACTGGGTGTTCTTGAGGGAGGCTTCGGCCTCGGCGCGGATGGTGGGGTCGACGGTGAAGGTGGCGGCGTTGGCGACGTCGACGGGGGTCGGCTCAGTCGGCTCGGCGAGGCCCGTGCCCGACTTTAGGGCATCCATCTCGAGGGTGTTGACGGCATCGACAATGCGGTCAAGCTCGTCCTTCAGCTCAGTATTGTTGTTGAAGTCGATGCCGCTGGAGAGCATGAGATCGACGGCATAGTCGAAGTTGGACTTAGCGGCGGCAAGATGGCCATCCCGATAGTTGCTGAGGCCGTTCTGGTAGGCGTTCTCGACGTTCTGGATGAGCTGGTCGTTGCGCTGCTTCTCCGCCGGGGACAACTGCGAAGGGGCTTGCTGGGTGGAGGACTGTACCGGTGCCGGTGAAGCGTAAAGCTGCGGGTAGAAGCTCAAGCCGGCGAGTAGAACAGAGGCGAGAGCGGCGGAGAGTCGTTGAACAACCATCGATAGATAGAAATACAGAGCGGCCTAAGAGGATGAACAACGCCGCGCGACAGCTTTTCCAAATGAAGCCAGAAACATCGCGAACGCTAGTCCCTCTCGATTCGGGCTCTTATTGCCCTATTGTATTGGCCGGGACGGCGAAAATCGCGGTGATAAACTTTGATGTTGGGAAAGTTTCTTCCGCCTGAACCGCCGTAAGTAACCCGTCCCCACTGCAATTTCTCCATGGACATCAAGCACATCCGCAATTTCGCGATTATCGCGCATATCGATCACGGAAAATCCACGCTTTCGGACCGGCTGCTGGAGCTGACGGGCTCGCTCAGTGAGCGCGAGATGCAGGCCCAGGTGCTGGACGCGATGGATATCGAGCGCGAACGCGGCATCACGATCAAGGCGCATTCGGTGCGCATGATGTATCCGGGGAAGGACGGGGAGACGTACCAGCTGAACCTGATCGATACGCCGGGGCACGTGGATTTTTCATACGAAGTGTCGCGGTCACTGGCTTCATGCGAAGGTGCGCTGCTGGTGGTCGATGCCTCTCAGGGTGTGGAGGCGCAGACGCTGGCCAACGCGTATCTGGCAATTAATAACGGCCTTGAAGTGATCCCGGTGATCAACAAGATCGACCTGCCGAGCGCCGATGTGCACCGCACGCAGGAGATGATCGAGCAGGCTGTGGGCATCGACGCGACGGATGCGATTCCAGTGAGCGCGAAGACCGGGCAGGGTGTGCCGGATATTCTCGAAGCGATTGTGAAACGACTGCCGACACCTTCCGGCGACCCGGAAGCTCCGCTGCAGGCGCTGATCTTTGATTCGTGGTTCGACGCGTATCGGGGCGTGATCGTGCTGGCACGCGTGGTTCATGGGCGGCTGCGGAAGGGCATGAAGATCCGGTTGATGTCGAACGGCAAAACCTTCGATGTTGAAAACATGGGTGTGCTGACTCCCAAACCGGTGGAGATTGAAGAGCTGACGGCGGGTGAGGTTGGGTTCTTCGTGGCGAACATCAAAAATGTCTCCGACACGAAGATTGGCGATACCGTCACGGATGATGAAAGGCCGGCGGAGGCTGCGCTTCCGGGGTTCCAGGACATCAAGTCGATGGTGTTCGCCGGGCTTTACACTGTTGACTCGCACGAACACACACTGCTGCGGGACGCGCTCGAGAAGCTGCGGCTGAACGATTCGTCCTTCTTCTTCGAGCCGGAGAGTTCGGCGGCGCTGGGATTTGGGTTCCGGTGCGGATTCCTGGGGCTGTTGCACATGGAGATCATCCAGGAGCGCCTGGAGCGCGAGTTCGATCTGGACCTGATCACTACGGCGCCGGGCGTGCGTTATCGAATCACGATGACGGATGGGAGCGTGCTCGAAGTGGACAATCCGTCCCGGTGGCCGAATCCGGTCGAGATCGAGAAGGTGGAAGAACCGATCATCACGGCAATGATTATGACGAATGAGGAGTATGTCGGCGGAATTCTCAAGCTGGTCGAGGAAAAGCGCGGACGGCAGAAGAACTTTGAGTATGTCTCGCCGACACGTGTAATGCTGACGTATGAGCTTCCTCTGAACGAGATTGTTCTCGACTTCTACGACCGGCTGAAGTCCGTGTCGCGGGGATACGCATCGCTGGACTATCACCTGTCCGGGACGTGGGAGTCGCCGATGGTAAAGCTGGACATTCTGGTTTCGGGCGAACCGGTCGACGCGCTGTCGATTATCGTGCACCGCGATTTCGCGTATGAGCGCGGGCGGGCCTTGGTGTCGAAAATGCGCGAGTTAATTCCGAGGCAGATGTTCGAAGTAGCGATCCAGGCGGCGATCGGGTCGAAGATTGTGGCGCGGGAGACGGTGTCGGCGATCAGGAAGAACGTTCTGGCCAAATGCTACGGCGGGGACATTACGCGGAAGCGGAAGCTGCTCGAGAAACAGAAGGAAGGCAAGAAGCGGATGAAGCGCATCGGGAAGGTGGATATTCCGCAGGAGGCGTTCCTGGCGGTGCTGAAGATTGGCGAAGACGCATCGCGGTAGGCGTTACAGTGGAGCTGCGCTCTGCAGAGTGTCGATGTACTTTTGCCAGATGGCTGCGAGATACGTCCAGTCCGCAGGCGAGGGGCTTTCCTGGGTGGTCTCCGTGCGGGTGACGAAATAGAGTGCAGGGATTCCGATGGAGGGCTGTGCCTGCATGTAGCTCCACCATTCCTTGAGGTTGGTCGATGAGGCGTTGTCGGTGTCGACGAGCGGCCAGCCGGTGATGTTTGCGATACGAGCACGCAGGCGCATCACGTCGGTGACGTTGCGCGTGGCGTACCAGATGTCATTGAGACGCAAGACGTCCGACGATTCCAGGAAAAGAGCGTTGGTGGTTTGAGTTTCGACCAGAGCGTCGGGCTTCCAGTGGTGTGTTTCGCTATAGAGGATGGACTGGAAGCGGCGGACAAACTCGATGCCGATGGCTGGTTCCGTGAGGGGGAGTCCGGGCGCGGCGGGGGTATTGACCCAGTCTTCCTTGAAGCCGTCGACGCCGAGATCCTGGACGAGATGGCGGATGCGAGGACGAAGCCAGGCTTCGTATTCGGGTTTGCCCACGTCGGCGATGACGCACTTGCCCTGATAGTTGACGCAGAGTGATGAAGGTATGCCGTCAGAGTGCGCGACAGGGACCCAAAGCACGACATGGCGGCCTTTGGCGTGCTGCGCGGCGATGAAGCCCTTGAGGTCGGGCCACTTCTGCTGGTCGACTTCGAACGTGCCGTAGCCCTGCTGCCATTTGTCGTCGATCACGATGGTTCCGACGCGCAATCCGCGCTGTTCGAGGGTGGCGAGCCAGCGCTCGTAGTTCGCCTGCGTGGAGAGCTTGTTTGGCGCTTCGCCCAGAGGAACGGACTCGACGGTCTGCTCGGCCCATCCGCAGAAGATGGGAAGGTGATGCCAATAAACATCCTTTATAACAGAGACGGTTGCGAATTGTTTTGCCGTAAGCCAGGACGTGTAGCTCTGAAGGGCGTCAATCGGGCTCCAGGCCATGTTGATGTCGAGGACGGGCGAGGCGAAGCCGCCATCCGCTGTACGGTATCCCATGTAGTCGATGTAGAACGACGCTCCGGCATAGCGTGAGCCGGAGTATTCGAGCGCAGGGAAGCTGTAGTCTCCCGGTTTGGTTCCTATTCCGATGCCCGTCCAACTTTTATCAAGGTTAAAGGCGAGGAACAGGGGCGGAGGAGCGAAGATTCCGGTCATTCGCTCGGGACGGAAGTCTTCCCTGGAGCTCTCCTGTCGGCCTACGCTGAATCCCAGGGTTTGTGGCATCGCGATATTGAACTCGAACTGATTGGCGTGGTTGGGATTGGGCGCGAAGTAGCGGTCGGCGTAGATGGCGGTGTTCCATGCATAACCGTCGGTTGCTCCGTTGTCCCAGAGTCCGGAGACGCCGTTTGAAAGAAAGTAGCAGCGCCCGAGTTTGCCCGATCCGGAGGCGAATTGCTGGAACTCGATGCGGTCGGGGAAGAAGTGCCATTCGAAGCGGCGGTCGGTCCAGAGGGTGCTTTTTGCGGTGGCGGTCAGTTCAAATGAGCCGGCTTCGGATTTATGCAGCGAGTAGGCAACTCCGGAGAGGTGCTCTTCGCTCGACGGGGAAGCGAGGCCGGCGACGATTGGCATTACGAAGGCGGTCTCGTGATTGCGCTGCAGGGTGAGTTGGGGAGGAGCTCCGAGCTGACTGCTCTCGGAGATGGTGACGGAATATTCGGGCATGCCGATTATCTGCGGCGCTGCAGAGGCAGTTTGAGCGCCACTGCAGGCCGAGCATGCTGATGCAAGCAAGGTGAGAAGATATCCGGGCTTCATTTCGAGTCTTTCGGGCGATTATTTCGGAGGCGAGGCCATAACGTCACGGGTGGATTGCCAGGCAATCTGCTGCCATTCCCCGTTGCGGCGCGCATAAACGGTGAGAATGAAGATGGTGATGTCAAATGGGGTGGGCTGGACGCGGGAGTCGGTCACACGAACAGCGTATTCGCCATCGATGACAGCGGCACCGTCTCCGAGGGCGCGGACGTGGAGGTTCTTTGGCTGCCATGAGATGTAGTGAAGTTGTCCGGAACGGATTGCGGCGAGATAACTTTGCTTTGTGTCCACTTTGCCGCTGGCATGGATGTAGGTGACGTCGTCTGCCATAATGCGATCAAGAGCGGCGACATCGGAGCGGTCCAGCGCTGCGGTGCGGGTCTGTTCGACGGACAAAACTTCCTTCTCGGCATCGCTGACCGCGGAAGCGGTTTGGGCGGCTATCATTCCTGCCGTTCCGAGGGTGAGGACGAACCAAAGCAAGACTCTAACCACAATTGCCTCCTCCTGAGATGAACGACTGGGATGAGTTGGCCGAGCTTCTCAGCGAGACTGAATCCGAAAGAGACATGCTACGCGCGCGCGGGCTGACTGACCAAAGGTAGGGTCCGATGCCTGCTGACGGTTATCAGGTTGTAATGTGATTTGTGGAAAGCATTTTTTTTTAGCTTTTGAAAGTTACCAAGGTGGGAGTTAAGCCGCAATGGGATTGATTAATCATAAATTTAATATAATCAACAGCTTGCTGGATAGATTGAGCCGGGCAGTGCAGATTGCTGCGGGCAAGCAGTAGATTTCAGAGAACTGAAGTGTAATCTTCCACAATTTTTTCCACAGGATGAGCCGAAAAAAAACCGTCGGCGCGGTCATCGGATTTTGGGTGTGAGGACAGACACCTGCCTGGAGCGGCTGGTCAGGAAGCAAGAAATTGAGCACCACATCGACATGGAAGAACCGCCGCGTTCTGGTAACTGGAGCGGGCGGATTCATCGGGAGTCATCTGGCGGAGCGGCTCGTCGAACTGGGAGCGCGGACTCGCTGCTTTCTCCGTTACACGTCCCAAGGATCGGTGGGGTGGCTGGCGGATTCGCCTATGCGCCCGGACCTAGAGGTGATTCATGGCGATATCCGCGACCATGAGGGCGTAGTGCGAGCTGCGCGGGACGTCGAAGTCATCTTTCATCTGGCGGCGCTGGTAGGCATCCCGTATTCGTACTACTCGCCGCGGTCTTATGTGCAGACAAATGTGGAAGGCACGCTGAATGTGCTTGAGGCTGCGCGGCGGAGCGGAGTGGAGCGACTGATATGCACGTCAACCAGTGAGGTGTATGGCTCGGCGCAGTATGTGCCAATTGACGAGAGGCACCCGCTGCAGGGGCAATCTCCTTATGCAGCAACGAAGATCGGCGCGGACAAGCTCGCGGAATCGTATCACCGCGCGTTTGGCGTGCCGGTCTCGATTGGCCGCCCTTTCAATGCATACGGGCCGCGTCAGTCTTCCCGAGCCGTGATTCCGACGATCATTACGCAGGCCCTTGCGCAACCGGTGGTGAGACTGGGAAATCTGGATACGACGCGCGACTTCAACTTTGTGTCGGATACAGTGGACGGGTTCATTGCGATTGCAGAATGCTCGGCTACAAGCGGGAAAACGCTGAATATCGGCAGCGGGACGGAAATTTCGATTCGTAAGCTGGTTGAGGTGATTTTTGAGCTGATGGGAACGAAGTGTGAAGCGGAAATTGAAGAGCAGCGGTTGCGTCCGGAAGCGAGCGAGGTCGAGCGCCTGTGTGCGAACAGCGCTGCATTAAATCAGCTAACGGGATGGAAACCGAAGGTTCCATTGAGAGACGGGTTGGCGAGGACAATCGCGTGGATTGAAAGGAACTTGGGCGCCTACGCAATCGGCAATTACTCCCTCTGAGAGCGCAAATCCCAAAATAAATAAATCGAGTGTTTTTAGCTGTTTGCGAGCCGACTGCACTTTGAATAGTGCAGCGTGATTTGACAGCTTTGGCGCGGTTTAGGCGAATATAAGGCGAATAAGAGCCTAAGATGACCTCCGCCTCTGCAATTCGCCGCCAAGTTGAAGCTGGTCTTGCGAACCGGATTCCTTCGGCGCTGACGCCTGCGCCACGGATCATTCGTGAGACTGCGGCTACGAGTATTTGCGGTATCGATGAGCTCCTGCGCGGCGGATTGCCTGTGGGCGCGATCAGCGAAATCGTGGGGCCGGAATGTTCAGGACGGACTTCGCTGGCACTTGCCTTTGTAGCGCAGATGACGGAAGCGGGAAAGGTGTGCGCGTGGGTGGATGCGTCGGACAGCCTGCATCCGGAGTCGGCGGCGGCAATCGGGGTGAATCTGAGCCGGCTTTTGTGGGTGCGGTGCGGAGTTACGGAGGAAGGCGGGCAGATGAGCGAGAAGAGCTTTTCTGTGCCAGAGAAGTATTTTGCTCCGCCTCCGGTGAAAAAGGGATTGCATGGAGGTGGGTTCGGGCCGCATCCGCGCAGTGAGGCGAAGGGGCTGTCGGAGGCGGTGTCGGGATTTTTTCAGGCGGAGATGACTGGACCACGATGCGCGGAGCCGCAGCCTAGGAAGAAGCGCGAAAAAGAGAGCTTCGAAGTGGTGCGCTCTCCGGTGAAGAGTGTGAGCCGGAAACCAGTGTCGCCCGGCAAACCTTGGGCGAGGATCGAGCAGGCACTGCGAGTGACAGACCTGCTGCTGCAGGCAGGGGGATTCAGCACGATTGTGATGGATATGGGCGAGATTGCTCCTGAGCATGCCTCGCGTGTGCCTCTGGCGACGTGGTTTCGCTACCGGGCGGCTGTGGAACGGAGCCAGGCCGTGCTGTTGCTGCTGACGCAACATGCGTGCGCGAAGAGCAGCGCCGGGCTGGTACTTCGCCTGGAGGCGAGCAATGTACTGGCGGAGGGAAGCACTGTTTTTTCCGGCATGGAGTACCACGCTGAGGTGGCGCGGGACCGGTTTGCTCCGGCTGCTGCGCAGGTGGTGGTGTCGATGCGGAAGCCTCCACAAAGCGAGCGGAGTGCAAGATGGCAGAGCCGCACTTGCTGGACGGGACGCCGATGAGCAGGCCAGCGGAGTTGTATGCGTGCCTGTTCGTGCGGGAGTTTCCGGCGCAGGCACTGCTGCGTTTGCGGCCAGAGCTGCGCGATCAGCCATGCGCGGTGATGGAGGGTAAGCCTCCGCTGGAGAGTGTCTGCTCGCTGAATGCGAAGGCGTGTGCGATGGGGGTGGAGGAGGGCATGACGCGCGTGGAGATGGATACGTTTCCTTCGGCTCGAGTGCTGTCACGCTCGGCGGTGGAAGAAGAGGCAGCGAGAGTGGCGCTACTCGAGTGCGTGGGCGGGTTTTCTCCGCGGGTTGAAGAAAGAAGTGACGACAGAGCCTTTATCTGCGTAATTGATATTGCAGGTACGGAGAAGCTATTTGGTACCCCACGAATGCTGGCGAACACGCTGCTCAAACGCGTGCGCGCGCTGGGTATCGATGCGCAGGTGACGGTGAGTCATAACTTCGAAGCGGCGATCTGCCTGGCGCGCCGGATGCGGTCGCGAGCGCCGCAAGTAATTGGTCAGGGAGAGGAGGGTTCGGCACTGGCAACGCTGCCGCTGAGTGTGCTGGAGCTTGCCGAGGAACATGCGGAGGTTTTTTCGCTCTGGGGCATTCACACTTTGGGCATGCTGGCGGAGCTGCCGGAAAAAGAGCTGATCTCGCGCCTAGGGCAAGAAAGCCAACGTCTGCGGCAGCTTGCGCGCGGCGAGATGCCGCATCTTTTCGTGCCGTATGAGCCGGCGTTGGCGCTCGAAGAGCGGATGGAACTGGATAGTCCGGTCGAGATGCTGGATTCACTGCTCTTTGTAGTCGGCGTGATGCTCGAGCAATTGGTTTTGCGGGCGAGTGCGCGGGTGCTGGCGCTTGCGTCTGTGACGGTTACGTTGTCACTCGAGGGAGGCGCGTCGCATACACGGACGGTGCGGCCTGCGTTGCCGTCGGTCGACCGGCAGCTATGGCTCAAGCTGATCCATCTTGATCTGGAGGCGCACCCTCCGCAGGCTGCCATTCTGGCGGTGACACTTACGGCAGAGCCGGGAAGGACCAGCAAGGTGCAGCTCGGGCTGTTTTCTCCGCAGCTTCCAGAACCGATGCGCCTCGATGTGACGCTGGCGCGCATCCGCAAGATTGTGGGGGAGAACTGCGTGGGCCGCGCGGTACTCACAGATTCGCACCATAGCGATGCGTTTCGCATGGAGCCGTTTGTTGTCACGTCTGAAGCCAAGTTCGAGGCAGTTTCGCACATGCCGCGCGCGGCGATGCGGCAGTTTCGTCCGACGGAGAATACGGCGGTGACGTTATGCGGCAGGCGGCCCTCGTCGTTTTACTTTCGCAATGTGCACTACAGGGTCGAGCGGGCGTACGGGCCGTGGCTGGCGAGCGGCGAGTGGTGGAATCCGGGGCTGTGGAGTTGCGAGCAGTGGGACCTGGTCGCGCGATCCGATGATGGCTCACTGTTTTGCTGCGTGCTTACTTGCAATCCGGCGGACAACTGCTGGCGGATGACGGCGCTTTATGACTGAACGCTATGTGGAACTGCATGCGGCGAGCGCCTACAGCTTTCTTGAGGGGGCTTCGCAGCCGGAAGACCTGATCGAGCGTGCGCTGGAATTGGAGATGCCGGCAGTGGCGCTGCTTGACCGCAACGGCGTGTATGGGGCGGCGAGGTTCCACACCAGCGGAAAGCGCAATAAAGTACGTGCGCACATCGGGGCGGAGATTGCGATATCGGATTTTGGGCCGCGGCTGACGCCCCCGAAGTGGCTTCCTCATCAGCATGCCGCGGAGCCGGCGCGCCTGCCAATGCTGTGCGAATCGCGCATTGGCTACCAGAATCTCTGCCAGCTTGTGACGCAGTTCAAAATGCGGGAAAAAGCGAAGGGAGAAGGCGCGGCCACGCTCGACG
>JAFAKX010000163.1 GCA_019234945.1 Silvibacterium sp.
CGGGCTCGGGCGTCGTTGTGAAAGCGGCAGAAGGGCTCTCCGCGCAAGGCGGGCTGGGCGCAGGTCTTTCCGGTGGGCAGAAGTCGGGTGCAGAGGGCGGCGGCGCGAGCGGGCATGATGCTCCTTATGGGTAGAAATAAGAAAGCCCGCCGGGTTGGCGGGCTTTCTTGGTCTCTATTCTTATTTTACCGGAACGAGCGAAATAGTCGGCCACGGAAAGCAGGAATCGGCCAGAGGGCGCAGCAATCAGGCAATCGAAAGTAACACCGCTCAAGCCAAGAGAGCTTGAATGAGGCGCCCGGTTAAGACATGGCATGCAGAATTTTTCCATTCAACTGTGAACAATCGACGTTATAATCGCTGCCACCATTAAGGAAAGATCCGTGAACAGCGGTGAACAGGGTTTTCTTTACGATGCGTTCATCAGCTATCGCCGGTCTGACGGTGCTGCCATCGCCGCGTGGCTGAGACGCCGACTGCAGGATTACACTCTGCCATCGAAGATTGCGGAGGGGCGCAATAAACTTCGCGTCTACCTAGACACAGCCTTCGAGCGAGCGAATGAGGACTTCTGGGCCAACAACATTGAACCGGCGCTGAGAGCATCGCGCTGCCTGGTAGTCGTGGCGACGCCGGACACGCTGCGGCCACGTGCGGATGGAGAGCAGAACTGGGTGGAGCGGGAGACTGATTTCTTCCTCGGGCTGGCGCAGGGACGAAATGTTCTGGTGGTTCGCGCAAGGGGTGAATTCGCGGGCGGATTGCCTGCGCGGCTTGGGCAGAGATATCCAAACATCACCATTGTGGATATGCGGGAGTTCTCGCCTGCGATTGATCGCCTTTACATGCGGGCTCCGTTGCGTGAGCACCTGCTGACGGTGCTCGGCACGCTGCACAACGTCGAGTCTCCAATGATGCCGGAGCTGCGCATGGAGGATGCGCGTCATGCTCGGGCTGCAGCTACGCGCCTCGCGATCACTGCAATAACCCTCTTTGTGCTGATTTCCGGTCTGGCGATTGCTGCGCTCCTCCAACGGAATAATGCCCGGACCGAGGCCAAGCGCGCGGACAACAACGCTGAGGAAGCCAGAAGAGAAACCAAACTAGCAGAGTCCAATGCCAAAGTGGCGAGAGAACAGAAGGACCTGGCTGTCAAAAACGAAGCCGAGGCTAAGCACCAACAAAGCATTGCAGAAGAAAATGAGGCAACTGCTCAGCAAAATGCAAGAGAATCAAGGGGGAGAGAGTTGACGGCCTACGCAAACGAGAGTCTCAACGAAGACCCCGAGCGAAGCATTCTGCTGGCCATACAAGCAGTTAACTCCACTGTGGCCTTCAGTGAACCTCCAGTACCAGCGGCAGAAGATGCACTGCACCAGGCGATCTTATTGTCACGGGTACGCCTTACATTGCGCGGCCACCGAGGGGCTGTCTTTGCCGTAGCTTTCAGCCCCGATGGAAGGCGTCTCGCCACTGCAGGTTTTGACGGGACGGTGAGAATCTGGGACTCAACCAATGGACAGGCACTGATGGCCACGCCCACCGCCTATTCGGGTACCGTCCTAGCTGTAGCCTACAGTCCGGACGGCAAGCTGCTCGCCACGGCCGGTGATTACGGGATTGCACGGATTTGGGACACCAGCGACGGACACCAAGTGCTCGTCCTGCACTGCCATCGGGGAACTGTCAATGGCGTGGCCTTCAGTCCGGACGGCAAGCACTTAGCCACCGCCGGTGATGACAACACAGCGAAGATCTGGGACGCCACGAGCGGGCAGGAACTGGTGACCCTGTCTGGTCATTCCGACGCCGTCTCCGGCGTAGCGTTCAGTCCGGATGGCAAGCAGGTCGCTACTGCCAGTAAAGACAAAACAGCAAAGGTTTGGGATGCCGCAAGCGGCCAGGAGTTGGTGACGCTGCAAGGGCAATATGGTGTCCATGCTGTTGCCTTCAGTCCAGATGGCAAGCATCTAGCCACCGCCAGTGCGGACTTCACGGCGAAGATTTGGGACGCCGCAAGCGGGCAAGAGCTGCGAGTGCTGCGTGGGCATTCCTTTGACGTCTGCGACGTTGCCTTCAGCCCAGACGGGAAGAGTCTGGCCACGGCCAGTTATGACGCGACGGCAAAAGTCTGGGATGCCAGCAGCGGCAAAGAGCTGGTGACGTTGCGCGGACATTCGAATATTGTCGATTCCGTCGTCTTCAGTCCGGATGGCAAGCGCCTGGCCACTGCCAGTCGGGATGACACAGCAAGGGTGTGGGCCGGCAGAGAGGAATTGCTCACACTGCACGGTTATGTTTTGAAAAGCGTGGCCTTCAGTCCCGACGGTAAACGTCTAGCCGCCGCCGGCTATGAGAACCCAAAGATATGGGATGTGCTCAGTGGTCAAGAGCTTCTAGACCTGCGAGGGCATCCGAATGCCGAGATCTACAGTCTGGTCTTCAGCTCGGACAGTAAACGCATAGCTACCGCTAGCGATGACCACACGGTGAAGATTTGGGATGCAGTGAATGGGCAGGAGCTACTTACCCTGCGCGGGCATGCAGAAGCTGTCTATGGCGTGGCCTTCAGTCCGGATGACAAGCGACTGGTCACGGCTAGTTGGGACGAGACGGCGAAGATCTGGGACGCCACGACTGGGCGTGAACGGATGACCCTGCGCGGTCATTCGAGTCGTGTCTCTGCTGTGGCCTTCAGTCCCGATGGCAGGCGCGTTGCCACTTCTAGTTGGGACGACACGGCGAAGATTTGGGATGCAGTTAGTGGGCGGGAGCTAATTACCCTGCGCAGGCATGGAGGACCAGTCGTTGGTGTGGCCTTCAGTCCGGATGGCAAGCGCCTGGCCACCGCCAGTGAGGACGACACGGCGAAGATTTGGGATACAGTCAGTGGGCGGGAGCTAATTACCCTGCGCGGGCATGGAGGGTCTGTCGTTAGTGTGGCCTTCAGTCCGGATGGCAAGCGCCTGGCCACCGCCAGTGATGACAACACGGCGAAGATTTGGGATGCAGCCAGTGGGCGGGAGCTAATTACCCTGCCCGGTCATTCGAATGATGTCCGTGCTGTGGCCTTCAGTCCGGATGGAAAGCGCTTGGCGACCTCCGGCTGGGATGGAACTGTGCAGCTCTACGCCATGGATATTCATGACCTGCTCAATCTGGGTCGTAGCCGGGTGACTCGCAATCCGCCCGGCTTCACGAGGGAAGAATGTCAACGTTTCTTCCCGGCGGAGCCGTGTCCGTCGATCCAGTGAGAGCCCACCTAAACTCTTCCGATTTCAGGTGGGCTTCAGTATAGGTCTTGGATCTACTCTTTTTCAGTTACAAATACTGCGGTGCTGAGGGCGTTGACGGTGACGGTTGCCGTCTGGCGGTTAAGGTCGATTGCGGGTCGCCGGGTCGCTGGAGTTCTGCTGCACGGGGGTGCAGGTGGAGCTTGAGGCCTTGGAGGCATCCGTCGGTGAAGCTGATCTGTGGATCAGTCGTTTCGTCTGCGGCTCCACTCCGGCCTACGGCAGTGCGGTGCGGGCCTGCGGACCGCGTCTTTATGGCACAGCTAAAGCTGTGCCCTGTTACAAGCCGGACCATCTGCCAGTAGGAAAAGCAGTTCCTTCGGCTTCGCTCAGGACAGGCTCTTCGACTTCGCACGCCACGGCGTGCTTCGCTCAGGTGACCCAGGAAGAAATGGCGCATGTTGGGCCGGGGGGGAACGCGTCCCACCCTTCGCTAAGCTCAGGATCGGGCGCCCTCATTTCTGCGGCGCGTAGAGGGTTTGGAAAAGCAGGTTCCTTCGGCTTCGCTCAGGACAGGCTCTTCGGCTCCGCACGCCAGGGCGTGCTCCGCTCAGGATGACAGATGCCAAGGGGTAGCACGAAGGGTGGGGAGGAACTTCTTTCAGTTATGCGGATCGCATTGCGATTCTTGAGCCGCGATGAGGGAGGGGTGGGACGGTTCTTCGGAAACCAGAGGAGCGCTGACTCCTCGCAGGTGCGTCTCGCATCCGACGAGGTCAGGCGGGTTGAGGGTCCAGGTCAGGTTGTTGTTGACGAAGACAGACTTCAGGATGCAGGAATCGTTGTCTTCGTCGATGAGCTTGATGTCGTAATAACCCGGAAGGATTCCACTGAAGATGTACTTATGGCCGCTGCGAAGAACATCGGCTCCAAGCCTGTCGCGCTCCCATGAGCGATCGCCGACGGACGAGATGTGAATCTCGTCAATCTCGAACCCAGAGCGATTGACTATGGTGAGGGTGTGGCTGTTCTGAGCTGCAAATTGTTTCGGCGCGACCATGAATGCGATAGCCGCGAAACCGGCGGCAAAGATGTAAATGCGGATGTTTTTGAACATTGTCTTTCTCCTTCGCGAACGAGGCGTCACAAAGCCTGTCATTCAGAAGAGCGAAATTCGAAAGAGGAAAGTGCAATGGGGGGCAGGGAACAGGGAGCAGGGAACAGGGATTAGCGATTAGGGATTAGGGAACAGGGCACAGGGCACAGGTAGAAGGGAGATCCGTAACGATGCGGGCAGGCGCTTCCCACGTCCGAGAATCAGGGAGTGGGACACCCACTTTGTTTCTATTTCCTACTCCCTGATCCCTGATTTTTGGTCTTTACGCGAAGGCCAGCGCGCGGATCTCTTCCTTGCGGACGGTGAGGCGCTCGACGAGGTCTTCGCGGACTTCGTAGCCGCGGCCCGGAGTGGTGGGAACAACGATCTCGCCCTGGGGCGTGACTTCGACCGCAGGCTCGATGATGTCTTCCTGGTAGTAGCGCTTCGAGGCGGAGACATCGCCGGGCAGGGTGAAGTTTTCGAGCGACGACAGGGCAATATTGTGTGAGCGGCCGATGCCGGTTTCGAGCATGCCTCCGCACCAGACCGGGATGCCGCGCTCCATGGCGGCATTGTGGACGGCGATGGCTTCGCCGAGGCCTCCCACGCGGCCACTTTTGATGTTGATGATACGGCACGACTCCATCTCGATGGCGGCGAGGGTGTCGCGGCGGTTGTGGATGGATTCGTCGAGGCAGATGGGCGTGTTGAGCTGCCGCTGCAACATGGAGTGGTAGTAGAAGTCGTCGGCCCAGAGCGGCTGCTCGATCATCATCAGGTTGAAGTCGTCCCAGCCGATGATGCAGTCGGCGTCCTTGAGTTTGTACGCCGAGTTCGCGTCGCAGGTCAGTTTGATATCGGGCCATCGATTGCGGACGGCCTCGAAGACCTTCGTGTCCCAGCCGGGCTTGCACTTGAGCTTGATGCGCTGGTAGCCGGCGGCAAGCTCGGTTTCGATGTCCTTGAGCAGCTCGGGAATGGACCCCTTGATGCCGATGGAGACGCCGCAGGGGATGGTTTCGCGGACTCCGCCGAGCAGTTCGGCCAGCGGGATGCCGCGCATCTGGGCTTCGAGGTCCCAGACGGAGTTTTCGAGGGCGGCCTTGGCCATGCGGTGTCCGCGAACCTGCTTGAGGATGCCGGGAATCTTGCCTGCATGCGCCGGCTCGGAGCGGGCAAGGGCGGGTGCGAGCTCCTGCAGAAGAACGAGCCAGGCAGTGTCGATTGTCTCGTAGGAGTAATAAGGGCGTTCGCCTGCGACACACTCACCCCAGCCGGTGAGGCCTTCGGCTTTCAGTTCCACCAGAAGGATGCGGCGATCGGTGGTCACGCCGAAGCTGGTTTCGAAAGGTTTGACCAGGGGAAGACGAATTTCTCGAAGGAAGATTGCGTCAATTCTCATAAATAGCTTCTTAGATGCTCGAAGGATGCTCGAAGGGCGCAAGTTCGAAGATGCCGTTACCGTGGGTATCCCGGTGAAAACCGACTACGGCCAGCCCGCGCTGAAAGGCTGCCTGAAAACGCAGGCGATTTTCGGTCTGCACCGTCCGCGCCAAGTCGATACCGGATTCCGACGACTTCCATTCGGCGACCTGGTGAGGGATCATGATGGTTGCTTCGATGTCAAAGTTGTGGACCGGAACTCCGGCGAGCGTGGCCTCGACCCGGCTTGAACGGAGATACCATTCAGCATGCAACCGGTCGGTAGGCAGCCCACCCTGCAGACGAGAAGAGGATACACCATAAAAATCTGGTGTATAGCTCCGAATTATTGTTCCCAGCTTGTGGATATTTAGGAAAGAATTCTTGATCTCCAGCGGATCGAAGGTCCATTCCATTAAGCTGATGCCGCGCTCGAGTGCTTCAACCCGTTGAAAGAGCTTCAGTTGGCGGCCGATGCCGTCGTTGCGGTATCCCGGTGCAACGGCCAGCATATGCGAGTGCAGATATGGGACAGGCGGAGCGCCGGGTTCGTCTTCGGATTCGTCTCCGGATTCGTCTTGGGATTCGTTTTGGGATCGGTCGGGGGGCTTGACTCCGGGGAGCGACATGGCGAAGCCGATGAGGTTTTCAGCGGTTCCTTCGGGATTCTCGGCGCGGGTTACGTCGAAGGCGCCGATCACCTGGCCTCCGATGCGCTGGGAGACAACAAAGACGCGGCGGGGAATGACGTCTCCATCAGAAAAGCCCCAGGTGTCCATCTGGAGCTTCACGCAGGCGTCAAGTTCGTCGAAGCCGCGGCAGGATCGGATGAGAATGGGGCGTCCGTCACGAGTGAAGCAGGTGGAGGAGGGATTCGGGGCAGCGGCGGTGGTCATGGCTGGCGCTCGCTAAGTTTGGCCTGGGCCCAGAGGGACTCAAGCTCATCAGGAGAAAGGTCCTCGAGGGGCCGGGGACTGGCGAGTTCCATCGCGCGGAAGCGGCGGCGGAATTTCGCGTTGGTGTCGCGTAGGACGAGCTCGGGATCGATCTTCAAGCGACGCGCGAGGTTTACGGCCGTAAATAGCAGATCTCCAAGCTCTTCTGAAATCGCATTATGAGATGATGCCGCATGCGGCAGCTCGGCTTCCAGTTCCGCCGTCTCTTCGCGGAGCTTGTCGATCAGGCCGGAGACGTCAGGCCAGTCAAAGCCCGCTTTGGCTGCCTTTGAGCCGAGTTTCGCCGCTTCAGAGAGCGCGGGCATCGAGCGCGGAATCGCTTCGAGGCGTCCTTCCAGCGTGGCGTGGGGGGGAGCGGGGCGCGAGGACTTCTCAAGCTTCTTGATTTCCTCCCAGTTGCGGAGAACCTGGGGCGCGTCGATGCCATCGGTTTCCAGCCCGGTGGCGGTGTTGCCGGCTTCGGCGGCGGCCGCTTCTCCGAAGACGTGAGGATGGCGCCGGATGAGCTTGCGGTTGAGACCGGCGATGACGTCCTCGATGGTGAAGGAGCCTGCTTCGGAGGCCATCTCGGCATAGAAGAGGACTTGAAGCAGCAGATCGCCGAGTTCGTCCTTGAGAGCCGTCCAGTCGCGGCGATCGATGGCGTCGAAGACTTCGTAGGTCTCTTCGAGGGTGTATTTGCGGATGGAGTCGAAAGTCTGCTCGCGGTCCCAGGGACATCCGCCGGGCGCGCGGAGGCCATGCATGATAGCCACGGCCTCGGCAAAGATAGGGCCGGGGTTCGGGGTGGTTTCGAAGACAGGGTGCGGCTCAACGTTTTCGGTGGGCGGCATCGGCTTCAGTTTACCTGACTGCAACGTATACTGCGGGCTGGTTTGAGGGTCGCGGAGTTGAACCTGCTGACGGGGATTTTTGCCGGGTTGCTCGGGCTGGTGTTCGGCAGCTTTCTGAATGTGTGCATCTGGCGGCTGCCGCGGCATGAATCGGTTGCGGCAGGGCGGTCGCGGTGTCCTGAGTGTGGGGCTGCGATTCGGGCTCGGGACAATGTGCCGCTGTTGAGCTTCCTGGTTCTGCGCGGGCGGTGCCGGGATTGCGGAGCGGCGATCTCGTGGCGGTATCCGGCGATCGAGCTGGCAACAGCGGCTCTGTGGGTGCTGTGCTGGCTGGAGTTCGGCGTGTCGGTTCAGGGGATCGGCATGGCGGTGTTCTGCCTTCTCGTGCTGGGGCTGGCGGCGATGGATGCAGAGACGATGCTGCTTCCGAATGCGTTTACGCTGCCGGGGATTGTGCTGGGCGTGATCTACAGCGGGGCTATCTGCGGAGGCGGATGGCCGGGCCGGTTGCGTTGCGCTGGCGATTCTCTGGGATGGGCGGTCTGCGGGGCCGTGCTGATCCTGGCGATTCGCGGCCTTTATTGGCTGGTGCGCCGACGCGAAGGCATGGGACTGGGTGACGCGAAGCTGCTAGCCATGATTACGGCCTGGCTGGGTCCGGCGAATGCGTTGTTGGCTTTTTTTCTGGCGGTGGTGGGCGGAGCGGTGTATGGGTTGCTGTTGTTGCTTGTGGGCCCAGGTCCGAAAATCCGGACCCTTCGGCGGACTCAGGACAGTGGCTCTCCAACCTGGGGCGCCTACAGGCTCCCCTTGGGGTCGTTTCTGTGTGCCGCGGCGATCTATGCAGCGTTCGAGGGGCGGGAGACGGTGGGCTGGTATCTCAGCTTGTTTCGCTGAGGGTGGCGAAAAACACGAAAGTACCACGCTTCGTGGATTCGAGTAGCGCGGGCTGGCTCGTCTCTGGCAATAATTAGTAGCAATGCTCCGTCGTTTTCTACGCCTTCCTGTTCTTGCCATTCTGCCGGTCTTGCTTGGGTCTCTCTGCCGTGCGCAGGACCATCCCCCGCAGGACTCCTCCTCGCTTCCTACGGCTCCCCAGGTGAAGCTCACAAACAGCGCGCCCTCTGACGCGCAGTTTGCGAAGGAAGGAGTGGTCTACGAGAAGGTCGCGACGGTGATTCATTATGACGCGAATGGATTAGGGGACAAGACGCTAACGGTGGTGGCACGGGTGCAGTCCGAGGGCGCGGTGCATGAGGCGGGCCTGCTGACGTTCTCGTATGCGTCCGGCGAGGAGAAGGTTGAGCCGGTTTATGTGCGAGTGCGGAGGCCGGATGGAACGGTCGTCAACACTCCATCCGACGACGCGCAGGACATGCCGACTGAGGTGACGCGCGCGGCTCCGTTCTACAGCGACCTCAGGGAGATTCAGATCCCGGTGAAGTCGCTGAGCCCCGGCGACAAGCTCGAATACGAGATGCGCTTCGTGAGGACGAAGGCGCCAGCGGCGGGGCAGTTCTGGAGCGCGCTGAACTTTGTCCGCAATAACGTTGTGCTCGACGAGACAGTGGAACTGTCGTTTCCGAAGGACAAATACGTGCTGGTGCTGACTCCGAAGAACCGGCCGGTGATCACGGAGGAAAACGGGCTGAAGGTCTATCGCTGGAAAACATCGCAGATGGAGCCGACAGTTGGCGCGGACAAAAAGAAGGATTCCGCAGACGATCCGGAGGCGCTCGCTCCGGTGACGTGGACAACTTTTCGTAACTGGCAGGAAGTGGGCGACTGGTATGGCTCACTGGCGAAGAACCGCACCGAGGCGAGCCCCGAGGTGAAGGCAAAGGTCGAGGAACTGATTCAGGGGAAGACGGCTGACGACGAGAAGATTGCCACGATCTATCACTATGTATCGACGCAGGTGCGGTATATCGGGGTGGCGTTCGGGATCGGCCGCTACCAGCCGCATTCGGCGGAGACGGTGCTCGATAACCAGTACGGCGACTGCAAGGACAAGCACACGCTGCTGGCCTCGATGCTGAACGCCGCCGGATACGATGCATGGCCGGCGCTGATCGGCACCTCGATCAAGCTGCATCCGGAGCTGCCCACACCGGCGCAGTTCGATCACGTGATCACAGTGGTGTCGCTCAACGGCAAGGAGATCTGGCTCGACAGCACGCCGGAGGTGACTCCATATCGGATGCTGATCTCGCCGCTGCGCGACAAACAGGCGTTGGTGATTCCGACGAATGGACCCCCCCGACTCGAACGCACGCCTCCAGACGGGCCGTTTCCGTTTGTGGATACGACGACCGCGGTGGCCAAGCTTGACAGTCAAGGCACGCTCGAAGGCCACATCGACTTCGAGCTGCGGGGCGATTCGGAAACCACCTTCCGCGAGGTCTTTCACGGCACGTCGCGCGCGCAGTGGCCGCAGGTGGCGCAGAACATCTCGCAGCGGATGGGATTTGCCGGGTCGGTCACCAATCTAGACGTGAGCCTGCCGGAGCAGACGGATAAGCCGTTCCATTACGCCTACGATTACAACCACAAGGAGTATGCCGACTGGAACAATCGGCGGATCGTGCCGCTGACGTTTCCGGTGTCGCTGACGGAGATTGACCAGGATGAGACGCCGACCGAGCCGATCACGCTGGGATCTGCGCGGACCGAGGCGCACAAGTCGACCATCGAGCTGCCGCCCACCTACACAGCTCAGTTGCCACGCTCGGTCAAGTACACGACAGCGTTCGCGGTTTACGAGGCCGACTACAAGCTTGACGGAAACAAGCTGATTACTGAGCGGAAGCTGGAGGTGTTGGAGCGCGACGTTCCGGTTCAAAAGGCGGCCGAGTATAAAAAATTCGCGAAGAATGTGACCGACGACGAGACGCAGTACATCCAGCTTGTCGCGGCGGGAACGAAGGGGATCGATACGGCGGCGGGGAATCCCGAGGCCGCACAGTATCTGCAGTCGGCTTATGTCGATATTACGCGTCACGACCTGAAGGCCGCGCACAGCGACCTGCACAGAGCCGAGCAGCTGAATCCGAAGGAGCGCGGGCTGTGGATGGAGACGGCATACGTTGACATGATGGAGAACCGGCTGGACAATGCCGTGGCGGATTTTCGCAAGGAGATCGAGTATCACCCGGAGAATGCGCTGGCCTACCAGGCGCTGGCTGAAGTGCTGGTAAAGATGAAGCGCAACGACGAGGCAGAGCGAACACTGCGCGACCTGCTGAAGGTGATTCCGGACAATGCTAACGCCGAGCTGCAGCTGGGCTCGCTGCTGATTCTCGATAAGAAATATGACGAGGCGAGCACGCTGCTCGAGAGCGCGATGAAGCAGGCTCCGGATAACAAGGACATCGCCGCGCAGGCCGGGCGCGCGGAGCTGCTCGCAGGCAAGCGCGACGCGGGAGTCGAGACGCTGCGTAGCAGCACGAAGGGCAGCGACGATCCGAACGCGCTAAATAACGCTGCATACGAGCTGGCGGACTTCAACGCGGATCTGCCGACGGCGGAGGCTAGCAGCAAGAAGGCGATGGGAATTCTGGAGAAGCAGACAGCGGAGATTTCGCTTGGCAACCTGACGCGCGATGACCTGCAGCACGTGAATCTGCTGACGGCCGTGTGGGACACGATGGGCTGGATCTACTTCCGCGAAGGCAAGCTTCCGGATGCCGAGAATTATGTAGGTGCGGCGTGGACGGTGACGCAGCACAGCGAAGTCGGCGACCACCTGGGACAGATTTACGAGAAACAGAGGAATTTTGCCGAGGCGGCGAAGACCTACGATCTGGCGCTTTCAGCGGAAACGCTGAGTCCTGATCCGTCCGGTACTGACAGCATGCGCGAGCGGCTGGCGAAGCTGACGGCGAAAGGCGTTGCCCCGGGCGGCAAGCCGGCGAACGAGGATCTGACGGAGATGCGGACGGTGAGCCTTCCGAAGCAGTGGAAGAGCGGCACGGCAGACTTCTTCGTGCTGATCTCAGCGGGCAAGACGGAGGATGTGCAGTTCATCAGCGGCGATGATTATTTGAAGGAGGCTTCGCCGGAGCTGCTGAAGCTGAAGTTTGCGGGGCAGATTCCGAGGGGCTCGCAGGCGAAGCTGGTGCGCCGGGGGATGCTGTATTGCCCGGACACTTCGGACAAGTGCACGTTCACGATGCTGCTGCCGCAGTCGACGGGGATCAACTGAGCGTTGGGCGTTCGGTGGTCAGCGTTCATAACAGAGCTGTGCGAAGCACTCGCGGTTCTCGATAGAGTAGAACCGTGAATGGGCTCCTTATCATTGATAAGCCATCGGGGATGACGTCGCACGACGTGGTCGCACGACTGCGGCGCGCCATGGGTGAAAAATCGATCGGGCACCTGGGGACGCTTGATCCGATGGCGACCGGAGTGCTCCCGCTGCTGCTCGGGAAGTTCACGCGGCTTGCGCAATTCTACGGAACGCACGAGAAGACTTATACGGGCACGATCCGCTTCGGCTTCTCGACGGATACTTACGACGCAGAGGGCGCGCCCACGTCCGTGCCGGTGAAGGCGTCGTTCACGCTGGAGGAACTTCGCGAGGTTGCGGCAAGGTTCGCCGGCGAGATCGACCAGCTTCCGCCGCCGATATCCGCGAAGAAGATCGGCGGCAAGCCGGCATACAAGATTGCGCGATCCGGCGAGACGCCGCAGCTCAAGCCTGCGCGGATTCATGTCGGCGAGTTTGTTATCGAGTCGTGCAATGGGGAACTCGCGGCGTTCCTCATGCGTATCTCTTCTGGTGGATACGTCCGTTCCGTTGCCCACGAGCTTGGACTCGTTCTCGGTACAGGCGCACACCTGGCTACTCTGCGCCGCATCGCTTCCGGCCCCTTCCCGATCGATCAGGCCATTCCGCTCGACGAGGCCGAATCGCTCGCACAGGAAAACAGACTGCAGGAGCGCATGCCTCACCCGCGGACGATCCTTCCTGAGTTGCCCTCCGTCACCGCCGACGGGCAGACACTTGCTCGGCTGCGCAACGGTATGCAGATCAATCTGCCCGACTTCACGCAGGCTCCGCTGGTCAAGATATTCGAAGGGCAGAGGGAACTGGTCGCGATCGGCAAGCGCATCGCGGGGACGCTCTTTCAGCCGACGATTGTGCTGTTGTGAGCTATTTCCTCAGCATCGACTTAATCAGCGCGAAGACATCTTCGGCGACAATCGCGTTGCCCTTGGCTGTTGCGTGAATGCCGTCCTGCTGCATTCCGCCGGGAACGTTGTAGACGTGAATCAACAGAAAGGGAAGCAGTGGGACTTTGAACTTGTCGGCGGCCAGCGAGTAGGTATCGTTGATCTGCTTGACGTAATCCGGCCCGTACTGCGGAGGCAACGTGATTCCCGCGAGCGCCACTTTGATGCCGGCGTTCTGCAGGGTGGAGATGATTCTGTCCAGGTTGGCGCGCGTCGCGGTGATGGGCAGCCCGCGGAGACCATCATTGCCGCCGAACTCGACCACGACAACCTGCGGGTGCGCCGCCAGAACACTGTTCAGCCGCGACACGCCGTCCTTCGATGTGTCGCCGCTGATGCCCTTATTGATGACGCGGTAATGGTAGGCGCGGGCGTCGAGCAGCCTCTGGAGGTAATCCGGATAACTGTGCCCAGGGTCGGCGCCATATCCGGCGGTCAGGCTGTCGCCGAAGCAGACGATTACGGGCTCGGAACTGCGATTCCCGGAACTCTTCCCCGAACTATTTTCGGCAGTGGGAGTCTGCGCCATCAAAAGCCGGGCGCACAACAGCAAAACCAGAATTGGCCGGCGAAAACAGGACTTCACCCAAAAATTGTAGCCTGATGAGAGACGCCGCCCGAGGACTGAGGAATGATTGAAGTTCGTAACCTGAAGAAATCCATTCGCAACGGCAATCGCACCGTCGATATCCTTCGCGGCATCGACCTCCTTATTCCGCAGGGGCAGTTTGTCGCCATTATGGGCGCGTCGGGCAGCGGCAAGAGCACGCTGCTTGGGCTGCTCGCCGGTCTCGATTCGCCGAGCGAGGGGGAAGTTATCCTTGATGGGGTCGATATCAGCCATCTCGAGGAAGACCGGCTGGCACAGGTGCGCGGACAGAAGATTGGCTTCGTGTTCCAGTCCTACCAGCTCATTCCGACGCTCACGGCGCTCGAAAATGTGCTTCTGCCGCATGAGCTGAACACGCGCGGAGACGGCCGCGGTCGCGCCACTGCGCTGCTGAACAGCGTTGGGCTCGCCGACCGACTACAGCATTACCCGATTCAGCTTTCCGGCGGGGAGCAGCAGCGCGTTGCGCTGGCGCGTGCCTTTGTACTTGATCCGCCCATCGTGCTTGCTGACGAGCCGACGGGCAACCTCGATTCGGTCAACGGCCAGCACGTGCTCGACCTGCTCACGGTGCGGCAGCGTGAAGCGCGGACAACGCTGGTGATGGTCACGCATGATCCGGATATCGCGTCCCGCGCCGACCGGCAGATTCATATGCGCGACGGACTCGTCGTTGCCGATGAACTGACGACGCACGCTGAGCCTACGGAGGTCATCGGATGAGCACCGTCACCAAGCCCGCACTCCCGTGGTCGACAGCAGCCCGCATCGCCTGGCGAGAGCTGCGGGCGTCGCGGGCGAAATTCGTCTTCGTACTGCTTTCGGTTGCTATCGGAGTGGCGGCTCTGACGGGGGTGCGAGGCTTCAGCCAGGCATTCCAGAAGGCGCTGCTTGGCGATGCGCGAGGCATCATGGCCGCCGACCTGTCGGCGCGGATGTTCCGCCTCGCAACTCCGAAGGAGCAGCAGCAGCTTGATGCGCTTGCAACCAGCGGAGTCGAGCGCACCAGCGTGACGGAGATGGTTTCGATGGCGTCGGTGCAGGGCGATCCCGTGCCGCTGCTCGTCTCGCTCAAGGCGGTCGATCCCGCTGTTTATCCCTACTACGGACACATCGTTCTCAGCCCCGCGGGCTCGATCCACGACCTGCTTACCGACTCAACAGCTCTCGTCGACGACAACCTCCTCGTCCGGCTCAACGCGAAAGTTGGCGACACGCTGAAGATCGGGACGAGGCACTTCCGCATCGCGGCTGTCATTCTGCGGGAGCCGGACCGTATGACTGCGGGAGTCGGACTGGGTCCACGCGTGATGATCACGCGGCGCGCGCTTCTCGAAAGCGGTCTGCTCGGGCTCGGCAGCCGCGCCAGCGAGCGCTACTTATTCAAGATCAATGGAAGTCAAGAGAGCATCGCCACGCTGCGCCCGGAACTTGAAAAGATCCTGCCAGACGCGCAGGTCATGGATTTCCGCGAGACCAGCCCCGAGCTGACGCGTGGTCTCGACAATGCCACAGGACTCCTCAGCCTCATCTGCCTCGTCGCCATGGTCCTCGGAGCCATCGGCGTGGCCATGGCCATGCGAGCGCACCTGCAGCAGAGGATCGAGATTCTGGCCATCATGAAGTCGATCGGCGCGCGCTCGTCAGACATTCTGCGCATTTATCTGCTCCAGACGATCTTTCTTGGACTCGCCGGAGGATTGCTGGGGGTGGTGCTCGGCCTCGGCGTCGAGTACGTTTTCCCCTCGCTGCTCGGATCGCTGCTGCCGCTGCGGCCTCCACTCGCGCTCGCGATCAAGCCTGTATCGGCCGCGCTCGCCACTGGAATCCTTACGACGATCCTGTTCTGCCTGCCGCCTCTGCTCGACGTGCGCCACGTCCGGCCGATCGCGGTGCTGCGCAAGATGGTTGAAACTGCGGAAGGGGTCAGCCTGCTGCGCCGCGGAGAAAACCCACGCGTGTTCCGCATTCAGCGCATCCTGCTGGCCTTCGTTCTCGTGATCGGCCTCGCGTCACTCGCTCTGTGGATCATCGGCTTGCGCACTCATACGCTCCGCTGGTCGCTCGGGGTGCTCATTCTCGACGTTGCCTTCGGCATAACGGTTGTCACGTACGGCTACTGGGGGCCGAAGTTCCGCGAACGCAAGCTTCAGTGGTTTGCCATCGCGCTGATTGTCGCCGGACTTGCCGCGATAGCCGCGGCTCTCTCCGACTCGTGGACGATAGGGAAGTGGTTTGCGGCGAGCCTCTGCGCGGTCCTGCTTGTGATTCTCGGGCTCTCGGCGCTCACGTTGCGCACGCTGCGTGCGTTTCTGGACAAGACTCGCCTGCACCTGCCCTCAGCCGTACGCCACGGCCTCGCCAACCTCTATCGTCCCGGCAATCAGTCATCTGCCGTGCTCGCGGCGCTTGGCGCGGGCGTCATGCTCATCCTTGCCGTCTACCTGATGCAGTCTGCCATTGTGCGCGAGATGCACAATGAGGTCTCGTCCGACACGCCGAACGTTTTCCTGGTCGATATCGCGCCGGAAGAGCTTGCCGGTGTGCAATCGCTGCTCGCGAAGCAGCCCGGCGTGCAAAGCCAGCTGGAGACGATCCCCATCATATCGTCGCGGATTACCAGTATCGACGGCGTGCCAGTGGACCAGCTCAAGTTTCAGAACTATCCGCGGCGTATGCTGCGGTCGGCGGCGATCTCCTGGTCGGAGGGGATTCCAAAAGGCACGAAGATCAGTCAGGGCCAGTGGTGGAAGAAGCCTGATGATCCTGGGCTGGCAGTGGTAGACCGCATCGCGAGGCGGCTTAACCTTCACCTGGGCTCCAAGGTGGATTTTTCTGTCGATGACCGCACCGTGTCCACTGTAGTTACGGCCATCTACAAAGTAGACGGTGAGCATGCCTTCGCGCGCAGCGAATACATTCTCGCGCCGGGCCTTGTCCGCGACCTGCCAGCCACGTGGTACGGAGCCATTCACGTCGCGCCATCGAACATCCCGCAGCTTGAGCGCACGCTTTTTGCGGCGTATCCGACGATCACCGTTATCAATCTCGCCGATATTCTCCAGACCATTCAGGATGTCGCGGGGCACATTATCCTCGTCATCCGGTTCCTTGCCGGATTCTCGATTCTGTCGGGGGCGATCATCCTTGCATCCAGCGTTGCCAGCACGCGCTTCCGCCGTATTCGCGAGGTGGTGGTTCTCAAGACGCTGGGCGGCACGCGGAACCGTATCGCCCAGGTCTTCAGCATCGAGTTTCTGGTGCTCGGGCTGTTATCCGGGGCCGTGGGCGTGCTCTTCGCAAACCTGCTCGCGCGAATCCTCCTTCGGAGGATGGATATCCACTGGCATGCGGATTGGTTTGCATCGGGCTTTACGGTCATTGCGACCGCTGTCCTGGCGATTGCAACGGGATGGATCGCCAGCTTCAGAATCCTCGGGCAGAAGCCGCTGGAAGTATTACGTGAAGAGTGAGAGCGGTCAGAGTGTCTATCTGAGGAAAAACCGATGCGTCCCATCCCTTCCGGAACAGAAATGGCCCGTCCCTTTTTGCCGGCCCGCGACTTCGACCTGTCCAAGCGCTTTTACGAGGCGCTCGGCTTCGAAAAGCTTCTCGACGGCGATGTGGCGATCTTCAGGATGGGATCGAGCGGCTTCATTTTGCAACGCTATTACCAAAAGGACTGGGCAGAGACCTCATGATGCAGCTTATGGTCGACGATCTGGACGGGTGGTGGTCGCACATCAGCGCGCTGGATCTGACGGGCACCTTCGGCGTAGCGTCACCGCGGCCGCCGGCAATGCAACCATGGGGACTTCGGGTTGCCTATGTCGTCCATCCGAGCGGTGTGCTGTGGCATGTTGCGGAGAGGCGCGAGGGCGTCGTGCAGGACTGAACCTATTTCTGCATCTATTTCTGCTCGGCCGTCTGGGTTTCTCCGCCTCCGAAGTTATCGCTCAGCAGCAAGTGCACGGCGTCTTTGTAGCTCCATTCGTGAGGAACGGGCTCGAAATCGGTGGAATCTTCGGTTGTTTCAAATGACAGAGGCTTGATCATCAGCGCCTTGCCGTGGAGGTTCAGCTTCATGTGGGTCCCCTCCCAGTGGCCCTCACCCACATCCTTCTGCTCCACCAGGATGGATCCGCCTTTGTAGAGCCGGCCCAGAATGCCCCAGCCGAAGTTCACATCCTCAATCAGGTGCGCTTCGAGCTTCACCACGCGTTCCTCACGCTGGTCGATGCATAGCTCGCCCGCCATGCCATGATAGACCTCGGCTTCACGATCCGGAGGCTGGAAGCTGGGGTTGGGCTTGAAGCTTAGCCTGTAGGCAGGGCCGTTCGGTCCGTCGACCATGCCTTCAAAGTGGTAGAGGAAACCATCGGGCAGCAGCCGGATCATCTCGTTCTCGCGGTTGCTGTCCTCCTGCTCCTTCTTGTGGCGGTGCTCCTGGACTTCAGGATGGGCCAACAAGTTGTTGAGCCGGTCGATTTCGGACTGTTGCGCATCTGGCGGGAGCGGCTTGTCGTTGATCGCAATCAGACGCGCTACGTCGCCGTCTTTGGTCTCGACGATTTCCTTGGTCGTAATCTTCCCGTCGTCCATCTTGTGCAGCTTGAACCGGACAGGACGGCCGACGCCGGGCGCGAGCTCATTCTTCGAGGTGCGCCGAACGAGCGCAGTGGGATCGGCCGCTACGCTTTCCGGAGTAGCCTGTGCGCGCAGGATGCCAGGGAGACTAAATACCGAAATAGACAGAAGGAGTGTACTCAGAATCGATCGGGCACGGCTCGCCCCTGAAGCTTTATGGCTAACGTCGGAAATTGAAGAAATATTTAAATGGCCCATGTGTTTAGGCAGTCGGGCGTCGGGCCGACGTGGGTTCTTATACTTAGATACGGCTCGAGCGCAGACGGCGGCATAATTTAGGCGCTGCCACAAAAAACGACGGTTTCGGGCGCGGGAGCGCTCATTTGTAAGATTTTACCCTCCGTACGCGCATCCGGCGACAAATCGGAGTAAAGTGGTGCGTCGGATTTGAATCCATATCAAACCCTTCCGCAAATCGATTTTCGAAAGGGATTGGACAACCCGAACAAATGTATTATCTTGTCCGACGAAAGCGAGAACCATGGGCTGGCAGTTCCGAAGCGTTGCACGCGATCCGTCGATTGGGTGCGGTGCGCATGGATGTCAGGACTGGTTCGGGTTTCGGTAAGTCCTGAGATTCTAACGAGGTATTTCGGCGATGAAGGGCCTTCTTCGTCCGTCCGCTGTCTCTGCAGCATGTCTCGTATCGCTGTGCGCTTGTTTCTTTGCATTTTCCAGCCACACGGCGCAGGCGGCGTCTCCCGTTTCGGCTGCTCCGCCCCAAACTGTAGTCGTTCCCGGTCCTTTGCGATCGTTCCTCCGCATGGCCGGCGTGAGCCAGAAAATCCCACCGGAGGAAGTGCTGCCTCTGCTGGCGCGCAATGTCATTCTGCGCGGCTACGAAAACGATACCGAGACCGAGTTCCTCATCCTGCTTGACCGCTACATCCACCAGGCAAGGGAACTGCAGACGCTCGCCGGCCCGGCGCAGGAGATCCGCATTGCCAACTGCGCGGATGCGACCAACCTCGTCCACATTCTCGGCTATGTGCTCCGCTATCCATGCGGGCAGAAGAATAACGCCCTGGTCACAGCGAATCCTGAGCGAGCATTTCTGACGACGGACTCCGGTTTCCCGCTCACCGCCCTTGAAGAGGCGCTGGATAAGGATGCCCCGTTCAGCTACTACTATCCCTCCACGCCCGTTCCTGTGATATTCAGCGAGAGCGCGTGGGTGCAGCTGGGCAACCCGAAAAGAAGGCGCGAAGGCAACCTTCTCGATGTTCTTCTGCGCGACCGCGATGTGTCGCGGCTCTACTCTGCCATGGCGAAGATCGACACCGAGACGGGAATGGCGCTTCAGCAATCGCCTGGACTCGGCAAGCTGATCCCGGTGGCGGGCGTGCTCAATTTTTACGGGAGCCAGCTCTGCATCCGTTCCGGCCGCGTGAATGTGCCGGGCGGGGCGGATGCCGAAGCGGGCTGGACCGAGCTGGTGGGCGCGAGCCCGCGCTCTCCCGGGGACTTCATCACGCACCTGATGGCGAAGGACAATGGGTGGCTGGCGGTCTATTATGACGATCTGGCACGGGTCGACCTGAACCAGCAGAAGCACCTGACGCAATCCTCGCGGCTCAAGCACCTCTATGAGGCTTATCGGGCGCCGGGCATCGAGCCCAGCGCAACGCGGAGCGTTTTCCGGAAAGGCTCCGAGCTATTGGTTCTGTTCACGCGGCTGGATTGGGATTCCTCAGGCCAACCTTACGTTCCGGGGAATCTTCAGATCTGGGGCGAAATCCTTAATAATCAGAAGGGCGGATTCAAGCCAGCGCATGACTGGGCGAGGCGCTCGCGTTCCTGGAACAGCCCCGAGCAGCTTCTCGAGGCGCTGGTCTCGTATTCACGGTTGGAGACGGACTCCGGTCCCTTGCAGATTTATCTCGCGCTGACCGAGATCGACCGGGCACGTCCGCCGAAGATGCGGCTCTCCGATGGCGCGGTGCGACTTATCGCCAACAAGTTTCCCCGCTATCATGCGTGGTTTCTCGTCTTCTCCGAGTTTCCTGATCTGAACGACACATCTATCAACCGCTTCGTCATGGTGGCTGACTCGGTCGACTCCCTCTCCAACGTGGCTCTTCGGGGCAACTCGCTCGGCGCCTTCCAGGCCAATCTCAGCCTATGGCAGATATTGGCCCGGCAGGGGGAGATCCCCAGTGCGCAGATGAACAGCTCGTGGCAGGCCGCCGTCGAGCCATTTGCCAAGATCCCTTCTTCGGTCCAGCTCTTCGATGCTGCGCGCAGCTCGCTAGGGGGCATTATGCTCGCTGCCGGCGGCAATGCGAACCTCTCGCAGGACGAGCTGATCGACCTGCTCGCCGGACCTCCGCAGAACACTCCCGAGGGCCGCCGCATGCACCGGGACATGGTTGCCAAGATCCACTCTGTTCTCGACGACCAGCGTCTGGCTTCGCTCGATACGCTGTTCACGCTCAACGACGGTCTGAAAGAGATGGCCCATGGGGCGCATATTGGCGACCGGCTGCTTCCGTTGGCTGAGGACCTGCGCGAATTCGAGCTGCCGCGACCCATCTTCACGGAGAGCGAGAAGATCGACTGGGCGCCAGTGGTTTACAGCACGCGGCACGCCGAGCTGCAGGTGCGCACCGACCTGACAAAGGTCATCAAGGGTCCCGGTTCGCCCCCGCAGCTTGAAACGGCGCGCGGCCAGCTGGCTCCGTTTCTGCGCGACACGCTGGTAGGCCTGAACTATGCCTACTACGAGCCGCCTGGTGCGCAGGTGCTGCATAATAATCCGCTGTTCGTCCGGTCGCATGACTTCTCAGGCATCACCATGGTTGGCGGCGAGCCATTCTGGGGCTCTCCGGAGCTGTTCGGCGTGGGCGCGACCGCCGGCGGCGGCGCGTATCTCATCGGATCGCTTGCCGATCTGCCCTACGCGCTGGCCAGTATGGAAGAGGACTTTATCGCGCCGGAGAACGTGCAGGCGCTGATCTGGAAGGAGCTTGTTCCTGGCCTGCTCGTTAGCGCCACGCTGCCGCGGTGGTGGAATATCAGCCATGATGAGCTACACGCGGTCACGCTGTATCAGCGCTCGGGAGAGCAGCTCATTACCGCGGCTGGGAAGAATCCTGAGCTGCGGTCCAGGGTGATCCAGATTCTCTCGGACCGGATGGCGCCGCAGAGGCTTGATTGGATCGATCAGGAGCTCCGACAGAACAATCCCAACGAGGTGCTGCCGCACATGCTTCCGGACGAAACCTTCTACCTGGGTGTGGAGTTTCGGCAGAAGTTCGCGCCTGACTTTGCTGCTGCCGGCTCCGATGCCGCGGCGCTGGAGGCGCTAGGGACAAGGGATCCAGCCGCCGTCGATCCGGAACGCATATCGAGAGACTTCGGTGTGCCGCATCCGACGCTGGCCCACACCTACGGCCGCGACCTGCTCCACATGAAGCAGCTTCCGGCGTTCGGAGGGTATGGAGCGCGCCTGTTCGGCGAGTCATGGGAGTCGGGGAACCTCTACTGGGCCCGTCTCGCCGATGAGATGGGCTATCCTCCGGTGATGCTCAATCGGCTGGCGCCCGAGCTGACGCTGCACATGACGGCAAGAATCTTCGCGACGGATATCGAGGACTGGCCGGCCGTGCTGCGCGCGATGCAGGAGACCGGAGAACAGTTCCGGCAGGGCAAGCTTGCCTCCCTGCCGCCTGCGAATGCGATTTCGCAGCGTTCAGGCGAGCCGGAAGGCACGACAGGAGGAATCCGGTGAAGCGATTTGCTGTTGCTCTCTGCTGTTTTTCGACTCTCTTCTTCGTCGGCCGGGCCCGGACCGCGGGCCAGGAGGATAGTTCGTCCATTCGAGTCAACGTGGTTCTGGTGCAACTCAATGTTGCCGTGACCGACGGGAAGGGCAACTACATTAGCGGACTCCACCCCGAGAATTTTTCGATCTCTGAGGACAAGATTCCGGAAAAACTCGCCACGTTTGAAGAAGGCGGAGAGCCCGTGCAGAGGTTGCTCCAGGGCCCAGGATCGCCGGTACAAACGGTGAGTGTGCCTACAGGGAGTGTGCCTACAGGCACGCCATCGCAGCCGAGCGTACAGGACGCCAATGATGTCGCACCGGCAACGCGGCTTTCAGGCGCCAACGTCTTCATCCTGTTCGATACCAGCAACTACATGTATCGCGGCTTCGTCTATGCGCAGGACGCCATCGCCGACTTCGTCCGCTCGCTCGAGGGTGTCAATAAGGTAGCGTTCTACTCCTACAGCCGCGATCTTTCTCGGGCGACAGCACTCACCGCGGACCGATCGAAGGTGCTGCTCGGCGTTCGCAACACCGTAGCAGGGGACAACGCTGCTCTCTACAATTGCCTGCTGCTTACGGTAAAGGATGCAGCGCCGCTCAAGGGCAAGAAGGCCATCGTGGTGTTCTCGAACGGCCCCGACGACGCCAGCTCCGTGCCGCCGGAAGACGTGACCGAACTGGCCCAGTCGACCGGAACCATCATTTACATGATCAGCACCCAGCAGGCGCAGACCGATCCGATCTCCGAGGCTGTGTTTGAGCGCGTCAGCAAGGCCACGGGAGGCAAGGCCTACTTCGCCCGGAACTGGAGAGACGAGAAGAAGGCATTTGGGTCGATCCGCGAAGACCTCGCGCACCTATATGCGCTGAGCTATTATCCGGCGGCGAATCCCAACCATGGCTGGCGGACCATTTCGGTGAAGCTCGTCGGCAAGGACGTCCAGAGATACAGGGTGCGCACTCGGGACGGCTACCGGTTGCTGCAAACGGCCCAGGTCACGTCGGCGAGCAATGCCAATCCAGGGGCGGAGTCCGCGCCCGAGTAGGCCGGGGGCGTTTCTTAAACCTGTCGCCAATGTTTACAATTCCAGCATGAAGCAGTTGGTGCCTCCCACGAGCGTTTCCCGGGCCCTTTGTGCCGTTTTTCTATTCGCCGCCTTCGTTTCCGCGCCTCTCTTTGCTCAGGATGCGCAGCATCGCGGACGCAAGTACACCCCCCCGCCGCCAACGGCGAAAATCACCGTTACGGTCGTCAGGGCGACAAACGGCAAGCCGGTAGAGAACGCCGCGGTCGTCTTCCACCCCATGAAGAACGGCAAGGACCAGGGTGGTCTCGAACTCAAGACCAACGAGGAAGGCAGGGTGGCGATCGACGTTATACCGATCGGCACCTCGGTGCGGCTGCAGATCATCGCAAAGGGCTTCCAGACCTTTGGCGAGGATTACCAGATCACCGGCGACAGCAAGGATATCTCGGTCAAGTTGAAGCCGCCTGACCGCCAATACTCCATTTATGAGCAGCACGACACATCGAAGGAGCAGGGCGGTTCCAGTTCGGCCTCAGACCGGCCGGCGCAGCCCGAGCAGAAGCCCAGTAACTCGGATGCAGCTAAGCCTCCGCAGTCAAACTGAACGCTGCTTGTCCGGGGCTCACCCTTCAAGCTTGTACTTGGTCTCGGCCAGCCTGTAGAGCGGTCTCCAGACGAGCCGGTTGATGGTCACTACCATCAGCGCCATGATGATGGTCGCGGCCAGCAGGATAGGGAAGTTGCCGTCGCTGCTTGCCGCGCTGATCCGCTCGCCGAGACCCACGGTCCGAAGGGTATGGTTCTTCAGCTCGAAGTATTCCGCTACGATCGACGCGTTCCACGCGCCGCCTGACGCTGTGACCAGCCCGGTGATGAGAAACGGGAAGATGCCGGGCAGGATCACCGTCGTCCAGCGCTGCAGGCTGGAGAAGTGAAAGAGATCGGCGACTTCTTTCAGATCCGAGGGAATCGCCATTGCGCCGGCGATCACGTTGAACAGGATGTACCACTGCGTCCCGAGCATCATGAGCGCAATCGAGCCGATACCCAGACCCAGGCCCGCTTTTATCAGCAGGACCAGTATGACAGGGAAGAAGGCCGTCGCCGGGAACGAGGCCGCAATCTGCGCCAGCGGCTGGGTGATGCTTGCCAGCCGCGGATGGAAGCCGATCAGCACGCCGACGGGAATCGTCCACGCCGAAGCCAAAAGCAGCGACACATTGACGCGGAGAAACGTCGCCGCGGCCCCAACCAGCAGGCCCAACAGGTCGTGGCGATGAATCTGTCTCAGCAGCATGAGAGCGTGAAACGCTGCCACCCCAACAGTGGCAATAGCCACCACACCCACCACCACGTAGATGGCCGTGGTGCGCCGGCTCGATGTCTTCGGAGAGTCGCCCGGCGAGTGCCGCAGCTCCCTGTGCGCGAGCCAGCGGTAGGTGGCTTCGCCCAGCGGAACAAGCGTGTGCCGCTGCACGGCGGCCAACATATTTGAATTGCGGATCAGGTGCAGGATCGGCGAGGTCACCCGGTCTGCGCTCTCCACGTTTTCGAACTTGAACTTGTCCGACCACGCGATCAGCGGACGCCACAGGAGCTGGTCGGTCAGCACGACGATCAGCATCATTGTGATGAGGCCCCAGACCATGGCGTGGTAATCGCCGTTCGACGCGGCGGTCTGCAGGTAGGATCCTAGCCCCGGCAGCCTGAAATTCCTGCTGCCAACAGGGAACATCTCGCAGACCATCAGAAAGAACCAGCCGCTGGCTACCGAGACCATCGAGTTCCAAACCAGGCCGATGGTCGCGTAGGGCAGCTCGAGCTGAAACAGGCGCTGCATCGCCGAGAACCGGTTGATCTGGCATGCTTCCTGCAGCTCGCGTGGAATGCTCTTGAGCGAGGAGTAGAAGCTGAAGGCCATGTTCCAGACTTCGCCGGTGAAGATCAGCAGAATGGCGCCCAGTTCGATGCCAAGCTGGCGGGAAGGGAAGAGCGACATCATCGCCAGCATGACGCCGGGCAAAAAGCTCAGCACCGGGATCGATTGCAGGATGTCCAGCGTGGCAATCATCAGTGCTTCGAGCCGGCGATTGTATGCGGCGGTGTAGCCGTAGCCGACCGCAAAGGCCAGGCTGAGCAGGTAGGCGACGAAAATCCGCACCGTCGAATAGAACGCATAGAGGGGCAGGTGCGAAGGGGAGCGGTAAATCTCCACTTCCGGGACCGCGCCGCTGAACCAGAATTTGGCTACCCACAGGATCGCGTAGAAGCCGGCAAGGAGTGCCGTGGCGACCGTGAGGTCGAGGAAGACCGGCCAGGTCCGCTCGACTACGAGCGCGCGCGAGAGCGGATAAGGGCTCTTCACTGAGCCTCTGCGCCTTCCACGGTTTCCGCCGACTCTTCAGTCTCCGGCAGAACAAATCGCCGCCGTGAAGCATCGAAATCGAAGAGCTCCGCGTAACGGCCCCAATTGATTGCCGTGTCCAGCTGCCGCAGTGTCTCTTCTTCGCTGAACTGCTCATCGAGCATGTCCAGAAAGAATTCCTCCGGTACCGTGTGGTCGCTCTTATTTTGAAGTGCGCGCGTGATCTGCCGCAGCAGCAGCACGTGGTCAAGGGCCGCCTTGCGGAACAGATCCTTCTGCTTCAGAATCTCCGATTCGGCGAACTCGCGGCCCTCTGGCGTGATTACCACATCGCCCTCACCGACCTTCAGGAAGTCGAGGATCTGCGCGGCCTCGACAATCGGCAGCAGGTCGTCGATCTCGAAGGCCAGCTCATCGGCGAGCTTGTAGATGTCGGCTCGCCCATTCGACTGGTTGCTCAGGTCGAGGACGATCTCGAGCAGTCCGGCGATGCCGCCCGGACGGGCATGGGGCAGCATTTCGTAGTGCATCTGCCGCTGGTCGCGTACTCTCCGGCCATCGACCAGTTCCGGAACGGCCGCCGGCATCACATCCGGCTTGGTGAGCACCTTGTAGATGTAGTCGACCAGTTGCGTAAAGGGCTGGCCCTTGCGGTCGCGGGGATGCGCCAGCGTCACCTTGAAGTCCGTCCTGACATGCCCCGGATTGCGCCCCAGCACGATGATTCGGTCGGCCAGCAGTACCGCCTCCTCAATGTTGTGGGTGACGATGAAGATGGCCTGCGTCGGGATCGTCTTCTTCTGCCACAACTCGAGCAGCTCGCTGCGGAGGTTCTCGGCCGTCAGTACATCCAGCGCCGAAAACGGCTCGTCCATGAACAGAACTTCGGGTTCCACCACGAGCGCCCGCGCAAAGCCAACGCGCTGCCGCATTCCGCCTGACAATTCTTTGGGATATGCCGCTTGGAAGCCGTCGAGGCCCACGGTATCAAGAATTTTCAGGCTGCGCTCCTTGCGCTCTGCCGAAGCCATCCCGGCCGCCCTCAGCGGCGCTTCCACATTTTCGAGAACCGTAAGCCAGGGAAACAGCGCAAAACTCTGAAAAACGATGGCGACGTGAATCCGAACCGTGGAAATCGGTTTGCCGTGCCAGTAAACTTCGCCCGCCGAGGGCCTCGACAGTCCGGCCAGCATGCGCATCAGCGTCGATTTGCCCGATCCCGAGGGGCCGAGCAGCGCAACGATTTCTCCAGCTACGATCGAGAGGTCGGTCGGCGCGATTACCTGGATGCGGTTTTCGCTCGGCTGCTCATAGTACTTCTCCACCTGCTGGGCGCGAATGATTGGCTCCGACATCTTTTCTTCCGCCTGAGAATCGTTCCAGAATGAACCACAGTCGAATTGCTCTCCGCGTACTGGAAGGAAATTCCGGTTGCGCGGCGGCTGGTTTGCAGTATCTTAGGGTTTGCTCGGTTTTGTGGGAGCCGAAAGCATCTCCCACGAAGAGCGTATCATCCTAGCTAGAGATTCTAGTGGAATCCTTATACTTTATAGGCATCTGCACTCTGCAAGTTTAACGAAGGCAGGCCGTTGTCCAGGAATGTCCTGTCTCGAATTTTGATATGAAAGCGATGTAAAGGAACGAATGTCCGAGACTCCGCAGAAGCCCAAAGTTTTGGTTGCCGATGACGAACGCGTAATTGCCGATACCCTCGCCATTATTCTCAATCAGAGTGGATTCGAGGCCACCGCTGTGTACACGGGCGAAAGGGCTGTGGAAATCGCGCGAACCCTTCAGCCTGACATGCTCATCAGCGACGTAATCATGACAGACCTCAACGGCATCGACGCCGCGATCCGGATTCGCGAGATGCTGCCCGCCTGCAAGATTCTGCTGTTTTCCGGCCAGGCCGCCACGGCCGACCTGCTCGACCGTGCCCGAAACCAGGGACATGAGTTTGAAATTCTCGCCAAACCCGTACACCCGCAGGACCTGCTCGCGCGCCTAAGAGGCTGACAAAGGCAGGGAGCAGGGAACGGGGCTCAGGAAAGCACCCGAAGGACCGGTAACCGCATGAAGTTGATTTCAAGCCTCACGTTCTAAGGTGCTGCCGCTGCGATGAAAGCATCTGATCCCTGTTCCCTGATCCCTACCTAAACATCCGCTCGTCGTAGTGAAAGGGTTTCGGTTCGCCAAGCCGAACCTGCTTGAATTCCGGGTGTCCGCGATTTAGAAGGACGTTCCATTCGCCTTCGACAACTGCTGAAGGCACAATCAGAGCCACGGATCGTTGCGACTTGGCCCAATCAGTCCCGATCTGCTGAAGAATCCTGTTATCCGTTTTGCGCCAGTCACGAGGAAGCTGTCGAATCTCGACCTGTTCGATGGATACGTCGTCGGGCATCTCCGCCAGGAGAGAGACGAGGCCCATCGGAGCTTCACTCGGATCGAGGTGAACGAAGAACTCAATGGCGGCGAGCGCGAGAGAAGTCGACGTGTAGACCATCGGTGTCCCGGCAAAGTTCCAGCGCGCGTCGAATAGCCTCGCTCCTTCGCCTGAAAAAGCGGAATGAGCGTATTTTGCCTTAGAGATGCGCCAGACCCGCATCAGCTGTAGAGGCCATACTCGATACGTCCGAGTACCTGCTCCACGCTGCGAACGCCGATGTCAGTATCCAGACGGTCGATGGGCCTGTCGCCTTCCAGGGCGCGATTGGGAGTCTGCAGCCAGCGGCTTGCTTTTTCCATGCTGCCCAGAGTCTCTTTTGTGAGAGCAAGTATCCGGGCCAGGCGGACAACCCGATCGGATTCCGCGGCTGTCAGCCGACGGCTGGAAGTCGCACGCCTCGTCAGCGTTCGTTCAGAGATGCCGAGCAGCTTCGCGACAGCGAGCCGCTGAATGGATAGCTCCGCTGCCAGAGTGTCGAGCGAATCGACCGATAATCCGGCGCGTGTGGCTTTCGCCAGATCGGAGGATGTCTCAACCTTCTGCCGTAAGGCCTTTCTCCCGCCGAGGACCTCTGCAATCGCCGCGATTGTCATGGAACGCCACCTGGCATAAATTATCTCGCCACATGGCGACATACGCAAGGTGCTCAGACTCAGATTCTGTTGCGTCCCTCGAGCGCACGCGTCATCGTGACCTCGTCGGCATACTCGATGTCACTGCCGGCTGGAACGCCGGTCGCGATCCGGCTGACGACTACTGTTCCGTTCCGCAGCATATCCGCGAGATAGTGCGCGGTCGCCTCGCCTTCGATGGTTGGCGAAGTCGCCAGGATTACTTCGTCCACTTCGCCCCGCCGCACACGATCCACCAGAGTGCTCGTGCGCAAGTGCTCGGGGCCCACTCCATGGAGGGGTGAAAGGGTGCCGTGCAGCACGTGATAGACGCCGTTGTAGCCGCGCGTTTTCTCGATGGTGGCGATGTTTGTCGGTTCCTCCACCACGCATACAAGGCGCTGGTTGCGCGTCGGGCTCGCGCAGTAGAGGCAAGGATCGATATCGGTAATGTTGTTGCAGATGGAGCAGAGCATCAGCCGGGCCTTGACCTCGCGCACGGCTAAGGCCAACGCTTCGGCGTCCTCTTCGCTCGACCGCAGGATGTGAAATGCCAGGCGCTGTGCGCTCTTCGAGCCAATGCCCGGCAATTTGCGCAGCTCTTCGATGAGCCGCGCCATGGGTTCCGCGAATCTCGCCAATCTTTCCTCTGAACTCCTACAGCGTGTTGTAAATCACCGTGATAAACAGCTCCGGAGTCATCATGCCATGGCCTAACGCAGCATCGAAGTCGGCAGTCGGCTTCGCCGCGATTACCTGCTGCAGGGTCTGGCCGCTGATTTTCAGCTTCTCGATCCGGTTCGCCACCGTCGACAGCATGTCACGATACTTCTGGAGCGCGCGTTTGTCGCCCGCCGGACCATGGCCCGGCACGATCTTTGTCCTGTCATCCGCGATCGCGAGAATCTCGTCCACTCCGCGAATCATGCCGTTGATCGTGCCGCCGCTGTCCTGGTCGATGATCGGATAATAGCCGTTGAACCACAAATCTCCGGTGTGAATCACATTCCCGTTCACAAAGCGAATGTAGATGTCCGAATCCGAATGCGCACTGGGTGTGTGAATCAGATCCAGCTCATCGTTGTTTACGAAAAGCTTGTCCGTTTCCGGAAACGTGAGTTGCGGCAGGGCTGCCGTCGGCGCGGCAGGAATAGACAGGTTCAGCAGCTTGATCGTCTGCTGGGATGACATCCGCACCCGCGTGTTTTCCTGAGCAATGATGAGTGCCCCCGCCAGGTGCAGCGCCGCGTTGCCATCTGTGTGATCGAAATGCCAATGAGTGTTGATCAGAAACTTCAGCGGTCTCGCGCCAAGCTTATCCAGCGCATGCAGAATCGCCGGAGCCGCCGTAGCCACGCTGGAATCGATCAGCACCTTCCCGTCGGGGCC
>JAFAKX010000196.1 GCA_019234945.1 Silvibacterium sp.
GCGATAGGCCTCGACGTGCGACAGCCCAGTGCTGGACATCGTCGACAGATCGAAACGGCCGCCGATGTCCTCGATGGAAATGCCGTCAAGGAGCACCTTGTTGTCGTCGGAGTTGCCTCCGCGAATGAAGACCGAGGTGACGCCGCCACGCTGGCCTGTCTGGACCACGTCGAATCCGGCGACCTGCCGCAGCGGATCGACCATCACGGCGCGATTGAGGAAGTCGGTCTTGTTGATGACGGAGACTGACGCGCTGACCTGCGCCTCCGGCTGGGGCACCCCTGTAGCGGTGACAACGATGGACTGGCGCACCCATTCGGGCTCAAGCACAATGTTCTGCTCGACAGCGTCAAGCTCGCCGCCATAGAAGGTGCCGGTCGTCAGCTCGCGGAAGGATTTCCCTCCGGCGAGGATATAGAACTGGCCTGCCGCCGCATTCGAGAGCTGGTAGGTGCCGTCGTAATGAGTACTGACGGACACGACAACTTTGCCGTTCTGCACCAGCGCGACGGTCGCGTTGGCGATGGGCGCGCCCAGGGAGTCCGTGACGGTGCCGTGGACGGTAACGGCGTGCAGGATGGATGCGACAAGCAGAAAGGGAGTGACGAACAAGGCGCGGCAGAGGCGCCGTGAAAGATGCGGCATAGGTTTCCTCCGTTCCCCTCGGAACGCGGTATGAACCGCAAGGGACCGGTCTCCTGACTTGCGCCTGAGCTGGACTTACCTTCCCGGAGCGGGGTGCTCCAGTGGTTGCTGCGATCCAGGCTGTCTGCGGCCGTCCTCTAAACACGACGCACAGATGCGCTCACAGTTGCGGGGCAGTGGCGGACTTGCACCGCCTTCCCGAACATCCCGTTGCGTTATGGGTAACGGTTCACCGCGGGGCGACTGCTCACTCCGCAGCACGGACAAACGCTGTTACAGATGAGTTTTTTATATGGATATCGTGCAGCAATGTCAAAGATAGGCCAGGCAATTTCGATATTGCGCAAGGCGGGATGGTGACCCTGGGAAGATTCGAACTTCCGACCTGCGGTTTAGGAAACCGTCGCTCTATCCATCTGAGCTACAGGGCCACTCCTTCGAGTTTACAACGTCGCCAGACAGTCGCGGCGACGGCCTGACACCTCTTCAGGCGACTCCGAAGCCGCTTCTCCGCATCGTATAATGCCCCCCGGATGAGCGCCTCAACAATCGAACGCTCGTGATGGACAGCCACGACGTCGCAATCCCGCAGGACCGCATCACCAATGGCGAAGACATGGCTGATTTCCTGCTTCGCCACGCAGCTTCGCAGTGTATGTTCCAGTGGATTAAACCAGAACCCGCGTCAGCCTCTTGTTGATCTCTCAGTCGTGGAATCAGGATAGAATCCACATGCAGCAAGAGAGACGGGTGAGGCATGAGCGCGATCCTGGCAATCAATAGCGGATCTTCCACATTGAAGTTCGGGTTCTTCGTCAAGGACGGAGCGGACGAGCGCGCTCTTGCACGCGGCGGCGCCGACGGCATCGGCAAAGCTGCCGGCAAACTCGAGATCTTTAACGGCGACGGCGCGATCCTCCACTCCGAGGACACCCCGATCGAATCGCAACAAATCGCCGCCACCCGCATCGGCGGCGCTTTGAAGAGGCTCGGATTCCCTCTACCCGTCGCCGTAGGTCACCGAATCGTTCACGGAGGCCCGCGCCTGCGCGACCACACACGAATCACGCCCGACGTCATCGCGGCGCTCGAAGCCGCCGTTCACTTCGCGCCCGTACACATCCCCACTGCGTTGGTGCTCATCCGCCACGTGTCGGAAATTTTCCCTGATATGCCGCAGTTCGCCTGCTTCGACACCGCCTTCCACAAAACGCTGCCGGAAAAGGCGTATCACTACCCGCTTCCGCGCAAGTACCTCGATCAGGGTGTACAGCGCTTCGGATTTCACGGCCTTTCCTACGCCTCCATCGTGCATCAGCTTGGGCCGGAGCTAAAGCCGCGCACCGTGGTCGCTCACCTCGGCAACGGAGCGAGCCTGGCGGCAATCCGCGACGGCAAGTCCGTCGATACCAGCATGGGACTGACCCCGACCGGCGGCATTCCGATGAGCACGCGCACCGGCGACCTCGATCCGGGCGTGCTGCTGTACATCCGCAGAACCGAAGGGCTGAGCGGAGACGAACTGGAGGACCTGCTGAATCACCAATCAGGGCTGCAGGCGCTCGGCGGATCGAACGACATGCGGGAGTTGCAGAAGGCCGCCGCGAACGGAAGCGAACCAGCAGCCCTGGCCATCGATGTCTTCTGCACGGCCGTGGCGAAGACGGTCGCATCCTTCGCCGTCTCACTCGGTTGGCTCGAAATGCTGATCTTTGCCGGAGGCATCGGCGAACACAGCGCAGACGTGCGCGCGGGGGTATGCGAACAGCTGGCGATGCTCGGCGTCGAGATAGATCCCGCTCGCAATGCCGCGTCGGAACCGATCCTGTCCACGGACTCCAGCCGTGTTGCGGTTCGGATCGTTCCAGCCCAGGAAGAGATCCAGATGGCCCGCGAAATCCGCGCCAGGTTGTAGCGTTCTGCACCGCCAGATTAGCTTCTTGTCCCGTGCACCCGCAACTCGTGCGCAATGGCTTCCAGCACTCTCTCCGGGTTGACGTCCTTCGGCGCTTCGATATTCATCCTGGCCGCGAGCTGGCCTGCCATCCGAGCGGCGATCTGGGCGCGCGTGGTCAGATCCATGTCGAGGGCGCGGGCAAAGAAGCGATCGATCACGTTCAGGTCCGCGGCTGAGAGCCGCGCGATAGCATCCGCGGGCAGCGCCACAGGAAGATTGTGCTGCGACAGGAAATCGGGTTCCGCTTCAGCCGGCCGGAAGGCGGCGGCGGTAATCGTACGCGGGCCCGTTCCGCCCCAGATGGGCTCTTCGCTCGCACGTTCATGGACGACCAGTGTTCCGGCGGCCAGGTCTCCCAGGCGCTTGTGCCGGCGGTTGCAGGCCATCGCGATCACGCCGACCAGGTAGAACGACGGCAGCAGGTCGACCGCCCGGACCAGGTTGCGAATCATCGCTTCGAAGAAGGTGATCTGGCGGCCGGAATCCTGAATCACACGTATCTTGAAGAGCTTCTTTCCGGGCGTCTGGCCATTCCAGAGGGCTTCAAACAGCGTGAAGTAGCCCCAGTACATGACAAAGTGAACGAGGATCAGCCCGGCAACCAGCCACTTTTCGCCCGCGCGCGAGAGTTCCCCCGCAGCCCCTTTCGGAGCAGCCGAAAGAACCAGGATAAAGACGAGAACCAACGCGCCGTACGCCGCAACCTGCAGCAAAGTATCGATGAGAATCGCAAGAAACCGGCTGCCCATCCCCGCAATCGGGAAGCGGATCGAGACCTGCTCCGGCGTGTCGATCGTCAGCTGGCCGCCTGAGTGGTCGACAGAGTCATCGATGGCGGGCCGATGGTGAAGCGCGTCGGTCATTTATGCTGATTTCCATCGTCGCATGATTTCCAATCGCTGGATCGAGCAACGAAAAAGTTCATGGAGCCGCCTGGAAGCCCTCACGCACCAGGTGGAAAGCTCCGGCATTGGTGCCCTCACTGGTGTCGAACTGCGCGAGTTCGGACTGCTCTACCGCCAGGTGGCCGCCGATCTGTCGGCCGTTCGCTCCGACCGGGGCTCGAACACGCTCGAAGAATACCTCAACCAGCTTCTGAGCCGCGCGCACAACCGCATCTATTCCGGACGGAAGTCCGGCCTGCGATCCGTCGTGCGCTTCATGGCATACGAGTATCCGCGAATCTTCCGCCGGCTCTTCCCTTACGTGGCGGCTGGGTTCCTTATTTTCCTCGCCGGAGCGGCGCTGGGAACGCTGCTGTCGCTGAGCCGGCCGCAGTTCGAGCGGCTGATGCTGCCTCCTAATATCTTGCAATCCATCGACCGGCACGAGATGTGGACACATTCCCTGCTGAGCGTGAAGCCACAGGCGTCGTCGGCCATCCTCACCAACAACATCAGCGTGTGCTTCTCTACCTTTGCCGGAGGCATCGTTGCCGCGCTCGGCACCATCCAGCTGCTTTTCACCAACGGCCTCTTGATGGGCGTCATCAGCACAGCATGCGCCCGCGCACACATGGCGCTCGATCTGTTTAGCTTCGTCTCCGCGCACGGAGCACTGGAGCTGCCCAGCATCTTCATCGCCGGAGGAGCCGGACTCAGGCTGGGTGTGGGCCTGCTCTTTCCGGGAATGCTTCGGCGAAGGGACTCGCTGGTGCTGGGCGCACGCGAGGCGGTCCGGCTGCTGGCCGGCGTTATCCCCCTGCTCTTTGTGGCGGGATTACTGGAGGCCTTTCTGTCGCCCTCCGGCGTGCCGCGAGCAGTGAAATTCGCTGTCGGCGCGGTACTGCTTAACGCACTTGGATTCTGGCTGGCGGAAGGCGGACGGAACAGCAACCCAGAAAACTAAAGAAATCTATTGGGTCTGTTTGAAGTCGAAATACGCCAGATTCATATTGCCTTTCGTCAATATGTGCACGGTGAGAACATTTCTCCCTTTGTTGAGGCGAACCTTGAAAAGTTGGGGAGCCAGATTCCAGTGGTGCCAGTGACGCCAGGCCAGCGGGTCTGTGGGATCATTTGTAGACGTGATCTCCAGAGGTCCTGTGGCGTCGTTTCCATTCACATCGATCGATATTGTTCCGCCTCGATTCGACGTGTAAAGAAAATCAGCAGCGTAGGTTCCCGCGTTCGCCACGTCGACTGTTATGTTGAACCACTCTCCGGGCTCGGTCCAGCCAACATAGGGCAAGTCTCGAGGAGGAACAATTTTGTCGAAGGGGTTATCGTCAATCTGATCTGGCTTCCTGTCGAACTTCGTATATGAAGTATCCACTCCCTCATGAATTCGAAATTCATTGAGGTAGGTCCCATCGGCCGGATTCAACTCTCCACTGCCGTGGTTCTGTGGATCGGTGTCGTGATACGCGACTCCTTCGCCGCCCAGGTCATAGTAAGCGCACAATACTCGTCCAGGTATTTTCTGTGGACCGCCTTGATAACGGCTGTCGTGATAGGGCAAGCCCTTATACTGGCTCAAAAATGACTGAGAAAAAACAGTTGCCGGTACTATTGATCCGGCAATCAAGCATAGGGACAACACTTTCCGGCTCATCTTCAACTCCCTCTCAACACTGATCAGCTGTGCTTTTCCCAGATTGCGCGAATTACTTTTTGTCCATCCCATTGTTCCAATGTTCATGCACACCAAGGCTCCGGCATCGAATCGGTCCTGAGTTCTGCGCTCCTCTTGTTCTCGTGCGATGGCTCGTTTCATCTCGCCCATGCGTACAAGGTGGGCGAACAAGAGACGAAGAAGCACGAGAAAAAACCGCGTCAGGACGACATGCGGAGGGTCATAATCGGAACGATCTGTGAGGCGTTTTGGGAAATTCGACTGGACCTTGCTTGTAATGGGCGCGATAGCGGTGATCGTTGTTATGAGTTGCTGCGCTATCGGTGAGGCATGACAAGGGCTCCTCCAAACGGGCACACCTTTTCGTGCTATTTGTGTCCCTCTTGGTTCATGTTATGGTTCTCGTCACCCCCCCACAACGATTACAGCGATTTAAACAATGGAGCACCTCTGTCCAAAGTGCGCGATCTTGCGGGTGGAGTGGCTTGCCGCAACTGAGAGATGGGCGGCGGCGACAAGAAAACCTGACAATCGTGAAGAAGAATTGGCTGCGCGTCTCGCCGAGCACCGCCTCTTCCGCAGATATATTGACCGGCATTCTACTTGTGAGGAGTGCCGTCGGATGAACCAGTGAGGAAGGTGCGAGTTTCAAGGGAGACCTGATGACGCGCGACTGCCAATTGCAGTGCATCGTCGCCAACTTGAGGCATTCAAGAAGACGCTGCTGGCGAAGGCAACGAAGATTCCACCCAACTGGGCCCCCCCGGTCCGCTCTCCACTCACTTGCGAACCCGTTCCGCTCCAAGCCTTACGCTTGCGTCAAGGTCTACTGCAAAGAATTCAATCGTTGCGCATAGTCGCGCTATTGCAGCCGTAATGTATTCCTCGGGATGAATAGCTTTTGTTCTCATGATCTCGTCATAAATGTGCTTCGCCCGTTCTCTCTTCTTATCTTCACGCTGCGCTGGGAGATTCCATCGAACTCACTCTCTTTCTCCTGGGTTTGGTCCGGCATCAGTGTATTCGTAGAGGAAGCGGAGCATAGCGCGCTAGGCGGGAATTGACTTGAGAGCGCTTCTGGGGGTTAGGCGACCTTACAGGCTATTCTCGCTCCAGGATCACGCGGATCACGCGCGCCAGCATCGGAATCACGCCCAATTCACTTGTCACGAGAAGAGTTAACATAGCGCTGCAGGACCTTGACGACCAGAGCATCGATCTCCTTTGAGGACCGGCATTTCGAGCCCGATTTCCTCCCCGAGCCTATAACGATTCGGGACGGGACGCTTGTCCTCACCGCGTTTCGTCATTGTCACGATCATGGTTAACTGCAGATTGCAGTTCATTGCTCTGGCGCAAGTACGCCCACGGTGCAGAGCTTTCGCTTGTTACCGAAGAGTTTGATTTTCTGACAGGTTTCAACCCCGGTCAGGAAATGGCGGATTCGATCAACCGATACCAACCCGGACATAAATCGTCAGCATCGAACACTCAAGGAGAATCGCTGCTGATGGATGCCGTGGATAGGCCTTCCCCCAACCTTGTCCAGATCCTACGTTCAACTCTCCGGAGGCTGGAACAGTCGACGGAATTCAGCTCGGACGACCTGGCACTTCGGGAGCTTAAACATTCTGTTTTGAGACTCATCGCTGATCTGCAACTTCGAAAAGAGAGCAAACAAGAGACTGGTAACGAGCAAACCGGAAAAGCGGGTCATTCAGCGGTCACGTTGATTGTTAGACCCCGCGGGAAGGGCCGTGCGGCCTAAAGCATTTTCAGAGATGGTCTACCCCGGGCGCTAGCCTCAAGTCGCCCCGACCAACAGGGAGTCGGCGACCCTGCACAACGCCGATGTGGGCTACGGTGTCTCTGAAAATGCCGTAGGATTGAGTTGGCGGACTATTTCCGGCTGCCCGGTATAATAAAAATAGAGAGACGAAAAGGCCCGGCTGTGATCCAGCCGGGCCTTCTTGCTGCCGGCATTGCAAATCTAACAAAATAGGTCACTTATCCTAACTAACTGATATTTGATGAGGGAGCTGTAAGCCATTCAAAACAAATGACGTAAGCCCGACGTCCACCCTAACCCTTTTCGAATGAATGACTCGCAAGAGTGGAAAGACAGACGTATGGTTTAACTCCTTTGCTATGAATGAATAACAGAATTCATAGGGGAGGGGCCTACCGTTGCGTAAAGTGTGTCGCTGAAAGCGACCGGAGCCGTTCCGCGGCACTCTCCGGGGTGATATCGCGCTGCGGCATGCCCAGCATTTCGAATCCCACCATGAATTTGCGCACCGTCGCCGAGCGCAGCAGTGGCGGATAGTAATGCGCGTGGAAATGCCACTCGGGATGCGCCGCACGGTCAGTCGGCGTCTGGTGAAAGCCCATCGTGTAAGGAAAGCTGGTCTCGAAGAGGTTGTCGTACCGCGTGGTGGCCTGTCTCAGAATCTCGGCCAGCGAGTTCTTTTCCGCGTCTGCAAACTCGGCCAGCGATCCGACATGCCGCTTGGCGAGGACCAGCGTCTCGAAGGGCCACACCGCCCACCACGGGACGAGCACCATGAAATGCTCGTTCTCGGAGACGATGCGAGTCCCCTGTTTCGACTCGACCGCCAGGTAGTCGCACAGCATGCAGGACTTCTTCTCGGCCTGGTACGCCCTGAGCGACTCGAGTTCCTGCGCGGGCTCGTCAGGAATGTGCTCGGTCGACCAGATCTGGCAATGGGGATGGGGGTTGCTGGCGCCCATCATCGCCCCGCGATTCTCGAAGATCTGGACGTATCGCAGCTCCGGCCGGCTGCCAAGCTCGGCGTACTGCTCCGTCCACGCGTCGATGACCACCCGAACTTCGGGCAGGGTCATCCGCGGAATGGTCAGGCTGTGATCGGGATGAAAGCAGACCACCCTGCAGACGCCGCGCTCTCGCTCCGAGTGGAGCAGCGGCGACGGATCGGACGGTGGCTCAGGCGAGTCGGGCAGCAGCGCCGCATAGTCGTTTTCGAAGATGAATACGCTTTCATAACGAGGCGTAATATGCCCACCCGCGCGCTTGTTCCCCGGGCAGAGATAGCAATCGGGATCGTAGTGAACGTTGGAGAATCCCGAGGACTGATTGACCTCGCCCTGCCATGGGCGCTGCGTGCGATGCGGCGACACCAGCACCCACTGACGGCGCAGCGGGTTGTAGCGGCGATGAGGGAACTGCGATGCGGACTGCTCGGATACTGGCAATTGACTTCCTTTCAGGCGGTAGGCTTGAGTGGCGGAGGTGCGACGGCGAGATATTCGCGGGCAAAGCGCTCGGCGTAGTCCTCGAGGAGCAGGCGAACCCGCTCGTGATCGGCGGAGCGGACAATGAGTCCGGCGTGATGATGCTTCTTCATGCGGTAGACGATCTCGGGCTCGCTGAACATGGACGTGTCCGGCTCGGAGGTCTTCGCGAGGCACAGTACGCTCCCGGCGTGCTCCTCGCGGGTGCGCGGCAGCGCATAGAGGAGGCCGCGCATGGCGCTGACCTCGACGCGGGCCCACTCGGCCCAAAGATTGAGACCCGTGGCATGCTCCACCACATTGGCGATGAAGGCTCCCCCAACCCGCGCTGCGACTTCGAGGAAGTAGAAGCGGCCATCGGCGGCGCGGATGTATTCGGCATGGGTGACTCCGCGGACCAGGCCCATCGAGGGGACCAGTCGTGCGTTGATGGCAGCCAACTCGCGAGCTTCCGTTGAATTGCGGTCGATCACGCGCGTAGTAAACACACCCCCCTCGTGCATGACCTGCATGGGCGGCTTGCCGTACTGACAGACGGCAGTGAAAATCACTTCCCTGTCGGCGGTGATGGCGTCGACATGGAAGATATCGCCGGGAACGAATCGCTCGAGCAGGTAATAGCTCTGGCGGTCACCCAGTTCATCGAGGCTGCGCCAGAGCTGCTCCGGCTCATGGATCTTGCGGATGCCGATTGCTGAGGCTTCCGCGCGGGGCTTCAGTACCCAGGGAGCTGGCACGCTCGCCATATAGGCCCGGAGGTCATCGTAGTTCAGAACGGGAGTGAACTCAGGAACCAGCACACCGGCGCGCGCCGCTTCGAAGCGCATCGACAGCTTGTCTCGGAAATGGGCGGTGGTGGTCAACCCCATTCCAGGAACACACATGTGTTCGCGGAGAGAGGCCACCGTCTCCATATCGAACTCGTCCAGAGCCACAAGGCGCTCGAACTTGCAGCTCCGCGCGAGATACGTCACAGTGTTGGTTACTTGTTCGAGGGTCAGCCCCTCGGGCATGTAGACGACTTCCTCGAGGGCGTCATGCGGCCAGTCGGCCTGGCGGTGCTTGTCCAGCGTGAGCAGCAGCACCCGGCAACCCATCTCGGCGCATTGCCGCATGAAGAGCTGCCCCTTCTCGTACGTCGTGAGGCACAGAATCCACTCGCCGTTCTCGCGGCCCATCATGAATCCCCTGCACATCCTGCATCGATTACAGCGACAATACAGGACGTTTCGTTGACGTTAGTTCTACCATAAGCTTGAGTTACTTCGAGACTAGGATGATTCCCTCGCCTCATTCCTCGCTAACGGGTCTGTTATCTGCTGATGCCGTCGTCGCGCTCCACGACGCATTGACGAAGCTGTGGCACCAGCCGCGAAGCGATCGCGAGCCGGAACCCGAGTACAAAGAGCCGTTCGCGGAGGCGGTCGCCGAACAGCACCTGGCCAACTTCGAGCTCTGGCACATAGAGGACCAGGCGCGGGTGCCCAGGGCCTCCGACCGCCAGCTTTCCGAACTGAAGCGGGCAATTGACCGCACGAACCAGCGCCGGAATGACCTGATGGAGCGTTGCGACTCCCTGCTTCTGGCGGCGCTCGTAGCGGAGGGCCTGCCAAGGGCGCATGCTGAGCTGCACTCCGAATCGCCGGGTCTGATGCTGGACCGCCTGTCTATCCTTGCGCTGAAGATCTATCACACACGCGAGGAAATCGAGCGGCCGAATGCACCGGTGGGCCATGCCGAGCGCAATCGCGAGCGGCTTGGTGTGCTCGAGGTGCAGCGCTCGGACCTGGCCGGCTGCCTGGACCGTCTCTGGCAGCAGGTGATCGCCGGGGAGCGGCGCTTCAAGATCTACCGGCAGCTCAAGATGTACAACGATGCCACGCTGAATCCAGCGCTGTATTCACAGGCGGAAAATAAGTAGCCGCAATGATTCGTGAACCTGACCAGATGTCCTGTTGACGCCGTACCGTGTTCTGCGTATAACTTCGTCGGTAACAGGACTTCCACAATAAAGAACGGAACTCTACGAAAGGGCCCTCAATCGGGCCTGAAGGAATCCCCTGAATGCCAGAAGCACGCCAGGAAAGCGCCACGGGAAAGCAGCCGCGTATTGTGGCAGGCAAATCGCGGTCTGCTGCAGACTCCTCTCATCAACACTCACTCGCGCAGTTCCAGAACGCCGTGCAACTTATGCAGGAAGGCAAGTTCGAGAGGGCGCGCGTACTGTTTGAAAAGCTCGCTCAGGACGGCGCGCCGGAGGTTCTGGAGCGGTCGCGTGTGTACCTTGCTGTCTGCAGCCGGCATGCGAAGAAGGAAGAGCTGGCGTTCGCGACGCCGGAGGAGCAGTACGACTACGCCATATCCCTGCTTAACACCGGGCACTACGAGGATGCTCGCGACCAGTTCGATGGGCTTCTCCGGGCAAACCCCGATATCGATTACGCCCATTACGGAATGGCGGTGCTCAACAGCATCACCGGGCAGGCCGAGGAATGCCTGGACCACCTCGCGCGTGCCATAAGCCTGAATCCGCAGAACCGCATTCAGGCGCGCAGCGACAGCGATTTCAGCGATATGGCGGACGATCCGCGGTTTACTGAACTCCTTTATCCGGAAACTTAACGCTGCGGTAATATTCGGGCACAGGACTTTCAGAGCTGCGGCACGATACACTCTGAGGTGAACCCGATTATGGATTCAGCTGCAACCACCCCCCAGGGTGTGTCTCCCGGTGCGGGGTTTCGCGTGGTGGCGATGGGCGGAGGCACTGGTCTTTCCACCCTGCTGCGCGGCCTCAAGCGGTATGTCCCCTCGATCGGCGGACCTCAGGCCGGCTCCTGCGACGACGTTCCCTGCATCGTCAGCCATCTGGCCGCGGTGGTCACCGTCACGGATGACGGCGGCTCGAGCGGGAGGCTCCGCAAAGACTTCAACATGCTGCCTCCGGGAGACCTGCGCAACTGCATGGTCGCCCTGTCCGAGGACGAGCACCTCATCTCACAGCTCTTCCGGCACCGCTTCCGCAACGGCGGCGAGCTGGTGGGACACAATTTCGGTAATCTGTTCGTCGCTGCGCTGGCGGAGATGACCGGCGACTTCGGGCACGCCATCCGCCTCGCGGCCGAGGTGCTGGCGATGCGGGGCCATATCTACCCGGCTACGTTCTCCGACGTGACGCTCACGGCACGCATGGTCGACGGATCGGAGGTGCGCGGAGAAACCAACATCACGGCGAGTCGTATTCCCATCGCGCAGTTGAAGCTCGATCCTCCCGACGCCGAGCCTCTGCCGGAAACGCTGGACGCGATCCACCAGGCCGACCTCATCACCATTGGTCCCGGATCCCTCTATACAAGCCTGATCACTAACCTACTCGTTTGCGGCATTCCCGAAGCGCTCGCTGCGGCCAACGGTACACGGGTCTATGTCGCCAACCTGATGACGCAGGCCAACGAAAGCCTGCACCTTACGGCATCGCAACACATC
>JAFAKX010000212.1 GCA_019234945.1 Silvibacterium sp.
TAACTGGTTTTGAATCAGAGATTCTTGATAGATGAGCCGAACCAACAACACCGTGGGAGATGACCATGTTGGAACGGCTCACTGAGGTTTTCTGCGAAGTAGACGATTTTTGTCAGGCTTTCGAAGCCCAATGGAAAGCGTACCTGCTCGGTAGCGGGTCGGCACCGCGGGGGCCCACGCCCGGTTTATCGGTGAGTGAAATCATCACGCTGTTGCTGGTGTTGCATAGTTCCCGGTTCAAGTACCTGAAGAACTTCTACCAGGATGTTGCCCTGCCCATGCTGCGCCCATGTTTTCCCGGCATGCCATGTTATGAGCAATTCGTGACGGTGCAGAAACGAGCCTTTGTGCCGTTGATGTTCTTCCTGCTCAGCCGCATGGGCAAACAGACCGGCATCTATTACATCGACAGCACATCTTTGCCGGTATGCGATAATCATCGCATCCATCGCCATAAAACCTTCGCCGGCCTGGCAGAGCGCGGCAAAACCTCGATGGGCTGGTTCTTCGGCTTCAAGCTGCATCTGGTCTTCAATCATCTGAACCAAATCGTGGCGTGCAAGCTGACCCCCGGCCAGGTGCACGATACCCAACCGGTGCCGCAGTTAACCAAAAAGCTGCTCGGCAAACTGTTTGGCGATAAGGGCTATATTGGCACCAGGCTAGCCCAGGAGCTGTTACGTCGTGGCCTGACCCTCTTTACCCGTATTCGGAAGAACATGAAAGCCCTACCGCTTGCCATGCCCGACAAGCTTTTACTCAACGCCCGCAATATGGCTGAGACTATCATCGGCAGCATCAAGGAATTTTCTTCGCTCAACCTGCCCAGGCACCGCCTGCCGCTCAATGCCTTCCTTCATATCCTGGCTGCCATCACCGCCTATCAAATCAACCCCATTAAGCCCAGGTTCAAATTCCCTCCAACTTCTCCGCTTGCAATCCCTGCCTGAAAACTCATTATCGGGGTTAGATTAGTGTTTTATTTGATCTTCAAGTGCACGTTCAATTTTGAGACCAATGCTTCAAGCGCTAAGCGAGCGAACAGTAATTATTGGGAACAGCGGGTCAGGAAAGAGTAGATTCGCGGAGAGTCTCGCGGCTATGACCCACGTTCCGGTCATTGACCTTGATCTTCTGCATTGGGAAGACAATAGATACCATATCAGTCGTGAAGAAGAAAGCGCGAAGCGCTTGGTGCGCGACGCGGCTGCGGGGCCGCGATGGATCATCGAAGGCGTGTACGGCTGGCTTGCTGGGGTCGCATTGCCGAAAGCTTCCGCGCTGAGCTATCCGAACAAACGATTTCGGGGACGCGTGCAGGGCGTCGGGTGGGCGCTCTATCAGAACAACGGAGCAATCATCCAGGGGCTGGCGCAGGTCGAAGAGATGCTCAATTGGGTGCGCCTTTCACAACGCTTTCCGGCGCGGGTGGTTCTGGAAGAGCGCGACCCCCGTTCCCGTTCCGGAATGGGCGCCATTGCAATTGTCACTATCCGGGGAGAGCGGTGAGCAGCGCCACCACAACCGTTGTTGCCAGGCCGGAGCTTAGGCCTGCGGAGCCGTATCGGTGGATCGAGTGGCTTGGCAGCTTGCTGGCGAGGGAACTCGCGCCGAGCCCGCGAAAATTCCGTGTAGCGTTTCGCATCACTACGATTGGGACAATCGGGGCAGGTCTGATTGCGATCTGTCACGTGGATAACGAGCTCGGCACCTATCTCGTATGGCTGCTGGTCGGCGCCGGGCCGATGATGTCCGTTCGCAAGGCGGGTATGCTGCTGGGCTTGCTCGCGCTTACGGCCGCTGGATCCGTCGTGATGGCGCGGATATTCGCCGAGACGCCGTGGCTGATGCTCCCATTCCTTTTCATCATGCTCGCGTGGTCAACCTACGTGGGCAACGAGGTGAAGCTTGGTGCGGGGCTGCTGCTGATCCAGGTTGTGTCTCTTAATATTTATTACCTGGTCGAATTCACGCCCGGGGAAATTGGTTGGTTCGCGTCAAGCGCGATCGGCGGCAGCGCCATAGCACTGGGAGTATTGATTGTCTTCGACAATTGGCTGTGGCCCGAACGGGGAGAGACGCTCCTGATGGAATCGCTCGGTAACAGCCTGTGGCGGGTCCGTTCGCGTCTGTTAGGTGCCTCCGCTTATTACCTGAGGTTCGAGGGCGCTGTGCGGCCGCCGCTCCCGCCTCCTACCTCCGACCTGCCCGGACACATGGCGCTGCTCGATCAAGCCGTAGCAGAGGGCGTGGACGCATATCGCCATGCTATTTTGGTTGCCGCGATCACGCGCCTCGCGCGCATTTCGATTGAAGTCAATCGCTTGATGGTGGCGGCGCGCGAGCGTGTCAGCGGCGAGATGTATGGGCTGCTGCGCCTTGAGATTCAGGCGGCGGTCGATGCGATTGCGGACGCATTGGCTGAGGCCGCCTGTGAACTGCCGACACGAATCCCAGTGGGTGCCGACAATCCGCCCCCGCCATTGGGGATTCGAGCGCGGCGGGCGATGGACGCGCTGAGCGCGCGCATCGTCGAAGTGAGGCCCAAGTACATCGCGTGGGCGAGTACGCGAGAAATCGCGAATTTCGCGACTTTCACTGATGCGCTCGCCGCACTTACCAATTATATCGAACGGTTACTCGATGAGCCGCCCTCCGTTGGAACTCGCGCACAGCCAGAGCATGGTAGGCCGCAGCAGGCTCGAGAAATTGATCCAGGGCCTTTGCTCTATTCGCTGAAAGTGGGGCTTTGCGGAGTTCTCGGCTACGTGATTGGTCTCGTGAGCCAGCACGTGGAGCTGTCCACGATTCTAACTACGGTTTTGATCACCGCGCTTCCGAGTTACGGAGCGGCATTTCGGAAGATGGTTCTGCGGATCGTCGGTGCGGCGATCGGGTGTGCGATTTCCCTTCTTGCGATTATTATAGTGTCGCCGAATTTCGAGACTCTTCCCGTTTACCTGATAGCAATTTTCTTGGTCTTCTATGTTTCGGCGTATTCGTCGCTGGCCAGCGGCCGGATCGCGTATGCGGGCAAGCAAATCGGCACGACCTTCGCGCTGGTATTCGCCGGCTTGAGCCCGTCGCTCGACATCTACGGGCCACTGTGGCGCATCTGGGCGATCCTTTTGGGTACCTTCGTGGTCGCGGTAATCGCCCTGATCTTATGGCCAGAATACGCGGGCGATTCGCTGCTGCCGAGGTTGCGTCGGGTGATCGCCGACACTCTTGCGCTTGCGCCCGGGGGTGCGGCCTCAATTCGCGAGGACACGATTGATCAAGTCAACTCCGAGACGATGCTCATTCTGGCAGAGATGCTTGCGGTGTCCGACGACGCGCAACTAGAAGGCCGCAGCAGCGAGGTCGATCACAATGCGATCGTCGAGGCGGCGGGTACCATGCGTCGTATCGCGAATCGGTTTGCGTCGATCTCGACTTCACGCATCGTCGCTCCTACGCCGAAGCTCGACACCATCACCGAGTCCGCGCGTGAGTCGGTGCTGGAGGAGAGCCGGCATCAGCTTAAGGTATGGCTCGATTTTTTCAGCGGCCCAGAATGCTTAAGAGCTGACGCGGCACGGGCGCTTGCACGGGCGCAGTTGTCAAGCCGTGTCGAAGAGTCCCTCGCCGTATTCGGATCACGACTCGAGGAGAACAAATTCGAGCGTATCCAGTCTTGGGCACATGACCAGCGCCGCGCGATCCTGGCCGAACTTCACTCGTTACGGCGCATTGCAGTGCTGTTGCCCGAGTTGAGCGCGTGGCTGACACAAATTCCGGGCAGGACGTGAGGCCAGCGTTGGGGTTGCGTGCAGGCATCCTAATTGCCGGGTAGTTCTTAATGAGCTCAGTGTGAAATGAGGTGCAACATACTGCACGGTTTGGAGCGCCGAGCCGATGAGGACGAGAAAAGCTCCGTAACAGCCCAGGGCACGATCTAAGAGATTCTCGACCCACCACTCTACTGGAAGGCTGAGAATCGTGACGATATTAACCAATACACCAACAACGACGCGGATCTGGACTCTGTATGAAAGCGCCCCCGGCTCTCGCGATTGCGCCGGCTAGGACACCCCCAAGACCAATCAGGTTCCCCTGATAATCCCGGCTACGGCCAAGCGGCGATCGAGCTGAGGTTTGCGGTACGCTCGATAGGTGCTGGTCCCGAACCCTAGTTCGTACGTAACGATCATAGCGAGCGCGGTAAGAATGCCAAACGCGAAGCCAAAGCGCGGATCGACTGTAATCCACCCGGCTATTCCGAACGAGAGACCTCGCACTAGCGAGGTCCAGATCCATTCGGTTCGCGTGGGCTCGATTTGTCGCGCGCGTCGCTGCAGCTCGTAATCGGCGCTGGGACCTGAAACCAGTGCGCCGGCCACTCCATAGGCGAGGCTTAACGTGATCCCATAACCCAATCCAGAAATGGCGCTATATGTCAGGAGACGCGAGAGGCGGCGCAGCGGACCGTGTTTAGCCCCAAGTAAATTGTAGGCCAGATATAGGCCTCCCAAACCGTCGAGGACGACACCGCTGAGGCTGATGAGGGCTATGTTTTCGCCGGGTCGAGACAATTGATCGGAACTAGTTTATGACATTCACTGGATGACCTTCGAGAAAAGCTTTGAGGTTGGCTATCGCGGTGTCGATAAGGCGCATACGCGCCTCTCTCGTCGCCCATGCGATGTGTGGGGTTATTATGCAGTTCTTTGCATACAACAGCGCCTATTCTGCGCCGAGTTTACGAACAAATGGTGGAACCAAAGTGGGTTGTATCGTTCGGTGCCTGCACCAGTTCCGGTGGTCCATACGATAACTATGCCGTATTGCAAGGCATCGACCGTGTTGTTCCGGTACATCTTTACATTCCCGGTTGTCCGCCACGACCGGAAGCGGTACTGGATGGGCTTATTAAATTGCAGAACCGCGTTCA
>JAFAKX010000221.1 GCA_019234945.1 Silvibacterium sp.
GGGCTGCGACAGACCATCCTGCAAACCCCGTGGGAGACCGATGGCCAACAGGTTGCTCCGACGATAGATACTCACACCTGGTATATGCAGCGGGAATCGGCCGCACTGACAGGGCAGGTCTACGAGCCAGAATTGACCTTTGTCCCGAACGGGCCTTTCTACCATAGGCCGGGGTACTGGCCGAAGCAGAAGAATAACTTTGCCCCGCGTGTAGCCATAGCTTATTCTCCCAATCCCAGAACTACCATCCGGGCCGGTTTTGGAGTCTTCTTCGACCACTACGGCGAAGAGCTTGTGAACACCTATTCGCAGTTTGGCTCTATTGGGCTCAGCACTATCGTCATGAACCCCGCAAACGTCTACGGATATGAGGACTCGCCGCGCTTCGTCGATCGCCGGACTCTACCTCCTATTCCCCTTCCTCCGCCCCCGTCCTCTATCACATTTCCGTATACCGTTCCTCAGGGCAGTTTCCAAATCCAGTGGGGTCTCGACAGCCGGCTGAAAACCCCGTATTCCGAATCGATCGACTTCTCGATTCAGCGACAGCTTCCCTTCGCGTTTACGCTTGAGGCGAACTATGTTGGCCGGCTCGGGCGTCACCTTTTGCAGAGCCTTGATCTTGCCGAGCCGATCGACTTCGTGGATACAAAATCCGGAGTCGACTACTTTACCGCCGGTGCCCAGCTTTCCCGGCAAGTGGACGCGAACGGCGGCCAGTTCTCTCCAAAACCTACGCCCGGAACAGCCGTCAACGTTCAGACGATTCCTTATTTCGAAAATGTGTTTCCGTTCATGGCCGGCTATGACTATCCCGGAGAAAGCGCGACTCAGGCCATCTACAACCACGAGTGGGCCCCTAATCGGCCAATGGCAGGCGAAACCGCGGCCCTAGCGGATCTCGACCTCTACTGTAAGTACGGTTGTCCTCTGGGAACGCGCTTCTGGCAAAGCCAGTTTTCGTCCATCTACGCACTGAGCACCATCGGAATGAGTTACTACAATGCTGCTCAATTGGTCCTTCGACATCCGACAGCTTCCGGGCTCAGCCTGGATTTCAGTTACACGTTCTCCAAATCCATTGATATGGGATCGGATGTTGAGCGGGGCACGCTATTCAACACGGCATTTTATGGAGGTGGCGGTACTTTCAGCAACATTATTAATACCTGGAAGCCGTATCTGAATCGCGGTGCCTCCGATTTCGATACACGTCACCTCATCACTGCCGACTGGGTTTACCAGCTACCCTTTGGGAAAGGCAGGAAATTTCTCAGCTCAGCCAACGCTGTCACCGAGGCTCTCATCGGTAATTGGCAGTGGTCCGGCATTAGCCGTTGGACCAGTGGCTTGCCATTTAGTCTCTCCAGTCCATCATTTGCTACCAACTTCGTTTTTAGCAGTTTCGCAGTCGTAACTGGCAAGGTCCAGACGCGAAAACACCTCGTCAACGGTGCCCCGCAGGTCTTTGCGGATCCCACTTCCATCAATGCTGGAACGGCAACCGGAAGCCCCGTTCGATTCGCCTACCCAGGAGAAGCTGGCGAGCGGAACAACTTCCGTGGAGATGGCGTCTTTGGAATCGATTCCGGACTTGCGAAGACCTGGAACATGAAGGAGTACGGTGCTGTCAGGTTCTCCTGGGAGGTCTTCAATATCACCAACAGCGTTCGCTTCAACACAAACGCAACCACCCTGGGTCAGCTGCTTTCGTCCGGGAATCTGGGTGTATACAGCGCAATGCAGAATATACCCCGAAGAATGCAGTTCGGGCTTCGTTACGACTTCTAGGTCGAGTCCAGCCATTCCTCATACGCCATCTCCCTAACCTTTCGTTTCGTGAGCCTATAAGCGGAATTCACGGGCAAAAAGTGCAATTTATGGTGATTTTGGCGGGAAAAGATTTCTGATCGTCGTCTCTATGGATGTAATTGCCGGAGAGTCGCAATCAGCGGACCCAGGGATCCCGGCCTTATAGGTTTTCTATGGAAGTCTCTGACGGTGAAGTTACGATCCTGTTGCAGGCCATAAAGAGGGGAGATGCGTCCGCAGCGGAGAGGCTCCTGCCGCTCGTCTACAAGGAACTTTATCGGCTGGCAAGGTCTTATATGGGTCGAGAGCGCACCGACCACACCTTACAACCAACCGCCCTGATCAATGAGGCCTATCTGCGCCTCGCGCACGACGACGTTGATTGGAAGAACCGTCAACAATTTATTGCAGTAGCCGCAAACGTTATGCGACGGATTCTAGTCGATCACGCAAGAACCCGCCGCGCAGAAATGAGAGGTGGCCGTCTCAAGCGAGTTGGCCTGAACGAAGAGATGGCGATCTGCGAACAGGCCTCAAGTGACGTGCTCGCATTACACGAGGCACTCAATCGCCTGGAAAAGCTGAATGCCCGACAAGTGAAAGTGGTTGAAATGCGTTACTTTGCCGGGTTTTCTGTTGAGGAGATTGGATCCATCCTCAGCATGTCGCCGCGATCCGTGAAACGGAACTGGTCATTGGCGAGAATCTGGCTGTTCAACGAGATCCAAAGAGCTCGTAATGCGGGAATACCTGAACAGGCAGAGATCTAGAGGAATTGTCCGCGATGCGGAGTGCGAATATGTCCTCCCTTTTCTAGCCGATACCTCTTCCCTTTCGTGTAAAATTCGGCCACTGCGTTTCCGAGGCTGCGTTGATTCCCTACTCGTCCATGGCAGTAGAGGAATTGATCCGTGCTTGCGCTGAATCGAGTGACAGCGCGGCTTGGGAAGAGTTCATGTCGCGTTTTCACGGTGACATCAGTCTCTCGATCATTCGTACAGCGCGCCGTTGGGGCTTTAGTCCGCAAGAGGTAGTTGACGACCTCGTTCAGGACACATATTTCAAGCTTTGCTCCGACAAGTGTCGCCGTTTGTACGAATTTGCAATCACCCATCGGGACACGATTAATGCATACGTTAAGACCGTTGCGATCAACGCCGCGCGCGACTATTTCAAATCCCAGCAATCCCGTAAGCGTGGAGGACGATCCGTCGTTCAGTCGAGTGAGGAGTTGGAACTGAAGGCGAAGAGTGAGAGCCTCGGCGGTCAATATGCAATGGAGCGCGAGATTCTTCTGCATCAGATCGACGATTATGTACAACGCTGCACTGAAGGTCCCAGCCAGGAGAGGGACCGCACGGTTTTCTGGCTGCACTACCGGCGGGGGATGACTGCTAAGGAGATCGCCCAGCTGCCTGCCATACGGTTGACCGTAAAGGGCGTGGAAAGCGTAATTTCGCGGCTCAAACGTTGCATTGTGGCTCAAATGCTGCGTTCGGAGGAAGGGTATTGATTTACCAGGCGGACCCATCTCCCAAGGTCGAATAACCCAAATGGGGTAAGGTTGAATACCCCAAAAGGATTTCGCCCCCAAAAGTCGTCCTCATATAAGGAGAGTTGGTTTGGAGCGCCCCTTAGACAAACATCTCGACGACGTTGAGATCGAAGCAGTCCTGTCCTCATTGGAAGATCACATTGGTCACGAGCGCCTGCTCTCCCGACAATCTTCGGAAGGCGCTGAAGGCCCTTCAGAAGGCGCTGAAAGCCACCTCGATTCTTGCCTGGAATGTAGTCGAAAGGTGCGGATGCATAGAGAGGTGCAAGACGTACTGCAGAGCCTGAGAGGAACGCGGGCGAATGCGCCCGACCCGGAATGTCCTGACAATATTGATTGGACGGCCGTGGCAGCAGGTCTGCTGCCTGCGGCGGAATCCGAACCATTGCTTGCGCATGCGGCAAACTGCGAACGCTGCGGAATCCTGTTAAGCGACGCCATTTACGACCTCTCAGATGAGCCCAGTCCGGATGAAGAAGCCTTGCTTGCCGGCCTGAAAAGCAATAGCCCATCGTGGCGCAAAGAGACGGCAAAGAAGCTGAGCAAGGCCGTGCGCCCACCTCATGAAGGCAGATGGTGGAATTGGGCTTTCCCGATGAGACCGCAGCTTTTCATCGTCTCTGCTGCCGTATTGGCATTCGCTGTGCTCATCGGGTGGATTGCCTATCGTTTCCCTCTTGCCCTTACACGCCGGGGGCCCGCCTCGGCTCAATCACTCATCGCAACTGCCTATTCTGAACACCGCACGTTGGAATTGCGCATCCCCGGAGCGAGTAACGCACCGATCCGTGTCGAGCGCGGCGCCGGCGCTTCAAACTTGGACAAACCGGAAGCCTTACTTCGAGCGGAGGCCCTGATCGGTGAAGGTCTGCACAAGAATCCCGACGATATCGCGCTGCTTGACGCTAAGGCGCGCGCCGACCTGCTCGATAATAATTACGACTCTGCGATCAAATCACTACAGCGAGCGCTGGAAACCGAATCCAACTCAGCTCCTCTGAAGATTGACATAGCCACTGCATATTTCCTGCGGGCCGAGAAGACCGGCCGAGAAGGCGACTTCCATACAGCGGACGAGTATCTGGGCCAGGTCTTGGCGACAGCTCCGAACAACAGCGTTGCTCTCTTCAATCGAGCCATCGTGGCAGAACGCATCTATTTGTATAGTGCAGCCGAGGACGATTGGAAAAGGTTTCTGCAAGTTGAAACCGATCCGGGATGGTTATCCGAAGGCAAGCGTCGCTACGAGTTGTTGCTACAGAAAATACAGAAGCAGGGGCAAAACAACTCGCGCGCTTCGCCGCTTCACGATCCGGCATCTGCCTTATCTGCCTTGCGTTCTCACGCTAATACTCCGAATGACACAAATTGGCCTCTGTCCCTCGATGAAGCTTATCTCAACACCGCTCTAACTGAATGGCTCCCCACTGTTGCCTCTCATGATCATGGAAGCGGCCAACTCCCAGATAAGAGTTCATCGACAGAATGGGCCGCTCTGAGTGCCCTGTCTGACATCCTGCGCACGCAGCATGGCGATGAATGGCTGTCCGATCTCCTTAAAGGTTCACATTCTTCAGGCTGGGCCGACGGAGCGCTTGAACTCTCCGCGGCAGTGCGAGCGAATGACGAAGGCAACATGGATGCAGTCATTTCTCATGCCACCCGATCCATCAAGCAATTTCAATTGGCGGGAAATAACGCAGGTGAGGTTGGGGCCAGATACGAATATCTCAGCGGCTCAAACCAGTCTCAGAGGGGCGATCGCTGCCTGCCCATAGGCCATAGCGGGCTCCAGCGAGCGCAAGATCATCGCTACGCATGGTTCGAGACGCAAATCCTGTTTGAGATATCGAGTTGCTACATTTTTAGAGGTAATACGGAACAAGCGATGCTCTATGCGCATCGCGCTGGGGCCCTGGCTGACCAGGCGCGATATACAGTGCTTCAGCTTCAGGGCATGAATTTCCTCGATGGCGTCTTGACCCCGTGGGTGGCTTCACCCGATTCATGGGCTCGGATCTCCGCGGGGCTTCGTGAATTCAGCCAGGGGTCGTATCCGCCTCTCTCCGGACTTGGCTTTTACTACGATCTAGGTTTGGCCGCTGAGTCCCGGGAAATGTGGCAACTGGCACTCGCAGCGGGTAAAGAATTTGCGCGGACATCATCTCAAATAAAAGATCTCAGGGTTGAGGCGTATGCTCATCATTGGCTGGCGCAGTTAGCTGAAGCCGCGAACAATACAAAACTGGCGGATGCAGAGTATCAAAGGGCCAGCGAATTATACGCAAGTTCCAAGACACGCGCCGCCCAGTCGTCTCTCCTGGCCTCCGAAATTGACCGTGCGTCTTTGGAAGTCAAAGAGAACAAGCTGGCCGCCGCCGCCGCTCGCCTGGAAAACGTCAAGGCTGGCCTTCCTTCGATCAATAACGAATATGCCTACGTTCCGTATTGGGCGTCACTAGGAGAACTCCACCTCCGCACTGATAGACCCCAGCTGGCTGAAACTGAACTTCTGGAAGCAATCAGGCTCATCGAAAAGAACGAGGACTCGCTTTCATCGGAAGCAGATATCCTCACCTGGCAACAGGACACGTCACGGATATATCGGAGTCTCTTGGAGCTGTACAGCGAGAGTTACCGCGACGGCACAAAGTCTTTTGCTTTTCTGGAGTGGTATCGAGCCGCGCCGCTGCGGCTTGTCATTCAATCCAGACGTCAGCGTCGACCGCCACTCGCCCGCTTGAATAGCTCTGGCTCCGGCTCGACATCAGTTTTGCCTCCACAGGAGTACAGGCTTAAGCCGAGAGATGCAGTCATTACGTGGGCCTCTTTTCCCGATGGACTGGCAGTGTGGCTGCTCGACAGCAATGGCGTGCATTTCTCATGGGTGAATGTAACTGCGGAGTTGCTCCGTGTCACTATCAGTCGATTTGCTCGACTGTGCGCCGATCCTTCATCGGATCCAATTGCGATCGATCGAGATGCGCATCAGCTGTACGGTTGGCTGATTCAGCCAGTGGAAGCGAAGCTCGAAGATTCTGGCAGGCTCGTCATAGAACCGGACGGGCCTTTCACGCTGGTCCCTTTCCAGGCCCTGAAAACCGCAGACGACAGATACCTGGGCGATCGATTTGCAATCGTTGAGTCGCCCGGTCTCGCCTACGCACAGACATTACGGCCCGCTAAAACAGTCTCATCGCACAACGCAATTCTGGCCGTGGGCAACCCGGTGCTGCAGAGTCTGGACATGCAAGAACTTGCTCCTTTACCGCAGGCCGATCTGGAGGCTCGCGATGTCGCGGCTGAATTCGTTCGCCATCATCTTTTGACCGGGACTGACGCTACTCTCGCAAACGTCACCCAGATGCTTCCGGGTGCGGACGTCTTTCACTTCGCCGGGCACTCTCTTTCGGGGACCCGTGGTGCAGGCCTGATCCTTGCTCCTGAGGCTGGGAATGCCTACGAAACCGGATTGCTTGGAGAAACACAACTTCGTGGGTTAGAACTGGCGAACCTGAACCTGGTGGTACTCTCGGCATGCGAAACTGCCGTCGCCGACGAGGGCATGGTTGATCCGAGTAATCTGGTGCGCCTCTTCATCCGAGCTGGTGTACCCAACGTGGTGGCGAGTAAATGGCGGGTGGACTCACAGGCAAGCAGTGATTTGATGCACGAGTTTTATGCCCGCTTGCTTCAGGGAAAGCCCGCCACCGACGCTCTCAGAGAAGCTGAGCAACAGCTCAGATCAACTCCAGAGACATCTCATCCATATTACTGGGCAGCATTTTCTATCTTTGGCAGTTAGTTTGAGAACGGGTCGGCCAAGGTGACTTGGCCGCCCGTGCAGGATATGCCAATCCGATGGATGATGCTTACGCCGCCTACGCAACCGCTTCATCCCTTGCCCCCAAGCAGTCGATATACCAGGTCAGCCCAACCTATGCCCTTCCCCGTATCCCGATTGAATTTAAGTTTCTTGTAATGATCCCATAGAATTTCATAGCCAGTAATTTGCGATCCATCTTCAAACTTTGTCTTGAGGGCGGCCTGAAACTTTGTCTTGAGGGCCGCCTGAAACTTTGTCTTGAGGGCGGCCGGAAACTTTGTCTTGAGGGCCGCCGGGAATTTTACATTGGGATTCGGCGGCGACGATTGCTGAATCAGAGCTTGATCGATCTGCGAGGTGATGAGATCCAGAGTGGGAGGAAAGTAGATGGCAAGACCCGTCGGATCTATCGAGCCGTTTTCGCCCTCGTCCTTATGGTAGAGGGTGAATCCCGGATAGTCGTTGCTTCCGAGCGAATTGCGGACTTTCTTGGCCTGATCGCGCACTTTCTCGGCCTGATCGCGCAGTTCCGGTGCTGTTGTCGAAAATGCTGTTGTCGAGAACGACTCGGAAAGTTCCTTGCAGAAGACGCCAAGATCTATGTATGTAACCTCGTCGGGCGTGCGCGAGGCATCGCGCGCGCGAAATATCATACGGCTTACGGTGCCGTCCCTATCAGCGGTTGGCTGCGAAACATTGTCTAGGTACTTGACCAACATTTTCATTTCCTCGATAAGGTTCCTGCACTTTTCCAGATCAATGGCGGATAAGGAAACCCTGGTTTTGGGATCTTCGATTTTATACTTCTCCACAAATTTGTCTACGATGTGCTTTGACAAAGCGTCGGCGGGCGTCGGTGAGTCCTTTTTTAAACCCTCTAGGATCGTGTCATAAGGAAAGCTGCCGTTAGGCACTTCCTCATCTGAAGCAACCATGAACGACACCGATTGCGAAACCTCATCGCAAATCTCAACCAATCCCATCAGGCAGGAATCGAGGCCCAACAGGTCAATCTTCTTTCCAATTTTGTTGCGATAGCCCGCTAGGATACCTGCGAGCTGAATGTTTGTCACGTACCGGTTCACCTCTTGGGCTTCCGAGGACTGCGAGCTTGGCAGTCTAACCACCTTCAATGGCAGAATCGCCGGAGGCGGCGCCGCCGGCTCCGGAGGGTTCGTGTAAAAGAAAAAGTGGTCGAGACCGGCCCCATGTCCCCAGAGAACAAGAGCCACCTTCTGTTGATCAGAAGGCTTTGCCTCATCGATGTCGAGGAAATCTTTTAAGCGTGTGCCTCGGTCAGATGTATAGTAGTCGGGTGCTTGCCAAAACAGTTCTTTGCTGCCGCCCCCCAAGCATTTGTAGCGAGAGACCTGGTCAGAGGTGGGCCCATCGAGTTGAACAATAATCTCAACCTTGTTTTGCACCTCAGCGTCGGTTAACTGACGCAGAGTTACCAGGGCGTCGTTATAGAGATTGTTGTCGGCGGAAATGTAGAAGAGCAACTTCCAAGTCTTATCCATGTTCTTACCTCGCAGATTTTCCTGGGTATGTTTCACTTAGACGACCACCGGCATCAAAAACCTTTCCTGGCGCGCGAATTATTCCTCCGTTTTAGCGCAGGATGTGGGTGCCTGTACCGGTCGTCGAACGGCGGTGTCGAGTGGCCCTCAGAATTGCCAGCGAGCTGCCTTCCATACAGCGGAACAAGTTTACGAGATTGTCGTGACACCGATTCGGGTCATCTCGAGCCAGCATGAAAGGTTTTTAGGGCAATCTGTCGTCTGCTCTATCAGGAGACGATGTGCGAAGGCGGAATCGTCACGCGCCCCTTTCGCAGATCTTCATAAGCAGGGTCGCGCTGAACTGGCAGAGTCGAACCGCCGGTCGTGTCAGCTTAAGTCCGGGCCTGGGTCGCCGGGACTGGATGGTTGTTCGTGGAAGCGGTCCTATGCGGCCGAATTCGTCCTGGAGCGAGGTGACATTAGGTTAGCTGCCTTGGTTTTCTTGATGGGCCCTTATGACCGATCGCAATGACTGCAGGTCCCTTCCCCCTCAGACCTGCGCAGCTCCGGTCAAGGTCTCTTGACCACGTTAGGACAAGGAAGAATGGCAAGTGGGCTGAAGTTGACGGAGCGATGGTTTGAGGCGGCGTTGGCGCTCAAGACGACGGAGCGGTCCGCCTTTCTCGATGAAGCCTGCAATGGAGATGGCGAATTGCGCCACAGGGTCGAAGACTTGCTCGCTCAAGATGAAAGGGCTGGCAGCTTTCTCCTGCATTCACCGCTCGATCTTCTTTGTGGAGCAGCGGGGGACGGAGCGCCAATCGGTGAAAAGGCCCACCCCATGGAAGAATGTAATTCGTCCTCGTTCCACGAACTCGAAGGCAGATTGTTTCCCGGCCAGGTCTTGAACGACCGCTTTGTGATCATTCGCTTCATCGCAAGAGGCGGAATGGGCGAAGTCTACGAGGCTGAAGACCGATTCCTCCAAGGCGCGCATATAGCCCTTAAGACGATTCTTCCTCACTTTGCCGGTGATACAGACCTGCAACGCTGTTTCGAGCGTGAAGTAGTACTTGCCCGTGAAGTCATACATCCAAATTTATGCCCGATATACGACATTTTTCACTGCGATGAAGGGCAGCCGGGTTTCCTATTCCTCACAATGAAGCTCCTCAAAGGAGAAACCCTGGCAGCGCGATTGAAGAGAGTTGGCGCAACTCCAACTGATGAAGCTATGGCAGTTTTGAGCCAGTTGCTTGCCGGGCTGGCAGCCGTTCATGCAGCCAACATCATTCACGGTGACATAAAGCCTAACAACATCGTGCTGAATGGAACCGGTCCTGATGTGCGGCTGTTTATCACGGATTTTGGCTTGGCTTGCGTCAGCGGGTCCGAGACGACTATTTGTGGCAAGGCGATTGCCGGAACTCCGCACTACATGGCACCGGAGTTATTTTTCGGACAACCACCGGAACAAGCCAGCGATCTATTCGCATTGGGCGTCTTACTCCACGAGGTCTTTACTGGTCAAAAGCCTGCGATAACGCGCGATAGTTACTCGGTAAGTATTCACCCGCACCTGAACTCATCAAGGATGCCTTTGTCCTGCGTCCACTTAGTGACGCAACTTCTCGATCGCAACCCAAAGAGGAGATGCGAGGCCTTTGAGCATGCGTTAGGTTGGATCTCTCTCGATTTTGTTCGCGGCTGCCGAACGACAGCGCCGAGAAGTAAACGCAGTTTGTGCAGGTATGGTTCGCGGCGCAGTCTGTATGGTAGGTGTGGGCGCATGTCTGGATTGGGATCAGTTCGAGAACATGCTTCATCCCTTGCTCCAAGGCAGTTTTTTTGCGTTGTTGAACTTGCCGAGGACAAGTAGGAAGCCAGAAAGGCCGCCCGCACCCGGGCCCATACCAGAACAGATAGGCGAGCGGCATAGGGTACGCTCAGCGCTGATGAGGGATTGCGGTGTTACTGCTCTGCTGGCTGCCCTCTCCTTGACTCTGCAAAACTGCCGAAGCCGCCTGCTCCAGAGACACGTCGTCCGGTTCGCAGTTGAAGGAAGACTTCTCATCGTCTTCCTCCTCGGAGATGCTCTTGAAGATCAGCGCATGCCCGTGGATGTGAATGTGGGTCGCAGTGATGTCCCAGATACCCGGTCCGATCTCGGTCCGTTTAACGCTGAATGAACCGCCCTGGTCCAGCTTGCCGAGCAGACCAAAGCCGAAGTTCACGTCATGAATCAGCGTGCCTTTGAGCTCCTGGATACGATGATGCGCGTTCCCAACCGTCATCTCTCCTTCCATGGCGGCGAAAACGCGCGCTTCACGGTTCGGAGGCCTGAACTTCGGGTCAGGCTTGAAGGACAGCGTCGTTGTCTGATCGTTCCGGTTTGTAACGGTCCACACAAACGCAACCGGCAGCAGTTTCAACATAGCCGCCGCCTCTTGGTCGTCATGCTGGCTCCCGCGGCGTTGCTTTGCCTGCGCATTTGAGTCATGGATGAATTGTTCGATGCTCTGACGCTGCTGAGGCACCGGGATCGGTCGCCCATTCCTGATCAGCACGCGGACGACATCGCCCTTGCCGGTCTGCGCGACCCATTGCACGACAGAGTTGTTGGGCTTGCGATCGACCTCGTAAAAAATCCAGTGCGAGTGATCGTCCCGGTCCGCGGCAAGTTCGGTGTTCACTGCCTGCTGAACGATCTGTTTCGTGTCCTCTGCTTTCAGAATCCAGCAACTCGAAAGCATCAGAAGAGTGAATAGCTTCAGCGCTTTCATGGCCCAGTTCCGTGGCGGCCCCTTCTTTCCCTCCATCAAAGTGGGATGCGCAAAGGAGCTAAACAGGCCATCGTCATTTCATCCTGGTTTTGACGTTCTGCTAACCTCTCGACCATGCCACGCATCGCGCTCATTGCTCTGCTCAGTTGGCTAACCCTCTGTGCTGTCGCCCAACAGCCATCACCCCCGCTCAATCCTGAGCTGGTTGCCATCAAATGGCCTGCATCCTGGATCGCCAGCCCCACGGCGCCGCCGAAAGCTGCTGGCGTCTTCTACTTCCGCAGGACACTGACGCTGGATACCGTTCCCGCTCACTACTGGGTGCACGTCAGCGCCGACAACCGCTTTCTGCTCCACGTGAATGGCAAGTACGCCGCTGAAGGCCCCGCGCGTGGCGACCTCTTCCACTGGCGCTTCGAGACCGTCGATCTCGCGCCCCTTCTTCACCCCGGCGAGAATGTGCTCGCTGCCATTGTCTGGAACTTCGGCGAACTGGCTCCCATCGCCCAAATGAGCAACCGCACCGGCTTCCTCATGCAGGGCGACACGGCTGCTGAAGCCGCCGTGAACACCGGTCCCTCAGACACGAATGAAGGCTGGCGCGTTCGCGAAGAGCCCGGCCGCGCTCCCATTGGCCGCAGCGGCGCGCGCGGCTACTACGCCGCCGGTCCAGCCGAGAAGATCGATGGCCGCGTCCTCGACTGGAGCTGGGACCAGCCTGGCGCCAATACAGGAGCCGACACATCCGGATGGGAAGCCCCTCGCATCGTCGGCCACGCCGCTACGCGCGAAGCCCAGGACGCCGACAACAACTGGGAGCTCGTCGAGGACCAGCTTCCTCCGATGGAGCACCGCCAGATTTCAGCTGGCGCCCTGGTCCGTGCAGAGGGAAACTCCTCAGCCGCAACCTTTCCCGCTTCGCCGCTCGAGATTCCCGCCAACTCTCACGTCGCTCTGCTGCTCGACACTCGGCAACTTCAGACCGCCTATCCCGAGCTGACCGTCTCGGGCGGCAAAGACGCCGTAGTCAGACTCACCTACTCCGAGGCGCTCTACGACGCGAACGGAAGCAAGGGCAATCGCAATGAGATCGAGGGCCGCCACATCGAAGGCATCACCGATGAATTCATCTCCGGCGGCGGCGACCCCCGCACCTTCCAGCCGCTCTGGTGGCGGACCTGGCGTTACCTCCAGCTCGACATCACCACAAAGGACACGCCGATCCGCCTCGATGCCCTGACCGCCTGGTTCTCCGCCTATCCATTCGACGCCCGCGCCGCCATCGACGGAGACATCCCCGACCTGAGCGCCCTCTGGCAAACCGGCTGGCGCACCGCCCGCCTCTGCGCCCACGAAACCTACATGGACGCGCCTTACTGGGAGCAGCTGCAGTATGTCGGCGACACGCGCATCCAGGCTCTCATCTCCTACGCCATGACCGGAGACAGCCGACTCGCGCGCCAAGCCATTGCGAACATCGACGACTCGCGCGTACCCGAAGGCCTCACTCAGAGCCGCTACCCATCATCGCTGCCTCAGTTCATCCCGCCGTTTTCGCTGCTCTGGGTCAACATGCTGCACGACTATTGGATATACGTGGACGACCTGCCCTTCGTCGAGGAGACGCTACCCCACACGCGCACCGTGCTCGACTGGTTCGCTGCCCATCTGCGCCCCGATGGCCTTCTCGGCAATGTGAAGTGGTGGGAGTTCGCTGACTGGACGGCGGGCTATCCCGGCGGCTCGCCTCCAGAGGACCTCGACGGAGGCTCCAGCTTCCTCACGCTGCAGTTCATCGAAGCCCTGCACGACGCCGCGGAACTGGAATCACGCTACGGCAGCCGCGAGCGAGCAGCGCAGTATCAGAACATCATCCGCCGGGCCGCGCAGGCCCTCAACCAGCAGAACTGGGACCCGAAATATTTGCTTTACGCCGACACGCCCGCGAAGAAGACGTACAGCCAGCAGGCAAATATCCTCGCTGTGTGGTTTGACGTCGCTCCGCGCGAGCAGCAACAGGCGATCTTGAAACGCCTTTTCGCCTCAAAAGAGCACGAAGCTGCGACGTTTGACGGCGCGCCCGTGCCGCCGATGTCCGCGCCGAGTTACTACTTCCGCTTCTACCTGACCCGCGCCCTCGAGCATGCCGGCCTCGCCGATCTCTACCTCAGCCAGCTCGAGCCCTGGCGCAACATGCTGCGTCTCGGACTGAGCACGTGGGCCGAACAGCCCGAGCCCACCCGCTCCGACTGCCACGCCTGGAGCGCAAGCCCCAACTACGACCTGCTGACGGTCGTCGCCGGCATCCGCCCCGGCTCGCCAGGATTCAAAACCGTGCGCATCGAACCGCACCTGGGAGAACTCCATCAGCTCGACGCATCGATGCCACACGCCGGCGGCCTGATACACATTGCGTACAAGCTCGACGGCGCCCACTGGACAGCCACCGTCACGCTGCCCGCCGAGCTAAGCGGAGAGCTGGTCTGGAAGGACCACAGCTACCCGGTGCATCCCGGCAAACAGACGCTGTCCCTGCCGTGAGTGTCATCTCATTTTCATGTTGATCCCAAATCGGAAAAGATAAGACCATGAGCCTCGCCTCCAAAACGATGGAATCGCCTGTTGGCAAGCTGAAACTGGTCGCAAGCGACAAAGGCCTCGTGGCCGTCCTCTGGCAGAATGATCGTCCGACTCGCGTGCGGCTCGCTGAACTGGCCGAGGACGATCAGCATCCTGTTCTCCTGAAGGCAGAGCGCCAGCTGGGCGAATACTTCGCCGGGAAGCGAAAGGAATTCTCCATTCCTCTCGATATGCGCGGCACTCCTTTTCAGAAGACTGTCTGGGAAGCCCTGCTTGCCATCCCATTCGGCGAAACCAGAAGCTACGGACAGCTCGCGAACCAATTGGGAAATCCGAACGCCACACGAGCGGTCGGCGCCGCAAATGGAAGAAACCCGCTATCCATCATCGTGCCCTGCCATCGTGTTATTGGATCATCCGGAAAACTCACCGGCTTTGGTGGTGGACTTGAGACAAAAGCCCAGTTGCTGAGCCTTGAGCAAAAGGACAGAACGCTGTTCAGTCACGAGACTCCGAAGTGAACTCGCGACGAACTGGAGAAGCCGAATACACTAGCTTCGCAGCGCGCACCCCGGGATGAAGACCAGAAGAGAGTTCCTTCGTGAAGCCGGCATTACGCTCGGAGCAGTGGCCGCTTCTCCGCAACTCATGCCAGCTTCTCCACAACAACGGGAAGACAGCGGCACAAACCGGTCTCAACCTGATACGGTTCCTCGATCGGCCATCCGCGGCCTGATGGTCGATGCGGGCCGGGTCCCCGAGTCGCTCGACTACTATCGGCGAGTCATCGAATTCTGTGCGGAGTGGGATCTGAACACTCTCCATTTCCGGTTGACTGACGACCAGGGAAGCGCCCTGCGCTTCACTTCCGTTCCCGATCTCGTCACCCACAGGAACGCATTTACTCCTGAACAATTGCGAGGTCTCGCCGACTATTCAAAGCATCACGGAGTTGATCTCATTCCGGAAATCGAATCCTTCGGACATACCGGCTACATCACCCGGTCACCCGCATATGCCCATATTCTGGACAGCAGTCCACAGAACGCCTCAGAATTCACCGGAGTCTGCCCGGTTGATCCTGAAACACTCCACATCTTTGAGAAGCTATATCGCGAAACGACAGCGATCTTTCCGTCGGTTTATCTTCATGGCGGCTGCGACGAAGTCAACTGGGGCGGATCTGCCCTGTCCCGCAAAGCCCTTGAGACCAGGACTCGCGCGCAAATCTGGGCAGAGTACCTTAACTCGCTTCATCGCATTGCACAGAGTCTCGGAAAAGAATTCATCGTGTGGGGCGACGTTGTCGTCCACAAAGAACCGACGATTCTTCCCCAGCTGAACAAAAACATCATCGTCATGGATTGGAATTACTCGGAAACGAGTCCGGGCAAAATCGAGGAGACGTATCTCAAGATCCGCGCCAATGGTTCTCGCGCCATCGGTGCACCGGCCCTCATCCGCTATCTGTGGGGCCCACGAGCGGGCACTCAACAGCTACGTAACATCGACGCCTTCGCCGACTCCTATCGCCGGCCGGATGATCCTGCCTCTCTGGGCGTCGTTCTGACGAACTGGATACCGAGCCGATACATTCAAAACTCCATCTGGGACGGCTTCGCCTACGCCGCTGTTGCCTTCGGCCAAGGTTCCGCCGCGGCACAAGCATCGGCATTCCGCCGCTTTGTGGAACGACACTACCGCTCAGGCTGGAACGAAACCTGGGACGAAGCATTTCGCCTCATCTACGACGCTGCCCCGTGTGTCGAAGACGGCGAATCAGCCTCATGGACGGGCTTCCGATTGCGCATTCCCTGGAGCGACGACGAACAGCTTGCGGCGGTCCTGAAAAACGGCTCTCCGCGCCCGAATCCGCTTACGCGCATCCGCAGCCTGCTCGTTCTGCTGGAGCTATCGGTCCTCAGGAACCTCTCCGACTTTCACGCCTTTCAGCTCTGTGTCCAGTACCTCGAGGCTCTTTACTGGCGTGAGGCGGTCATTCTCGAACACATAACCAGGCAGCCCATCGACCGAGAGACCGCGACCATGTTGATTCAAAGCATTGCCGACCGCGATCAGTCGCTCCTTGATGCTCTTTCCCGAGACTGGGACACAGGCCGCCCCGCGGATTCTCCGGCAAAGTCACAGTCTGTATTCGGCCTCGAGCCGAAAGATCAGCTGCTGTTCCAGTGGACGCGAGCGGCCGCCTATTCGGCGTCTTTGGCCAAGAATCCCGAGCGCTTTCATCAGCTTGTCGGCACGGCGACTACATGAGATCGATGTTTGTTCTGAAGGATTCCTCTCTCGACACCATCGCCATCCACATCGCGGAATCGCGGCAGGCGATGGGTGCGGTTGCCGCCGCCGACATCGCACAGGAAATTCGGACATGCCTGCAGAAGCAGCCGGGCGCGCGCATGATCTTTGCCGCAGCGCCCAGCCAAAGCGACATGCTCGCCGCGCTTCGTGAAGGGAAGGCCGTCGACTGGTCGCGAGTCACGGCATTCCACATGGACGAGTACCTCGGCCTGCCTGCCGATGCGCCGCAACGCTTCGGATTGTGGCTGAGTCGTGCAATTTTCGACCACCTCAACTTCGCGGCAGTGCATCTGATCGAGCCCAAAGACGATTCCGGTGACGATCCCGCTCACGCCGCCAGCATCTATGCTGCGAAGCTGCGCACGGCACCGATCGACATCGTCTGCTGCGGCATCGGAACCAACGGGCATCTCGCCTTCAACGATCCGCCCGCCGACTTCCGCGATCCGCTGATCACGAAGATCGTCGGGCTCGACTCACAATGCCGCCAGCAGCAGGTCGATGACCGGTATTTCTCCACGCTGCATGAGGTGCCGACCCATGCGATCACCATCACGCTTCCTGCCCTGCTCGACGCTGGTGCAATCTTCTGTACTGTTCCCGGACTCAGCAAAAGAGAAGTGGTCCGCCGGGCGGTAAACGATCCTATCGGATCCGCGTGTCCTGCCACCGCGCTGCGACGGCATCCACGCGCTACTCTCTACCTCGACCCTGACTCCGCCGGTGACCTGCTTGGGAAAATCCGACTGGGCCAAACAATGCGCGTATCGAGGGGTTGAGCAATGAATCAGCCGCCCATCACGTGCTCGATATACCTCTTTGAATCAAATTTCTTCCCTGTCGACGCCACCGACATGGATCGCACCGTGCCAAAAATCGGCCGGTCGAACCATGGGCGGTCGTGCACGCCGCCGAGCGCCCATGCAATCCCGCTGTAGCCGTTTGGATCGCGCCCGTCGAGCTCATACTTGTCATTCAGGATCACCGCCCACTCCCATGCCAGCGCCGGGTTCGGAGCCCATTCAAGAATCTTCTTCGCCCAGTACATGCGCAGGTAGTTGTGCATCCATCCCGTCTTGAGCATCTGCGTCTGCGCCGCGTTCCACAGCTCGTCGTGAGTCTCCGCACGCTCCATTTGCTCCAATGTATATTCGGGATCGCGCTTGTCGCCGGCGTGCTCGCGCAGCGTATTCTGCGCCCAGTCGGGAGCGCACTCGATCGAGTCATAATTCGGCACGTATCTCACAAAATTCACCGACAGCTCCCGCCACCCGACCAGCTCGTTGTAGTAGGCATCGCGAGCTGCGGCCGTCGCCAATCCCTCGCGCACCGCCTCCTCGCACGCCAGCGCAACCGTCACCGGGCTGATATGCCCGAAGTGCAGATAGGGCGACATCCTGCTGGTGCCGTCGATCTCAGGATGGTTCCGCTGCTGGGCATAGCCGGACAGCCCACGGGCAGCAAAATCCTTGAGCCGCTTCAGCGCCGCACGCGTCCCGCCTGTGAACGAATCCACTGGCTGCACGGACCGGTCAAGGCTCGTCCAGCCCTTTGTAACATCGTCGGTTACCTGAAAGCTCTCGAAGCCTTGCGGCCGCTCCCATGTTCTCTGCGCCTTGATGGGCGGCGTTGCGACCAGATACTTCGGAATCTCAGCCAGCAGCTTCGGACGCATGATGTGCAGCATGTACTGGTGCTTTGGAAAGAGCGCCGAGGGCACCACTACATCTGCATCGACCGTCCAGAAGGGCAGATCCAGCCGCTTGGCCAGCACCGTCCGCCAACGTTCCGGCTCCCGGCAGGGATTCTCATCCCCGATCACCATCGCCGCGCCCACTTCCGCCAGCAGCTTTTCCAGAGAATTGCTTGGAGGCCGCCGCACCACGAAGCTTACATTCCGGTCCGCCAGGTCCTCCTCGATATCCTTGAGCCCTTGGTTCAGAAACGCGTAGTGCCTGAGGTTCGCATGAGGATAGTTCGATATCACGGAGAAGAACGCCACAACCGGCAGATCAAGCTCGTTCCCAATCCTGGTCGCCAGATCGACCGCGGGATTATCCAAGCCCCTCTGCGCCCTCTGCATCCAGTAGACGACACATCTGCCATCCTGCAGCGGCGTGCCCGCGCGCCGCACCGTCACCCGCGGGTTATCAGCAAGCTCTTTCAGAAGCTCAGGGACAACTTCGTCGTTAGCAGTCATCTGGATGTTGATTCCACATGCTTTATGGCTCCCAATCCCCAGCCTGCCTGACGTCACCCTTTGCGTCTTTACGTCTTCGCGGTGAATCATCGCCCGAGTCCATTGCGGTGAGAAACTGGGACCGGCGACTCTGCTCTATCATGGTCCCAGCCGCATGCCCGACCAAAAGCCAACTGCACCCCCCGAACCGCTCGAGCGCTTTCCCAATGTCGATCGCCCCAGGGATCTGGGCTCCGACAAGGGCAAGACTCGCTCAGACCCCGCGGAACCCCGGGAAAAATCCATATGGAAGCTCCTGCTTCAGTTCCGCCCGTTTCTGCCTCACCTTGCCCGCCTTGTGCCTATGCTCGAGTTTGCCGTCGGCCCGCTTCAGAGCGCCGGCGTATCGAGCGATATCCGTAAGGCTGTTGCCGGGTCAATGGCCGACTCCATCGCGAAACTCCAGCAATCCATCCAGCGCGATCTCACCACCGTGACCACCGCGCTTGATCAGCAGTCCGATCAGCTAAAGCGTCTCGAAGACCAGCTCACCGGCCTCCAGCAGGCATCCGATAAGTTCGCTGCCTCCCAGGCGGATATCGCCCGAGAACTCGACCGGCTCGGCAAACTCGCCCGCCTCTCCGCCGCTGGCCTGGGCATCCTGCTCCTGGCAGTTATCGTTATGACGGGCATCCTGGTCGCCCGGCTGTCCCATTAAAACCGCCCTCCCCGCTCCATCTCGTGCTGGCATTCCAGGTCGATTTTCTACGCCGTGAAATACGGTTTCTGTATTGCAAAATCTATTTGCATTTCCACCGCTAACTTCGCTGTGGAAAACGAAACGACTGTTGCCAGTCGTTATTTAGCAGGAATACGATACCCGCAGTTTTGGATAGATTGTTTGCCGCCCAAACGATTCGTAAACAGTAGGAAATTCGCAGTCAATCCTCGAAGTGCAGATGTTCCAACTCACATAAAGCCCGCGTGGAGCGACTCTCTATGGCATGGTATGCCTATTGCATCACAGAGAAACAAGCCTTCCCTGAACTGATCCGTCACCGCAAGCCAATTCCACTGGAAGCAGTTTCCGGAATTCAGGGCAACCAGGTCTTCCTTTACCCCGCCAGTGAACTCGCCGTCATCGTCAGCGAACATTCCCCCGCAGAGAACCTGAACCAGAGAGCAGCCATGGATCACGCCCGCGTGATCTCCGACTGCTTCAGGACCGCAACTGTCCTGCCCTTTCGCTTCGGCACCGTCTTCTCCGACGACGACTCCCTCCGCCGGTCCATCCGTTCCAACCAGCGGCAATTCATTACCAACATCGAGCGGCTGCGCGGCAAAGCCGAAATGCACCTTAAAGTTACCCTCGACGACTGTTGCCGCGACCAGATACGCCGCTTCATTCCGCCCGAGGAGAGCAGGGCTGGACGCGAGTATCTGTCCAATCTCCGCGAGAGCGCTGCCCTGCAGCGCGAACGCCAGACCAAGGCCCGCGCCGTTTCGGTTCAGATGCACCGGATGTTCTCACCGTTGGCCGAGGAAATCTCCTGCAAGCGAACCGATGCGGGCAAGATGCTGCTCGACATCGCCCATCTCATCGACCACAAGTGCGTGGAACGCTACCAGAACAAATACACGAGCGCCAGCCAACTGATGAAGGATTGCCAGATGCAGCTTTCGGGACCTTGGCCTCCTTACCACTTCGTCCACCAGTTAACCCGTGCGGCACACCCGCACACTCACGCCGCTTCAGCGTAACTGCGGGGCCGCAATCTGCGGCGAGGCTCGAAGGAAAACCCCGGCGGACCCACGAACCACCGGGGCTTTCTATTTGGAGGATCGTACCGGGGTATCTCAGCGAAGAGCCGCCCGCGCGAACCTCACACTGGTAAAGACGCACATTGGGGTGTAAAAAGACTCAGCAATTTTTTGGAAGAAAGCCGCTCACCCGGTGACGGCCAAATGACGCGGCCCGTTCCCGTGCCGTAACATCAAGTGCAGTGTGATCAACTCGTTCCAGGCGATGCGTGAGTCTTCGCGGCACGCGCTCGCGCCCCTCCCTCCGACGCCGGTGTCCCAATTTCAGACACGCGCTTCGATATTTTTAGCAGCCCTGCTTTCTGCTGCGGTGCTCCTTCCTCTGCTGGGACACAAGGTACTCGCCGACTGGGACGAGGGTATCTACGCCGAGGTCTCTCGCGAGTTTCTGGGACGCAGCTGGCTTGTTCCCCACTGGCATTTTCAGCCCTGGTTCGAAAAGCCTCCGTTCGCCCTTTGGATCACCGCGGTCTTCTATCGCCTGTTCGGCGTGAACGAGCTCTGGGCGCGGTTCGGTTCCGCGCTGGCGAGCATTGGAATCGTCGCGTTGATTCACGCCGTTGCTCTGCGTCTTCGCGGCCTGCTCGCCGCCTGGATCTCGACGCTGATATTGCTCACCACCTTCGGGTTTCTGCGTGTCGCCCGCATGGGCGAGCTCGATGCGCTGCTCACGATGGGCTGCCTGATTGCCCTGTGGGGCCTCGCCCAACTCAGCAATGGCGAGCAACGAGGCTGGTACCTGTTCTGGACAGGCTTCGCGATCGCGGTGATGACCAAGGGAGCAGCCGCCGTCACTCTGCCCCTTACGCTCGTTGTTCTCGTGATTTGGAATCCGGGCTCGCGACAACTCGGACGGGCCTTCTGGCGCGGATTCGCCATCTTCGCGCTGCTCATCCTGCCGTGGCATCTCTACATGCTGCACACTTTCGGCGCCGATGTTGTGCGCGAATATCTCGGCCTCCACGTCATCACTCGCGCCACCACGCAGATGGAAGGCCACACCACGCCGTGGTGGTATTACGGAAAAGTCCTTCTCGCTTATACGTCACCGTGGTTGCTACTTTTTCCATTTGCGCTCGGGCGGCAGACCCGCCGTCGCGAACTGCGCGAATATCTCGTCTTCGCCATCGTCGTGCTTGTGTTTTTTTCCGCGGTGGCCACGCGCAGCCCAAAGTACATCTTCCCGGCCTATCCCGCACTCGCTCTGCTCACAGGAGACTGGCTCACCGCGCATCTCGCAGAGCGTAGCCGCAGATTTCTTTTGGCAGCCACTATCGCCGCTCTTGCCGCAGTGGCCGCATCCTCAGCTTTGACAAGATCTCTTCGCCAGAGCCTGACCACCACACGCAGTGCCGCTGGAACAGTCCTGCACGCCGACCGCGAAGCCCAGACCCTCCTGCTCGCCGCTCTTCGCTCGCCGCAAGCCTCCGACTTGTCCGGCCCTATCCTCCTCTGGCAGGAGGACACCATCACGCAGCTGCCCGCTCTGCTCTTGGCCGTCCGCCGTCCGCTGCAGCAGGTCTATCTTGCGCATTATCCCGACACCCTCAGTCAGGCGCGACGCTACGCCAACCCCGAGCCTCTCCAGAACTTCGTCGTAGCCTCACCCCGCCTTATTCTGCTGGAAAAACCGCTCGCCGCCCAGATTCCCGGCGACATGCAGTTCACCCTGCTCGCAGTCGGAAACACACTCGAGGCTGGGACGATTCAGTTATCAGAGAGGAGATAGGCAGGTTCAGACCTTGTTCGCTGCCGGCATGTCCTTCTTTCGGCGGCTCAACACAAAACTGTTCTCTCGCGCGCGCCGTCCCACTGAGGCATGCTCGATCTTGCGCCAGAACGCCACGAAGTAGTCAACCGCGGAGATCGTCGAAACCGCGGCCATCCAGTAGATGCCGACCACGGCGATCAGGTCCACCGGCATGATGAACCAGCCGAAGTGCCACTCGTACCAGCCGTGCGCGAGGATCGCCGCAACCACCGACACAATCTGGATCACCGTTTTCAGCTTGCCCAGATCGCTCGCCTCGATCGTGAATCCTTCAGCCGATGCGATCGACCTGAGACCGCTGACCAGGAACTCCCGCCCGATCACCAGCACCGCCATCCACGGCTTCACCACGTGCGGGTTGTACTGCACCAGCGCAATGTAGGCTGCCGTAATCAGCAGCTTGTCAGCCAGCGGATCGAGCAGGGTGCCCATGGTCGTGATCTGGCCCCACTTGCGCGCCAGATAGCCGTCCACCCCGTCGGTGATCGAGACCAAAATGAAGAACAGTGACGCGACCATCTCCTGCTCGCCGTGCCACCCGCCGTGAGGAAAATGCGGCGAGAGCATCCAGATGAGCACAGGCACCGCCAGGATGCGGGTCATCGTGATGGAGTTCGGCAGGTTCACGATTTTGCTCGGCGGCTCCGAAGACTCGGAGAAGAATCTCGGCTTATACCGTCATTATGCACCACCAGCAGAGGGCGGTGTTGTCAAAGGCATTGCGCACGGGTCAGAGCATAGTAACTTCTGGCATGGGAAAGTCTTTTCCATTGTCGGTCAATAGCACGAGGCTCTCCTGGATCGCGGTAGCTGCAATAATTGTATCGGCGAGATGCAGCGTGATGCCTTTTCGCGCCCACTCGCTTTTTATCAACCCGCCATGTCTGGCAATTGCCGCAGTTACAGGAAAGCACTCAAATCCGGAAAGGAAATTTTCCGTTTGCCGCTCTTCGTTTGGACGCATACCGGCATAGACTTCCGCCATATTCAGTGCGCTGATCGCAAATGTGTGTCCGCTCAGAAGAAGCTCTCGAATAAATTCACGCCGATGGCTGCGGCCTCGCAGCAAGTCGATGAGGACACTGGTGTCAAGAAGAATGTTCACCCGGCTTTCTTTCTGACCTTCCGGGTCCGCCGCACCGAACCTCTCTCAAGTCGAGATTCAGATGGCATACGCGCGTCGCTCGCCGCTCGAAGCCCCTTGACCCATTCGGCGGAGTTCTCTCCTATCTCCGGATGGTCTTCAGTCTTCCACGCTGGATCCTTGCTCTCAAGAAAGTTGAGCAGCCTGCGCCGGCGCAGTTCGGCGCGAGCAACCTCGACCAGAAATGCGCTTCGGCGGCGGGGACCAACCTGAAGGTCTATCTCGGCGATAAGATCGTCAGGCAACAGAACATGGGCGCGCTGCGTAGTCACACT
>JAFAKX010000117.1 GCA_019234945.1 Silvibacterium sp.
GTGCTGAGAAAAGATAACCGCAAGCCAGCACCAAAAGCGCTCTCGAACGATTGATTGAGAAGTGCGCCAGGAAAAGGCTTGCGGTGATGAGGTCGGTGACAAAAATAATCGCATCTAAGGCTGGAATAAAGCCATTAGCCTGCGGCACCGATTTACCCGCGAATGGAGCCAATGCCGCCAATCCAATGAGCAAAACTGCTCCGCCGACGAGCGCCAACCGTGTCTGCCGTGGTGTCGGGGGTAGATAGGCCAGGGAAATTTGGCGTTGATCGTACTCACTATACCCAGAAGATAGGGCCATTCGGGGCCTCGCCTTTCAGCCAGCAGCGGCCTCAGCTCACCGCAGGCAGCACCGGTCCCGCCTCGCTTACCATGGTGGTGTTCAGTGCCTAGGTGTTGTCGCCTGATGAGACTTTCTCTTTGTGAAGAAAACAGCCCGTTCTTTTCATGGAAAGAGAAATGGGTGCCTAGAGTTTATCAATCGAGCGCGATGCCATTCGCCTCTTCAAAGGAGCGCCCACTCTGGATAGGTGTTGTCCCATCACCAGAAGTTCTATCTGTGGCCGAAATCGCGGCGGGTAGGTTTAAATGAAACGTTGCTCCGCGCCCTTGGGAGCCGACCACCCACAGGCGACCACCATGAGCTTCGATAATTGATCGGCAGATGCGAAGCCCCATGCCAGTGCCGTGGGCTTTCGTTGTAAAGAACGGATCGAAAATCTGCTCCGCGAGTTGCGGCGGGATCCCGACGCCGGTGTCACTGATCGAAACAAGAATCTGCTCATTCTCAGCTCTTTGCGACCGGATGACCATTTCCCGCATTCCATCCACGTCCTTCATTGCTTCAATGCTGTTGAGGATCAGATTCATCGCGACCTGCTGCAATTGCACGCGATCTCCAACGATCGGCGGTAGATCGGCCGCCAGTTCCGTTCGGACCGATATGTTGTGTCGCACTGCCTCATCGCGCAACAGGGCAATGGTTTCCGGAATGATCTCGTTCACATTAAGACTCTCTTGTTTCGGGGCACCCTTCTCGAATTGAGAGCGGATCCTGCCAATAATCTCAGTAGCACGTTGTGCGTCTCTTACAATTCTGGTGACAGCCAAGCGCGCCTCATCTAGGTCAGACTTATCACTTCCGAGTTTTCGCAGGCAGACGTTGGCATTGGTGATAGCACCACTGATCGGTTGACTGAGTTCATGAGCGAGCGATGCCGCTAACTCTCCCATGGTCGTCATTCGGTTGACGCGTGCAAGATCGGCCTGCGCCTGCCGCAGCGCCTCTTCAGCCCGCTTCTGGTCGTCGATGTCGGTCGTCGTGCCGACGAATTTGACGACTTTTCCTTCGGAATCGCGCAAGACCACGGCTTGATTGAGATACCAGCGATAGATCCCGTCCCGAGCACGCAGAGACCGTGTCTCGAACGAGAAGCCCTGTCCAGAGCGCACTCCATCCCAAAAGGCCCTCGATGCTGTTTCCCGATCCTCAGGGTGAACCGCGGTCATCCAGGCCTCGGGATGGGACCGAACGAAGTCAACGGTCTGACCGGCGAACTCAAGCCAAAACTGATTCACCAAATCGGGCGTCCCATCAGGCTTGAGCGTCCAGGCGGATACGGGAAGATGCTGCAAGAGGCCAACTTGGAGTTGCAGATCAGTGTAGAGGGCAGCATTCTCCAAAGAAATCGCGGCTTGCGAGGCTAGCAACTGCAGCACGGCAACACGGTCGGGCGTGAAGACGAACGGCGCAAGATTGTTCTCCAGATAAAGCACGCCGACAAGCTTCGTCCGCTTGACGATGGGCAGACAAAGGACTGATTTTGAGCGCTTCTGCCGCACATATTCGTCCTTTGAATACACGTTGTCAGTTGAAGCATCGTCAAGGAGCACGCGCTCCCGTGTCCGAGTCACGTAGAGCAGTGCGGATTGAGGGAGATCGGACGGCGCTGCGGGCTCCTGCCGAAGGACTACCTCGATCGCGGTCGGACCTGTGGTGGCCTCCGCTTCGATCCGCGGCTCGCCGTCCCGAATTAGAATGAGTAGACCCCGCTCTGCACCGGCATCCTCCATTGCGATTCGCATGAGCCGTTCGATCAACTTGGGAAGGACCATCTCACTCGAAAGTGCCTGCGAGGCTTTCACGACCGTCTCGACGTCGAGCTGTACGGCAAACGGGCCAATCGTGGAGGAAGAGGCAGACGTTCGCTCTTCGCGGTGGCGCGGGTAGCGTTCGTCGAGTTGCTTTACCTTGCCGATCGCTCCCCAACGGTTGTAACAACTCCGCGCATTGCGGAGATGGGCGTAGCCAGCCGTTTCAAGACCGCGCGCCAGATAGTATTGCGCAGCCAGTTCGTGGGCCAACCCTTCATTCTGGACGAAGCCGTTCTCACGCGCCGAATGGATAGCCTCCTCGTACAAATGCATCGCATCGGTATCCTGCTTTTCGATGCGGGCGATCTCAGCCAATACCAGCGCATGTTTGTCTGCAAACGTTGGTGGATAGTTATCGGCCCACTCGCGCAATTGTTCCCGGTGCTCCATCAGGAGCTTGCGCCACGCCGCCTGCTGGTCGGCAGCCGCGGTCTCGTAAAGAGCCGCCACCGTCAACGCGGAGTAATAGAAGTAATCCAGCAGTACGACAGGGAAATCCACGACCTGAAGGAGCGGGGTCGCTTTGTCAGCCGCCGCGAGGGCCTCTGCGTAGTTGCTTGACAGGAACTGCGCTTTCAGTTTGAGGATCCAATACGAGCAGATCATCAAGGGCATCCGGTCCGCTGTGAGCCGAGTCTCGAATTCTGCCTCCTCGAACTGCGCATCGTTGAAAGTCGAGAAGGTCCTGGTCAGGCCCCGCAGTGTGGCAATGAAGCGCTGTTGGCCTACGAACATGGCTTCACCGTCGTCGTAACGCGCCTTGCGGGCAACATCCATCGCTATCTCCGATTCGCGCCACACGACGTCGAGTTGGTCGTTTCGCAGAAGAAGATCAGCAATCAGCATGAACATACCAATGCAAGCGAAGATCGGGTCACCCGCCTCAATGGCGGCACGAATGCCTGACTGCACCGAGCCGATTGCGACTGCGATCGGCTGCGTCCAAACGGCTAATCCTCCAAACGGAAGGTAGACTTTTGTCTGACTTGCCATGAAACCATGCTTCTCGACCAGATCGCACGCAAGCTTGGCAAAGCGATAACCCTCGCTGTTACGGTGAAAGACAGATCCAAGTACAATCCCCCAATGAGCATAGGCCCACGCGGAATCGATGCTTGTGCCGTGCTGCACACTGATCCTCACCATGCGACAAGACTGTAAGGCCCATAGACGATGATCAGTGAAGCGAGCGGCGGGAATGAGGGCCGAGAGCACCCGCATAGCAGCCAGCAGTTCCGGATCAGTCATGAGCGGCAGATTGATCAGGCTCTCGATCGGGCGTCCATCAAGAGTTTGCCTGAGCGTCTCAAATTCAGCGTGAACTTGATCCTCGATCGGATGAGCCGGCAGATCGATGCCAAAGCCGCGCAGGCACTTGAGCGCGGCAGCAACTGCCAGCTGAGTTTCCGATTTGATGATATGGAGTCGGACTTTCAAGTGGTAGACGACTGCTTGGTCAACCTTCGACACAGCACGGTGTAATAGCTCAACAATCAGTTGATCGGCTCGGTCGAAGTGGCCGGTCAGAAACTCGCATTCCGTGCATTCGAGCCAGAGGCAGGACGTCACCTCGTACTCGCTGCTCCAGTCCCTTTCGTCCAACAGCGCGATTCCGTCTGCAAAATAAGCGCGCGCCGACGCATACGCCGCGGACGCCTTCGCCTTTCGCCCGGCCTTGAGGTTGATTGTGGCTATCCGGACTCTCTCGTCGTGATCGATCAGCAGTGCGGCGCCGCGATTCAATTGGTTGGCGACATCAAATAGATGTTCGGTGAGACCGGCGTCCGTCATGCCTGCTAGTAGCATTCGGCCAATCCGAAGGTGTGCTTCTGCGCGCGCGCTTTCCGGGATGAGCGCATACGCTGCCTCCTGAATCCGGTCGTGGACGAAGGCATAAGAGCCTTCGATGCGCAGGATGAGCCCGGTGACCACGGCTTCAAAGAGCGCACTGTGGATCTCCTCCTCTTTTTTCCCGGCGACAACACTCAGTGTCGCGACCTCGGCCACGCTCCCTAGACATGCGAGTTGCTGGAGAGTTGTCTGCGTTCTGTCGGATAATCGCCGAAGCTTCCCCGCCATCAGATCCACCACGTTGTCGGAGTAACCCTTGGCACGAATCCTATCCAGATCCCACACCCAGCCTGAGTCAAGGCGGTCGAACCGGAGCAAGTCTTCCTCTGCAAGCGAAGAGAGAAACTGGATTGCAAAGAACGGATTGCCGCCGGTCTTCTCGTGGACCAATAGCGCCAGCGGAGAGGCGGAGCTCCGGTTGCAGTGTAGAGCGTCGGCGATCAGCCGCTCAACGTCATCGAGACCCAGAGGCTCCAGCGCGATTTCCTGCACCCGCGCTCCAGCGTCGCGAATACCATCCAGCGTCCGCATCAGCGGGTGAGAGGAATTAACTTCGTTGTCGCGGTAGGCCCCGATCAGTAGCACGTGCCGCACGTCCGGATCGGTAGCTAAGCGCTGCAGCAGATCCAAGGTTGCAGTGTCCTGCCATTGCAGATCGTCGAGGAACAACGCAAGCGGATGCTCGGAGGTCGCGAAGGCACCCAGGAAGCGCCGGAACACCAGCTGAAAACGCCCCCGCGCTTCCTGAGGTGGAAGTTCTGCCACGGGTGGTTGTTTGCCAACGATGAACTCGATTTCGGGGATCAGGTTGACGATCAGTTGGCCATTCGGCCCCAAAGCCTCCAGAAGGGCGCGCCGCCAATGGTCCACCTCCGCTTCGCTCTTGACTAAGATCTGACGCACCATCATCTGGAATGCTTCTGCCAGCGTTGCGTACGGTATGTCACGTTTGTACTGGTCGAACTTGCCTGCGGCGAAAAGCCCCCGCGGCGGAACCAGCACTTTGTGCAGCTCGTTCACGACCGAAGATTTCCCGACACCGGAATACCCGGATACCAGTACGAGTTCGGAGGCGCCCTGCGCAACAACCCGATCGAAGGCTGCAATCAGAGTGTCGACTTCGCGCTCCCTTCCGTACAGCTTTTCGGGTATCAGCAAACGGTCTGGCGAGTCGTCCGTGCCCAAAGGGAATGAATCGATGCGACCACGTACTTGCCACTCTGTCAGGCATCGCCGAAGGTCGGCTTCGAGGCCCGCGGCAGTCTGGTAACGTTCCTCGGCGTTCTTTGCGAGGAGCTTCATGATGATGGCAGACAGTGGCTCGGGCACTCCGCGAGGCCTGCTAAGCGCTGCCGGTTGACGAGCGATGTGGCAGTGGACCCACTCCAGAGGATCGGCGGCAGTGAATGGGAGCACACCAGTCAATGTTTGATATAAGGTGACACCCAGAGAGTAGAGATCGCTACGGGAATCCATCGAGCGGTTCATACGCCCGGTCTGTTCTGGGGACATGTAGGCAAGTGTTCCTGCAATGATCTCCGGCGGCGTCGGTGCCTGGCGCTCGCGTGGCAATCGGGATGCGACGCCAAAGCCGGTGAGCCACACGTGGCCAGAATCGTCGACGAGTGCGCTCTCAGGCTTGATGTCCTTATGAATAAGGCCTTGCCGATGGGCGTGGCTGAGTGCCGCGGCCAGACCGATGGCTGTGCGCAGAAAGCGAGTCAGATCGATCGGATGTCCCTTGTGCTGATCGATTAACCGATCGAGCGGCTCGCCACCCGGATCTTTAAGAATGAGGACCGTTCGCCCTTGGTGACGAGTCAGCGCAATCGGCTGAACTGCCCACGCCTCACCGAGTTCGGTCGCTAGGGAGTATTCGTGTTCGAGACGCCGGAGAGCCTGCTGCGACGGCTGCTCGGCAGCGACCGCC
>JAFAKX010000177.1 GCA_019234945.1 Silvibacterium sp.
GCTTCAGAACGTTCCTGCCATGCAGGTCATGAAAGACCAGTCTGCTGTGGCTACCGCGGAAGGCGATCTCACCGTGTCCAAGGCGGCACTCCGGCTGCAGGAGCTTCTTATCAAGAACGCGCTTACTAAGATTATTACCGATCCGGCGTTTGCGGATATGCCAGTCATCCCGCTCGATCTCAAGGGCACACCTGACCCCAACGAGTCAGAGCCGATCGATCAGCTCATTGCCGAAGCTGAAAAGAATCGCCCGGACGTCTCCGAAGACGCGATCGCCATGCAGATCGCGCAGAATAACCTCAAGACCATCAGGAACGAACTGCTGCCGAGACTTTCCCTCTACGGTATCTTCGCCGGCAACGGCTACGGCGGCCTCCCCAACCCGGTCTGTGCGCTTGGCGCGAAAGAATGCGCTACCACTCTCCCCACCGGTTTTCCCGGAGCCTTTGAGGACACCTTCAATTACTCCTCGCCCGAGTATCAGGTTGGCATTCAGCTCAACGTCACGCTTCGCAACCGCGTTGCCAAGGCTGATCAATTTCGCGCCACGCTCGACTATCGTCAGAAAGAGATCACCTACGAGCAGCAGAAGAAGACTATCCTGCTCGATGTCCGCAACTCTCAATATTCACTTCAGCAGGCCCAGGCCCGCGTGACCGCCGCCCAGAAAGCCCGCGATCTGGCGCAGAAAACCTTCGACATCGCCAAGCAGGAACAAAAGCTCGGAGCCATGTCCGCCTACGACACTCTCTCCGCGGAGCAGGCCCTTGCGGTCGCCCAATCCGCGGTCTTCGTAGCACAGAACGTTTATGAAAAGGCTAAAGTCTCTATCGATCAATCCACTGGCACCACGCTGGACCGCACCGGAGTTTCCCTCGACGACGCGAAGACCGGCGTCGTCGCGCACCTGCAATAATGATGGGTTGTTTCACGCCTGAGCACCAATGACGCTGACCACCGCACATCTCGGAGAGACGGAAACCAGCACAGCCGTCCCGCGCCGCAACCCGCTGATCCTCGTCGCCGATGACCAGCCGCACATCCTCGATGCGCTGGAACTCCTGCTCGAGCCCGAAGGCTTCCGCATGGAGAAGGCGCGCTCCCCCTTCATGGTGCTCGAGGCTCTTAAGTCCGGCACTTACGACGCGCTGCTCATCGACCTGAACTACACCCGCGACACCACTTCCGGCCAGGAAGGCCTCGACCTGCTCACGCAGATCAAAGCCCACGACAGCCAGATGCCCGTCATCGTCATGACCGCATGGGCCAACGTCGAAGTCGCCGTTGAAGCCATGCGCCGCGGCGCGCAGGACTTTATCCAGAAGCCCTGGGACAACGCCCGTCTGCTCTCGATCCTCCGGACCCAGATCGACCTGCACCACGCCGTGCGGCGCGCTCAGCGCCTCGAAGCTGAAAACCGCCTGCTTCGCGCACAAAATCTCCCCGAGCTCATCGCCACCGCACCCGTGATGCAGCCCGTGCTCGCAACGATTGCGCGCATCGGCCCTTCCGACGCCAACGTCCTCATCACCGGAGAGCACGGCACCGGCAAGGAAGTCGTTGCCCAGATGCTCCACGCGCTCTCAGCGCGAAAATCGCGCTCGATCGTCGCTGTCAACACCGGCGCGCTCCCTGAAGGCACATTCGAAAGCGAACTCTTCGGCCACGTGAAAGGTGCTTTCACCGACGCCCGCACCGAGCGCATCGGCCGCTTCGAACTCGCCGACGGCGGCACGCTCTTTCTCGACGAAATCGCCAACGTCCCGCCGCGCCAGCAGGCTAAGCTGCTGCGCGTGCTCGAAACTGGTGAGATGGAGCGCGTCGGCTCATCAAAAACCCGCCGCGTCGACGCCCGCGTGCTCTCTGCCACCAACGCCGATCTGCGCGTCGAGGTCGAAGCTGGCCGCTTCCGTGCCGACCTGCTCTTCCGCCTCAACACTGTCGAAATCCACCTGCCCCCTCTGCGCGAGCGCCGCGAAGACATCCCTCCGCTCGCCGCGCATTTCCTCGCCCGCTACGTGCAGCGCTATCGCAAGCAGGTCGAGGGAATCGACGCTGCCGCGATCCAGGCCATGCTGCAATACGGGTGGCCGGGAAATGTGCGCGAACTCGACCACACCATTGAGCGCGCCGTCCTCATGGCGCGTGGCAACCAGATTGAAACAGTAGATCTTGGCCTCACTCCTGTGCGCGCCTCCGGCCAGGCTGTCGGCCAGGGGCTCGAAGAGATGAGCCTTGAGTCCGTTGAGAGTATCCTCATCCGCAAAGCCCTCTCGCGTTCCAATGGGAACGTGAGTCAGGCGGCAGAAGCCCTCGGCCTGAGCCGCGGCGCTCTCTACCGGCGGATGGAGAAGTATGGCATCTAGGCCTAAAAAAAATAAAAAGGCTCCCAAACCCCACCGGCTCACCTTCCAGGCCAAACTCCGCCTCTTCTGCTCGCTGCTCTTTGTTCCCACCATGGCGCTGCTCGCCGGCATTCTCGTCATGGCGCACTTCTCCACGGCTGCCATCCTTAGCCTTCTCACCATCGCCGCGCTGCTCCTGCTGCTCGCGATTGCCGCCTTCACCGATCAGGTCGTCCGCCCCCTCCAGACGCTGGCCAATGTTGTCGCAGCGTTGCGCGAGGAGGACTACTCCTTCCGCGCCCGCGGAGCCAAACGCGATGACCCCTTCGGCGACCTCGCCATCGAGATCAATGCGCTCGCCGACATGCACCAGTCGCAGCGTCTCGGAGCCCTCGAAGCCGCCGCCCTCTTCCGCCGAGTCATCGCCGAACTTGACGCGCCTGTCTTCGCCTTCGACCAGGGCGACGTCCTGCGTCTCGTGAACCCCGCCGCCGAACGCGCCTTCTCGCTCATCGCCGAGCGCGACCTCGGCCGCACCGCAAGAGAGCTCCAGCTCGGAACGCTCCTCGAGCAGCCCGACGAGGGCGTCATTCAGTTTGATACCGCGCCTCAGCAGCCGCGCATCGTCTCCCGCCTGCCAGCGCGCGCACCATCGCGCTGGATGGTGCGGCGTGGCAGCTTCCGCCAGGATGGCGTCCCCCACACCCTCATCCTGCTATCCGACGTCAGCGCCGCCCTTCGCGAAGAGGAGCGCATCGCCTGGCGCCGTCTAATCCGCGTACTCGGCCACGAAATCAGCAACTCGCTCGCGCCGATCAAATCCATTGCCGGAACCCTGCGCTCGCGCCTGCCGCAAAGCAATGGCATGCTGCCGGACTTCGACCGAGGCCTCGGCGTGATCGAGAGTCGCGCCGAATCTCTTAACAGATTCGTGCAGGCCTATCGCCAGCTCGCGCAGCTGCCCGCGCCCGCCATGCGCCGCGTGCCGGTTCGTCCGCTGCTCGAGCGCGTCGTGAGCCTCGAAACCCGCCTCGACGTCGCCCTCGGAGACACGCCGCCCGTCGAAGTCTTCGCCGATCCGGACCAGATGGAGCAGCTCCTCATCAACCTTGTTCGCAACGGCGTCGAGGCCGCCTGCGGTGCTCGCGAGGAAGCGCTCGCCGCTGGCATCACTCCCGAAGAGCTGTCTGTAAACATACGCAGCAACGCCGGTGCCGACTTCCTCTCCGTCTTCATCGAAGACAACGGCCCTGGCCTCACAAATACCGCCAACTTATTCGTGCCCTTCTACACAACAAAGAAAACCGGCAGCGGCGTCGGCCTCGTGCTCGCCCGCCAGATTGCCGAAGCCCATGGCGGCACGCTCGAATTGCGAAACCGCACCGGTACGCACGGCTGCGAAGCCGAGGTCAGAATCCCACTGGCGCACCGGATACAAGAAGAGACGGAGCAGACGGCAGTGCGCTAAAGCATTTTTAGAGATGGTGTATCCCCGGCCACTAGCCTCAAGTCGCAGCGACCAACAGGGAGTCCGCGACCCTGCACAACGCCGATGTGGGCTACGGTACCTGTGAAAATGCCGTAGGCAGTGCTTATCGGTGTGCGTCGTTTACGATAGGAAAACCAACTATCTTTACAGCGGCCGTGCCGCATCACGCGGAGTTCGAAGATCGTGTCTGCATTTGTTTCAAATCTCAAGGTGGCCATTCTCGGTTTCGGAACCGTGGGCAGCTCCGTCGCGCGCATTCTTTGCGACCTCAAGCCCGAGGGCATCGAGCTCACGCACATCTACAACCGCAAGATTGCTCGCAAACGTACCGACTGGGTTCCCTCAACCGTACAGCTGACCGAAGACTTCGAAACTGTACTCAACTCGGACGCCAACGTTCTCCTCGAACTGGTCGGCGGACTCGATCCCGCCGGTTCCTGGGTGCGCCGCGCGCTCGCGGCAGGGAAGTCCGTCGTCACCGCCAATAAAAAGCTCATCGCCTTCCATGGAATCGAGCTCGAAAAGCTCGCCCGTTCGAAAAACGCCCACCTCCGTTACGGAGCCGCAGTCGCCGGCGGCATCCCCGTCATCCCCGGCCTGCAGCAGGGCCTCGCTGGAGACCAGGTCACACGCATTGAAGGCATCCTGAACGGCACCTGCAATTTCATCCTCAGCAAAATGGAAGAGGGCGCCGAATTCGCCGACGTCCTCAAAGAAGCTCAGGCGAACGGCTACGCCGAAGCCGATCCGACAGAAGACGTCGACGGTTTCGACGCGCGCGCCAAGCTGGTCATTCTCTCGCGCCTTGCTCTGCGCGCGGACATCGACCCAAACGAAATCCCCTGCCGATCGATTCGCGAGGTGAGCGCCGTGGACTTTGCCTACGCACGCGAACTCGGCTGCACTATCCGCCAGATTGCCCGCGCCGAGTTGCGTCCCCAATCCGTAAATGGCAGCGATGTGCTCGCCAGCGTCGGCCCGATGCTTGTTCCCAAAGCGTCGCCACTCGCATGGTCGCGCGGCACCGAAAACACTGTGCTGGTCGGCGGACGCTACGGCGGCGACGTCGTCTTCTCCGGACACGGCGCCGGAGGCCACCCCACCGCGGTTGCCGTCGTGTCCGACGTCATTGGAATCGCGCACGGCTCGCGTGCCGTCGATCTGCCCAGCAAGAAAACCGCCATCGGAGGCGAATTTCTGCTGCGCCACTCGATCCGCTTCATCGTCTGCGATCAGCCCGGCATCATCGCCGGGATCGCCCTCGCCCTCGCCGAGCAGGGAATCAACATCCACGCCATCTTCCAGAAGCCCGGTTACAGCCAGGACCGCCTTCCCTTCGTCGTCACCGTCGAGCCCTGCGCCGCATCGGCCTTGCACCGAGCTCTCGACCGCATCGGAAAAATGACCTGCCTGCTCGAAAAGCCCTTCGACCTGCAGATGCTTGAGCCGGAAGACAAGGTGTAGGGAAAAGGGAGCCAGTCTCGGATTAGCTATGACGCCAGAGCTCGAAACGTTAGATCAGTTGCTTGGCGGAGATCTATCGCTAGCGATTGTCCGCCAACTCTATTCAGATGACGAAGCGTTCAAGCGAGGCGTCTGGCTCTTCTCACTGGCGGTGACGTTCGCGTTTTGATGATTGATGAAACTGAAATACCCTCTTGGCGCTGGAGAGAGCTATTTATCGATGGAAGCATCAAGAACGAACTCGGCGGCATGAGGTTGAGAATTACAAAACAGGGCATCCGTCGAATTGCCTGACGGTTGTTGCACCCTCAACCCTTCGAGGTCCATAATTTGCCTTTTGCAGCAGCAGGACTTTGCAACTCAGGCATTGGTTCGCACGTCCTCCAGCTAAGGAAAACGATATGGATCACACAGCGGAAGCCTCTTACGCAGCCGGGTTGGCGTCAAGCCATGCTTCGAACGGCACGCAGCGCTCGTGCAAAATTTGTGTGAACGGATTTCAGGTCGACGCCGTCGAAGGCGAGCACCTGATCGAAGCGATCAATCGCAGCGGCATAAAAGTTCCTCAGGTCTGCTATCACACGCGACTGGGGCCCATTCAGACCTGCGATACGTGCATGGTGGAAGTCGACGGGAAGCTGGTCCGGGCATGTGCGACGCAGGTTACTGGCGACATCTCGGTCGTGACCGAGACGCGTGCGGCGAGCGCCGCGCAGCGCGAAGCCTACGGTCGCATTCTGGCAAACCACGTGCTGTACTGCACGGTCTGCGATAACAACAACGGCAACTGCACCGTGCATAACACTGCGGCGATGCTTAAGGTCGAGCATCAGACATTTCCGTACCGGCCGAAGCCCTATGAAAAGGACATGTCGAACCCGTTCTACCGGTACGACCCCGACCAGTGCATTCTCTGCGGACGCTGCGTCGAAGCCTGCCAGAATGTCCAGGTGAACGAAACCTTGTCGATCCGCTGGGAGGACGAGCATCCGCGTGTCCTGTGGGACGGCGGAGAGACCATCGCCGGCTCAAGCTGCGTCTCCTGCGGCCACTGCATCACCGTGTGCCCCTGCAATGCGCTCATGGAGAAATCCATGCTTGGCCACGCGGGCTACTTCACCAGGCTGCCGAACGACACGCTGTGGGGCATGATCGACGTCGTGAAGGCCATCGAGCCGGAGCTTGGTTACGGCCCTATCCTGCAGCTTTCTGAAACCGAAGCCGCCATGCGCGAAGCGCGCGTGAAGCGAACCAAGACCGTCTGTACCTACTGCGCTGTCGGATGCAGTTTTGATGTCTGGACCAAGGACCGACACATCCTCAAGGTCGAGCCTTCAGAGGGAGCGGCCAACAATATCTCCACCTGCGTAAAGGGCAAGTTCGGTTGGGACTTCGTCAACAGCCCGGACCGCCTCACCAAGCCGCTCATCAGAGAGCGAAACGGGGAAGGCGACAGCTTCCGTGAGGCCAGCTGGGAAGAAGCTCTCGGCCTGGTTGGCCGCCGCCTCAATGAGATCAAGGCGCAGCACGGTCCCGACGCCATCGGCTACATCTCCTCTTCCAAGTGCACCAATGAAGAGAGCTACCTGATGCAGAAACTTGCGCGCGCCGTCGGCGGCACGCACAATATCGACAACTGCTCCCGGTATTGCCAGTCTCCCGCAACAACGGGCCTCTTCCGCACCGTCGGTTACGGAGGCGACTCCGGCTCCATCTCCGATATCGCTCAATCGAAGCTCATCCTGATCATCGGCAGCAACACGGCGGAGGCGCATCCGGTGCTGGCCACGCGCGTCAAGCGCGCCCAAAAGCTCCATGGGCAGAAGCTCATCGTTGCCGATCTGCGCGAGCATGAGATGGCTCGCCGTGCCGACATCTTCTTCCGGCCCAATCCGGGCACCGATATGGTCTGGCTCTGCGCGCTGAGCCGCTACGCTCTCGACAACGGTCTCGCCCACGCCGAATTTCTCAATCAGTGGGTCAATGGCCTCGACGAATACCGCAAGAGCCTCGAGCCATTCACCATGGAATTTGCCTCGCAGGTCTGCGGAATTCCCATGGAGACACTGACCCGCGTTGCGCAGGAGTTCTGCGCCGCCGAGGCGGCCTGCATCCTGTTTGCCATGGGCGTCACGCAGCACTGCGGCGGGTCCGATACATCGACCGCCATCTCCAACCTGCTGCTCGTTACCGGCAACTACATGCGTCCCGGCACTGGAGCTTATCCCTTACGCGGCCACAACAACGTGCAGGGCGCCAGCGACTTCGGCTCCATGCCCGGATATTTCCCGGGCTACGAGAAGGTCACCGATGAGGAAGCCTTCGCGCGCTACGAGCAAGGCTGGGCTGTCAAGCTGTCGAGGACTAAGGGACTCGACAACCATGAGATGGTCGAGGCCATCCACGAAGGCAAGCTCAAAGCGATGTACATCTGCGGTGAGGACATGTACAGCGCCGATTCCAACGCCAATTTTGTGGGCGACGCGTTTTCGAAACTCGACTTCTTCGTCGTGCAGGACTGCTTTTTCTCTCTGACCTGCCGGTTCGCCGACGTTGTTCTGCCAGCCGCGCCCAGCCTCGAAAAGGAAGGGACGTTTACGAGCACCGAGCGCCGCATCCAGCGCCTCTACCAGGTGTTGGAGCCGCTCGGCGAGAGCCGCCCCGACTGGCAGATCATTCAGGACGTTGCCAACCGCTTGGGCGCGAACTGGAATTACTCGAATCCGTCGGAAATCATGCACGAGTCGGCATCGCTGGCGCCGCTGTTCGCCGGTGTCACCTACGACCGGCTCGAGGGATACAAGACTCTTCAGTGGCCCGTGGCCGTCGACGGCACCGACCAGCCGCTGCTCTACACCGAAAAGTTCAATTTCCCCGACGGAAAGGCGCGCCTGTATCCGCTCCAGTGGATCGAGCCCTGTGACAGGGTCGACGGCGAGTTCGACGTTCACTTGAACAACGGCCGCCTTCTGGAGCATTTCCATGAGGGCAACCTGACCTACCGGGTCCCCGGCATCCACGCCGAGACCCCGCATCCATTCCTGGAGATTTCGCCTGCGATCGCCGACAAGCTGGACCTGGTTACCGGCCAGTGGGTGGATGTGACCTCAAAATTTGGCGAAGTCCGGACGCAGGTGGTCGTAACCGACCGCGTCCATGACAAACAGGTCTACATGCCGCTCAACCATCCCAAATATCCGGTGAATCTCCTCACCGGCAACTTCGCCGATCGCACCACGCACACACCTGCCTACAAGGAGACGCCGGTCAAGCTGAAGACGCTACCGTGGAAGGGGCCCGACCCGCTGCCGCCGCTGAACTTCCGGCACGGACACCCCACTCCTCAGCGCGGCGTCGAAGTCGAGCGCAAGTGGTCGCGCTCAAACTACAGAATGCCGGGAAACGGGCTCGTTCAGATTCAAACCGGACAGCAGAAAGGGTGAGCCATGGCCAAACCAATCGAACTGATGCCCAAAATCAATACGGCCCAGGGCGCGCGCGAAGAGCTGAAGCGGCGCGTCGATGCCGCTCCGGTCGAGCATGCTGAGGCGGTGCTCGACGCATACGAGCTGCTGCAGCAGCTTCACGACTCAGGCACGCTCGATGTGCTTCGCGGCCTGCTCGGCGCAGGGGATGAGGTCGTCCGGCAGGCTGTTGGAATCGCCATCAAACCTGAGTCTGTCAGCGTGCTGCGCAATCTACTGATTCTCAGCAATCTGCTCGCGAGCATCAGTCCCGACAAGCTTGAAAACGTGCTCGGAGGCGTCCCCGCTGCGCTTGCGAAGGAGCCCATGGACAACCCGCCCTCGCTCTTCGCCATTTTCCGGCGCTTCTCGTCGGTAGAAAGCCGCCGCGCGCTCAACGCCGCGGCTACGGTGCTTGAAAGCGTCGGCAGAGGAATGGCCTGATCGAGGCACATCGCCTGAACAGACTCAGGCCGTCTTGCGCTTCTTCGCAGCCGCAACTCCCGTCGACTCCCGAACGATCAGCTCCGGCTGAATCACAATTTCCGCCGGAGCTTCCTTGCTCGGATTCTCAATTAGGTCCAGCAGCACCCGCGCGCCCTCGCTGCCCATCTCCCGCAGCGGCTGGCGCACCGTCGTGATGCTCGGCTTCTGATATGCCGCGCTCATGATGTCGTCGAAGCCCACCACCGAAACATCCTGCGGCACGCGCAGCCCGGCGTCGTGAATGGCGCGAATCACACCCATCGCGGAAATGTCATTAAAGCAGAAGATCGCGGTAAAGTCGCGAGTCCGCGAGAGCAACTCGCTCATCGGCTCGTATCCCACCTGGGGAGACCAACTGTCCGCCGCTAACTGGATGCAAAGCTCCGGTTGTACCTCGATCGAGAGCTTTTTCGCCATCTGCAGGATTGCGCGCCAGCGATACTCCGTGTCCGGAATGATTTCCGGCCCCTTCACGAACGCTATCCGGCGATGTCCCAGCTCGTACAGGTGAGTCAGCGCGAGCGAAGCGGCCTTCTTGTGATCCAGAACCACATTCGTCACGCCCGGCGCGCTATTGTGCGCCGAGATCGCCACCGTAGGAAGAGCATTGTGCGCACCCGCCGGCGTGTTCAGCAGCAGGAAGCCATCCACTGCCCGCTCGGTCAGCATCCTCGGATACTGCTCCATCAGCTCCGCCTTCCAATAATGGCTTGCCGCAAAGTAAAAGTAGTGCGCCCGCAGCAGGTACTCTTCGACGCCCTGCATCACCAGCGTGAAATAGCCTTCGCTCAGGTCTGGAGCAATTACGCCGACAGACATGCTGCGGCTGCGGCGCAGCGACCGCGCAAAGTAGTTTGGCCTGTACTGAAACTTCCGCGCTGCCTCAAACACTCGCTCCCGCGTTCTCAGCGGGATTGATTTCGCTGCAGGAGAGTCATTCAAAACCAACGAGATGGTCGTCTGCGACAGCCGCAGGATCTCCGACAGTCTTCGAAGATTAATCGGGCCGTTTTCAATGACAGCACTCTGCTTGTCCCTGCCCATAGCCGATCTTCTAGCACCCCGCAACTGCGGAATACGAACGATATTCCTACAAAGTTCCAGAAGTAAAGCGATTTTTCAGTGCTAAATCTCAGGCGATGCTGGTTTCCTGGTATGCGCCGAAGACGTCCTTCAGCGCACCGGCGATCTCGCCCACTGTGGCATACGCCCGCACGCAATCGAGCAGATACGGCATCGTGTTCGCGCTCGAAACTCCGCCCTCTACCGCCTGCGGCTCGTGCTCAGCCGCATGGCAAAGCGCACTGAGCGCCCGCTGGACTGCTTCATTTGAGCGCTCCGCCCGCAGCCTGCGAAGCTTTCTGGTCTGCGCCTCTCGCACAGATTCGTCGATATACAGAATCTCCTGAGGTTCTTCGTCGACCAGATAATCATTCACGCCGACAATAACCTTTTCCCCCGCCTCGACAGCCCGCTGGTATGCATAGCTGGCTTCCGCGATCTCCTTCTGCGGAAAGCCCTGCTCAATCGCTTTGACCATGCCGCCCAATGCGTCGAGCTTTTCGAAATACGCAAACGCGCCCTGCTCCATATCGAGCGTCATGTGTTCGACAAAGTACGACCCGCCCAGCGGATCGGCCACCTCCGCCACGCCCGATTCATACGCAAGAATCTGCTGGGTCCGCAGCGCGATCCGCGCCGCCTCTTCAGTCGGCAATGCAAGCGCCTCGTCAAATCCGTCCGTGTGCAGCGACTGCGTTCCGCCCAGCACCGCTGCCAGCGCCTGCATAGCGACCCGCGCGATATTATTCTTCGGCTGCTGCGCGGTGAGCGACACCCCCGCCGTCTGAGTGTGAAATCTCATCCACTGCGACCGTGGATTCTTCGCCCCGAACCGCTCCGTCATGACCCGATACCACACCTTCCGCGCTGCCCTGAATTTCGCAATCTCCTCAAAAAAGTCATTATGCGAGTTGAAGAAAAAGCTCAACCTGGGTGCGAAATCATCCACCTTCAGCCCGCGCCGCAGCGCCCACTCCACGTACTCAACGCCGTCGTACAGCGTGAACGCCAGTTCCTGCAGCGCCGTTGAGCCCGCCTCGCGAATGTGATAGCCCGAAATCGAAATCGGATTGAACCGCGGCGTGCACCGCGCCCCGAACTCGAACGTATCGACAACCAGCCGCATTGAGGGTGCCGGCGGATAGATGTATTCCTTCTGCGCGATGTACTCCTTCAGAATGTCGTTCTGCAGCGTGCCTGCAAGCCTTGCCCAGTCCGTGCCTTGTTTCTCGGCAACCGCCAGGTACATTGCCCACAGCACGCTCGCCGGAGAGTTGATCGTCATCGAGACGGAGGTCTGCTCGAGATCGATGCCGTTGAATAGCGTCTCCATGTCCTCAAGAGAATCGATGGCCACGCCGCACTTGCCCACCTCGCCTTCGCTCTCGGCATCGTCAGAGTCGCACCCCATCAGCGTCGGCAGATCGAACGCGACCGAAAGCCCGCTGCCTCCATTCGCCAGCAGGTACTTGTAGCGCTGGTTCGTCTCCTCTGGGCTGGCGAACCCTGAGAACTGCCGCATCGTCCACAACTTCCCGCGATACCCGTTCGCATGAATGCCGCGCGTATAGGGAGCCTCACCCGGCAGAGGTAACGCCAGCCCTTCCGGAAGGTCGGCAGGCGTGTACACCCGCTCCACCGCCGTCCCCGACACCGTCGTGAACCGCGCTTTGCCGTCCTTATCGAGATTGATCCCGCTGGCCTTTCCGATTGGCCGCTCCGGAGCTTTTTCCATCGCTGGGCCGAGCGTTTCTTCCTCCCAGCGCTGCTCCGCCGGAGACGGATGTCGGAGATCCGTGGGACCCTCAGTCGCTCCCGGAACCTCAGAGAACGGAGCCTTAGGGAAAGTGTTTTCGCGTCGATTCCTCATGTCTCCACGGCTCTGCTTCTATGGCGAAACTCTCCAGAATAGTGGGACACGAAAACGGAAGCAACGGGCAGTGCTGCAGAATCACGGATCAGCGCTACTCCAGCCTCACCGCCTCTTTCCCAAGCTGTTGGTTGATCAGCGAAGCCACCAGTGGCTTGAGGGTCAGCGAATCCTTCGGATGAACGAAGTCTCGCTCCGTCTCCGACCAATCCAGCTTGAAGCTGGTCGCGAGCGCCGAAATCCAGAGCTGGCGCACAGGAG
>JAFAKX010000234.1 GCA_019234945.1 Silvibacterium sp.
AGCCTGGAGTTTTCGACGATGGTGAGTCCACCGCTCGTATCGTTCCTCGATGATGCCGAGGGGCGATGTTCGCAAGCAGCGGCGAGCTCACGCCTCTTACACAAAAGGTAATTTTCAGTTCGAACGGACAGTGACGGGATGGCGAACCAGGTACCCTGTGCTTGATCTTCGTCTTAAGAGGTAATATCTTTGTGACACATGACGCGTTCGACCAAAGTGGAAAAGGCTCGCCATCTGAACGCCGCTTTCGCCTTACTTCAGCGTCAGGTTGCATTGCCCGAGGCAGTGCAGTGCTTGTCACGCAAATTCGAACTATCAGAGCGTCAAGCATATCGGTACCTGCAGCAAGCCTCCCATCTCGTTCGACCGGTGGAAGTGACCGAGGCCACGGTGCCGGTCACGTTGAAACTTCCGCCGCGGACGGTAGAACTGTTACGGAAGCACGCAAGAAGCAGCGGCTTGACCATCGGAGAGATCGTGACAGGCGCGTTGAACGCGTTTCTGGGTGCTCTGAAGAAACATGGCTGAGCCGCGCACCAAGAGCGGACCATTTCAAATCGACGTTTCCTATTCGTTCGATCGCCTGCTCGATTCGAAGCTCGCGCAGGCCTACGATATTTTGGTGCCCTGTCGCGAGCGCCGGATCGGTGGGCGCGTAAAGGAGTGTGATGATGAGGATGGCGGCGATCTACGCACGGGTCTCATCCGAGCAGCAGCGCGAGGAGAACACGATTGCAAGCCAGACGGCTTCGCTGATCGAGTTCGCCAACAGCCACGATCTGGAAGTGCCCAAAGAGTGGGTCTTCGAGGATGAAGGCTATAGCGGAGCGACGCTGGAGCGTCCGGGCTTGGAGCAGGTGCGAGACCTCGCCGCTGAAGGGCAGATTCAGGTTGTGCTCGCCTATGCGCCAGATCGCTTGAGCCGGAAGTATGCGTATCAGATTCTGCTGATCGAGGAATTCGCCCGCCACGGAGTCGAGACTCTGTTTGTGAAGTCGCCTCAAGGCGACAGCGCGGAAGATCAACTGCTGGTGCAGTTCCAGGGCATGATCGCTGAATATGAGCGGGCGCAGATCCTGGAACGTTCGCGCCGCGGTAAGCGCCACCGCGCGCACTCGGGCGAGGTCAGCGTGATGAGCGGCGCTCCGTATGGTTACCGGTATATCCGCAAGACCGACGAGGCGCCCGCTGCTTATATCGTGCATGAAGCCGAGGCGCGCATAGTTGGGCGCATGTACGAGATGTATACGGTGGAGGGGCTCAGCATCGGCGAGATCACGCACCGACTTAATGCCGAAGGTATCCCTACTCGTAAAGCAAGTGCTCGCTGGGAACGCTCGGTAGTCTGGGCTGTGCTGCGGAATCCGACCTATCGTGGCACCGCCTGCTTCGGCAAGACCAGCGTCTCAACGCGGACGCGCGTTATGCGTCCGCAGCGCCGGCGTGGTGTGGCTACGCCCAGCATGACAGCCGGTCACGAACGCCCTCGCGAAGAGTGGATCGAGATTCCCGTGCCAGCTATGATAATCGAAGAGAGCTTCGCCCGTGCCCAGGAGCTTCTCCGAGAGAACAAAATACGATCGCGCCGGCGCACCATTGCGCCCAGTGTTGTGCAGGGATTGGTCAGCTGTGCGAAGTGTGGTTACGCGTTCTTGCGAACATCGACGTACACCACCGCACGTAAGATTCACTACTACAAGTGCATTGGCTCCGATAGCTGGCGAAAACTGGGCGGCCCTGTTTGCGACAACCGCCGCTTGGTCCAGCAAGATCTCCTCGATCAGATTGTTTGGGCCGAGGTGATCCGACTACTGGAAGAGCCTGCTCTGATACAACAAGAACTTGATCGTCGCCTGACGGCAGCACGCTCTGCCAATCCAACCAAAAAACGTGAGCAGAGTCTGCAGAGGGAGTTGACGCATGTGGGCAAGGGCATCGAACGGTTGCTCAACGCCTACCAGGAAGGACTCTTGTCGATTGAGCAGTTGCGCGAGCGCATGCCTTTGCTGCGTCAGCGCGAGCAGCTGCTCCGTGCTGAGCTGCAGGCGATCGCTGACCAGAGCAACGATCAGATTGCATTCCTGCGCCTGGCCGAGACCCTCACAGCCTTCCTCGCCCGCCTGCGCAGCGCGGCTGAAACGCTCAGTGTCATTGAGCGCCAGCGCATCGTGCGGCTCGTGGTTAAAGAAGTTCTGGTGGGGGACGATACCATCACCATTCGCCACAGCATCCCCATCGCTTCAGGGCCCCCACAAAATGAGGGCACGCAGTCACGGGAAGGCCCAGATTATCTTTTGTGTAAGGGGCGAGGCATCACCGCTGCTCGCCAACGTGTATCTGCATTACGTGTTCGACCTGTGGGCGGATGTCTGGCGCAGGAAAGTGGCAAAGGGCGATGTCATCATCGTCCGTTATGCCGACGATCTTGCGTTGGGCTTCCAGTTAAAAGCCGATGCCATGCGATTCCTTGAGGAGTTCAAGGAGCGACTGGCGAAGTTCGGCTTGGAACTCCATCCGGAGAAAACCCGGCTGATCGAGTTCGGGCGGTACGCCGTTCGCGATCGAAAGCTGCGGAGAGAGAGAAAACCGGAGACGTTCAACTTCTTGGGCTTCACTCACTACTGTGGGCAACGCCACAAGACCGGAACCTTCACCGTCGGACGTATTACGGCGAAAACGCGAATGGCAGCGAAGCTGAAAGCCATCAAGGTTGAGCTTCGTAACCGTATGCATGATCGCCCTGCCAAGACCGGTGCATGGCTTCGCAAAGTCGTCGTCGGCTATTACCGCTATCACGCAGTACCAGGCAACCTTGGGCAACTGAGCACCTTCCGTCAGCGCGTCAATCGACTGTGGTACCAGGCACTCGCTAGACGCAGTCAACGGGCACGCCGACGATGGGAAGCGCTCACCCCACTCTTCGAACGATGGATCCCACGACCGCAAGTTCTGCATCCATATCCCGAGGCTCGCTTCTACGCCATCCATCCTTCATAA
>JAFAKX010000005.1 GCA_019234945.1 Silvibacterium sp.
GCTCTTTGGGCTCGATGACGGGCCGGCGGACATCGAGACCTCGCTGGCGATGATCGAGATGGCGGCCGGGGACGGAATCACGCACATCGTCTGCACGCCGCATGCGAACGCGAGGTGGGCGTTCAATCCCGAGGTCAACCGGCAGAAGCTGGACGAGCTGAGGTCGCGAACGGGGACCAAGGTTACGCTGGGCTGGGGATGCGACTTCCATCTCTCCTACGACAACATCGAAGACGCGCTCAAGAATCGCAACAAATACACGATTAATGGAAAGCAGTATCTGCTGGTGGAATTTGCGGACCTGACGATTCCGACCAGCATCACCGATTCGTTCTACGAAATGATGGTGGCTGGAATGCAGCCCATCATTACGCACCCGGAGCGGAATTTTACGATCCAGAAGCATCCCGAGCGAATGAAGGAATGGCTGCGCGAGGGATGTCTCGTGCAGGTCACGGCTGCATCGCTGACGGGACGGTTCGGGAAGACGGCGCAGTCGATGGCAATGCAGTTCCTCGAGAAGGACTGGGTGCATTTTCTGGCAACCGACGCGCACAACGTGCAGGGACGGCCGCCGCGATTGCGGGAAGTCTACGAGATCGTGGCGAAGCGGTTCGGCAGCGACACGGCGGAGCGGCTGTGCGTCGAGAATCCACGAGCTGTGTTCAACGGAGAAGACCTGCCTGCACAGCCGGAGCCTCAGGATATTGAGGCCAGGGATGAAACCAGGCCGAGGCAGCGCAAGGGTCTGCTCGGGCGGTTGTTCTCGAATTAACAGCTAACTAATTGAGGTCACTCGTAGATTCCTAAAAGCAGGTCCTTCGACTTCGTGCGCCGCGGCGCACTGCGCTCAGGATGACAATGCTTTGGTCTAGAGGCCGAGTCCCCCGTCGACGCCGAGGATCTGGCCTGTGATGAAGTGCGGGCCGGTGGCGAAGAAGAGGACGGCTTCGGCGACTTCTTCGACGGTTCCGTTGCGTTTCATTGGGGTTTTGTGGGCGAAATGTTCGTATTCGGCGGAGGGCGGGCCGATGGCGATCATGCCGGGAGCGACGCAGTTCACGCTGATTTCGGGCGCGAAGGCTTTCGACATAACTTGCGTGAGCATATGCAGCGCGGCTTTCGACGTGCAGTAGTGTCCGTGGGTGGGCCAGGGGTGCGTGCCGCCCAGGGAACCCAGGTTGATGATGCGTCCGCGCGCAGCCTTGAGATAGGGATGCGCCGCCTGCGCGGCGAGGAATGGGGCGCGGGTGTTGGTCTCGAATATGGCGTCCCACTGCTCGACGGAGATGCTATCGAGGACCGCGGTCTCGAAGAGGCCGGCATTGTTGACGAGGATGTCTATATGTCCGAAATCAGCGGCGACTTTCTCCACGGCCGCGCGGATACTTTCAGGCTGGCGCAGGTTCGCGTGAATGGCGGCGGCGCGGATGCCGTAATCCTCGAGTTCGCGCGCGGTTTCGCGGGCCTCGTCGGCTGAATCGCGATACGTGATGACGACGTTGGCTCCTTCGCCAGCCAGAGCGAAAGCAATTCCCTTCCCGATACGCTTCGCGCCTCCGGTGACGAGCGCGACCTTGTCATGCAGCTTTTTCATCTCGTCGATTCTAAATTGCGGTGGAAGGGAGGAAATTCACCGCAAAGACGCAAAGACGAGATGCAGGTACTGACCTGAGGTGTGCTTTTCACCGCAGAGGACACAGAGAGCACAAAGAAAGCTTCACCTGAGGCGCGAAGAACGCGAAGCTATTGGCGAAGCGGGCCGGCGCTCCTGCGGAGTTCGGAAAGTGGGTAGAAAGTGCCGCGCCAGCGGATTCCGTGATTGAGGAGGGTCACGAGTACGGAGCGCAAAACGGCGTAGATAAGCAGTGTCGCGGCGATGGGAAACGTGAGGAAGTACGCGGCGGGCACTTCGTTGTAACGTTCGAAGAGCCGGTAGAGGAAGAACATCATGAGCAATAGCAGGATTGCGGGGATGCGGAATGGCAGCGATCCGGCGAGGGCGGCGAACGGGCTCAGGCAGAAGATGACTAACACCATGCAGGCTGCGAGTGCCGGCAGTGTGCGGAATCGGAATACGGCGAAGAAGTTCTTGGTGACGTTGCGGATGAAGTGCAGAGTCCCTTCGGCCCAGCGAAGACGAAGCAGTCCGGGACCGAAGGCGGCGCGCTGGCGATAGCCGGCACGCTTGATGTCGAGGCCGAGTTTGAGGTCTTCGACAACCTCCATGCGCAGCGCTTCGAAGCCCCCGACGGCGCGATAAACCTCGGCGCGGACGAGGTTGAAGGCGCCCATTCCGATGGAGTCGCGGGAGGCGGGATCGGCGACGCGCCAGGGACGCGCTCCAAGGAAGGCGAATACCTGAAAGATGGCAGTCATCATGCGCTCTCCGAATGATTCGAGGATGAGCGATGGAAAGAGCACGAAATGGTCGGCATTTTCTGCCTGGGCAAAGTTGACGGCGCGCAGAAGCGAGTCAGGAGCAAAGAAGACGTCGGCGTCGGTGAAAAGCAGCCACGGCGCAGTGGCCTGGCGAGCGGCAAGGGCCATAGCGTGAGGCTTGCCGATCCAGCCCGGAGGCAGCTCGGTAACGTGGATCACGGTCAGGTTCGCGCGAGCGGCCACGCGGTCTGTTTCGGCGGCGACCCGGTCAAGGATAACGCCCGTGGAGTCAGTAGAGCGGTCGTCGATGACGAGGATCTCGATCGGAACCGACTTGATTGCGAGAAGCGAGCGAAGGGCAGCCTCAATGTTTGCCTCCTCATTGCAGGCCGGCACGATGACGGAGATCAGCGGTGTGGCGCGCGGCGGCAAGGGCTCGGCATAGCGCGGGTCAAGCAGGTTCGGGATGCGGGGCATATTGCGCAATGCGCTGATGATGCGCATGGTCCACGCGAGAACAATGAGCCAGTCAAGGACGAGCAAAAAGTCAGCCATTAGGGATTAGGGATTAGTCATTAGCTGCGGCACTGATGGGCATGGGGTAATTCACCACAGAGAGGACACAAAGTACATAGAGAATACGTTTAATGCGAGCTAGGAACTTCGGCACTGGTTGTTCTGGATAACTGCGGTGCGTAGCGAGCGCCGCGGAAGAGGATGGCTCCTGAGGCGGCGAGGGTGACGAGCGTGATCCCGAGGCCGATGCGGAGGTTCGTCGCGTCGGAGACTCGACCGATGAGGTGAGGCGAGAAGGCGTCTCCCAGGGCATGAATAATGAAGAGGTTTACGGAGATTGCTGTGGCGCGGATGGGCGCAGCTACGGAGTTAACGATGGCAGCATTGAGCGGGCCCGTTCCAAGAAACAGGAAGAGCTCGGCGAGGAAAGCGCCAGCGATGAAGACTGAAGGCGGCCCGAAGAAGACAGCGGCGGCGAAGGGTATGGCCAGCAGCGATCCCCAGGCGGAGAGCAGGTAGAGCGCGCGATGGTTGCGGCGCTGCCAGCGCTGCGCGACCCATCCTCCGGTGATGGTTCCGAGCAGCCCGCAGATCACAGTGAGTGCGCCCGCGACGGTTCCGGCTCCGGCGACAGACATTGCACCGAAGCGGACGAGAAATGTCGGCAGCCAGGTGGAGATGCCGCCGACGGCGAAGGTCCACATGGCGAGGCCGAGGGTCGCGCACCAGAAGGCGGGATTGCGCGTGAGGCCGGAGAGCGTCGCGCGGTTCAGCGTGGCAGTGAGTGAATCGGCGCTGCCCCGCTGGGGCTCGCGCACGAAGAGGAAGGCCAGCGCGATGAGGGCTCCGGGGAGCGCGGCGATGAAGAAGGGCATGCGCCAGCCGTAGTGCTGGCCGAGGACACCTCCGGTGAGATAGCCGAGGGCTCCGCCGACCGGGATGGTGATGTAGAAGATGCTGAGGATGCGATTGCGATCGGCCTCGGGGTAGAAGTCGGCAAGCAACGCCGGCGCGTAGATGCTGAAGGTGGCTTCTCCAATGCCGACGATTGCGTGGCGGATGAGCAGGGTTTCGTAGTCGTGCACCCAGGCGGTGAAGAGGGTGGCGATGCTCCAGAGCAGCGCTCCAATGACTATGAGGGGCTTGCGCGGGAAGCGGTCGCCGAGCCATCCGGTGAGTGGCGCGGCGCACATGTAGACGAAGAAGAACACTGTCGTAAGCAGGCCGATCTGCGCGTCATCGACGCGAAATTCTTTCTGGACGAGCGGCTGAACGCCGGGAAGGATGTAGCGGTCGATGAAGTTGAAGAGATTGAGGGCGGTGAGGAGGAAGAGCGCGAGCCCCGCAGTGCGCGCGGGGCTTATCCGCAGGGTAGTCTGGGGCGGGGCTGCCATAGTTTTTGTCTACTGGCGCCCCAGGCTATCGCTCTGGTGGTAGTTGGGATAGGGTGGGATCGGCGGATTGGGCACGGGATGCTGCTTGAGCTGCTCCAGCACAATGGCGACTGCGCGCTCGAGTTGGGGATCGCGGCCGGCAGCGACATCCTTTGGCAGATTTTCGACTTCGACGTCGGGTGCGATGCCGTGGCCTTCTACTTCCCACTCGCCGTTCAGGCCGTAGATGGCGTAGCGCGGCGCCATGACGTATCCGCCGTCGATCAGCGTGGGATAGCCCCCGATGCCGACGAGGCCGCCCCAGGTTTTGACGCCGACGAGCGTGCCGATGTTCGCCTTGCGGAAGTACCAGGGCATGGCGTCTCCGCCGGAACCGGCTGACTCGTTGATGATCATCGCCTTGGGCCCGAAGATTGCTCCCTCGGGATCATGGACGGGCTTGCCGTCGCGTTCGATTGCTCCGCTGAGCAGCTTCTGGCCGAGCACGTCGATGACGTAATCGGCGATGTAACCTCCCCCGTTGAAGCGCTCATCAAGCACTACGGCCTGCTTGTCGAGCTGGGCGTAGAAATAGCGGTTGAAATTGGTGTAGCCGGTTCCACCGGTGTTTGGCATGTAGATGTAGGCGACCTTGCCACCGGAGAGCTCGTCGACTTTGCGGCGGTTCGATTCGATCCAGTCGAGGTTGCGGAGACGATGCTCGGAGTCGACCGGCACTACGGTGACGTCGCGTCCATCGCTTCCATCGGCCTTCTTGCCGACACGCAGGACTGTCTGCCTGCCCGCGGTGCCGTCGAAGAAGCTGTAGATATTGTCGGTGGCGTGCAGTTCGCGTCCGTTAACGGCGAGCAGGTATTCGCCTTCGACGATGTTGATGCCTGGCAGGGTGAGCGGCGCGGTGAGAGACGGTGTCCAGTTCTGGCCGTTGTAGATCTTCGAGAACTTGTAACGGTTGCTCTCGATAACATAGTCGGCGCCGAGGAGGCCGGGCTTGGGTCCGTCGTCAGAATCACGCGGACCGCCGATGAACATGTGGCCAACCTGGATCTCACCGAGCATTTCAGTGGAGAGATAGGTGAACTCGCTGCGTGACGCGAGGCCGTCGAGGAAGGGCTGGTACTTTGCTTCGATCTTCGCGCGGTCGAGCCCGTGAAGTTGCGGGTCGTAGAAGAAGTCGCGCTCGATGCGCCAGGTCTCATGGTACATCTGCTTCCACTCGGCACGGGGATCGATGGTGGCGAACATAGCTCCGTTGTTCACGGGCTTGCCAGGCGTCGCTTCCGGCGAGCCCGGCTTCAGATCAGAGACGTCGGCGATAAACCAGTTGTCCTCGCGGGTGTAGAAGAGCTTTTCGCCGTTGAAGGAGACAGCATAGGAGTTGAGGCCGCTGAGGATCTCTTCTGTCTTGCGCTTTTCGGTTGTGAAGCGCCAGAGCGAACGGATCGGAGGGCCGTCTTCAGACGATGGGCGGCCGACGGCATTGCCCTCGGCGAGGAAGAGCACGCCGGTCTTGCCGACCGAGAGAGCTACATAGTGGCGCGTGGGAATGGGCAGCGACAGGATACGGTTGCCGATACCGGGCAGATCGACAATCGTGGGCTTCGGCTTCTCTTCCTTCTTGGCTTCTTTCTTTTCGTCGCCTTTGGCGGCTGCCTTTTCGTCGGTCTTGGTGGTGTCATCCTTCTTGTCGGTCTTGTCGGCTTTGTCGGTGTCTTTCTTTTCTTCTTCCTTCTTCTTGTTCTCGTCATCGCTCTCGGGAGGAACGGGCGATGGTGTGTCCTTCGCGAGCACGACGACGTAGACGCCGGAGTTGGTGGCACGATCGAGCGAGGAGAGGTCGATGCCTGCGTCGGATGGTCCGTTGTTGGTCGAAGCGGTGAAGTAGAGGTACTTGCCGTTGGGGTCAAAGACGGGATGGGCGACGTTGCTCATGCCATCTGTGATCTGCGTGGAGGTGTGCGTAGCGAGCGAATAGAGAAAGACCGCATGAAGCTGGTTCTCAAGGTCGCGCGTGTAGGCGATCCATTGCGAGTCGGGAGACCAGGTGACCTCGATCTCGGTTCCGAAACTTCCGCGAAGGCCGGTGTCGATCTTTACCGGCTTGACGCCAGCTGCGTCGACGTACCAGAGGCGCAGGTGCTTGTCGGAGAAGGCAATGTGCTTGGAATCGGGCGACCAGCGGGGGCTGTAGAAGAACGATGGGTCGGGGCCGAGATCGATGACCCGGGGCGGCTGCAGGCCTTCCTGGTCGCGGATATAGAGCTGGTATTCGCCCGAGGCGTCGCTGAAGTAGGCGATGGATTTGCCGTCAGGAGACCATGAAGGATCGCGCTCAGCTGCAGCGGGAGTCTTCGTGAGGTTGCGGGTGTCGCCCTTCTCGGCGGGCAGGGTGAAGATGTCGCCGTGGGCTTCGACGACGACACGCACTCCGGTCGGCGAGATATCCGAGTTCTGTGTTTCTTTGGCTTCGATCTTCGCGAGGTGCGGGGTGAGCGAGGGCAGGTCTCCGTGAATCGTGACCGGGACGGTGTGCTCCTGGTGCGTGGCGAGATCGTAGAGGTGCAACGAGCCGAACTGTTCATAGACGAGAGCTCCGGGGCCGGCGCTGACGGTCTTCAGGTCGTAGCCATGATTTTCAATGACCTGCTTCACTTCTTTTGTATCGGTGTCATAGCTGAAGAGCGAGACGGGGCCATTGCGGTCGGAAAGGAAGTAGACGGTCTTCCCTTCCCATACGGGGCTTGAGTCGTTGGAGTTCTCGCGCGGGACTTTCACTACGTCGAGTGTCTTAATGTTCACGAGCCAGATCGGGGTGGTCTGGCCGCCGCGGTAGTGCTTCCAGGCCTTTTGCCACTGCTCGACCGGGACATAGGCGAGTGTGTTGCCGTCAGGTGAGAAGGAGCCGAGGGCTGCGGTCGGGAGCGGGAAAACTTCGGGTGATCCGGTGCCATCGGCGTGAACGCGAAAGAGCCGCGGGAATGGCCCGGTACTCAGGTGGTCGGAGAGGAAGAGGACGTCCTTACCGTCGGGCGTCCAGCCTACTGCAATCTTGGCGGTGGGATCCCAGGTGAGGCGTCGCGGCACGCCACCGTCGGCACTCACGACGTAGACTTCGGTGAGAGCGTTTTTGCGGGTCGAGTAGGCGATCTGTGTACCGTCGGGAGAATAGAAGGGGCCATTGGCGACCGCGTTGACGGAGGTCAGACGGCGAGCTTCGCCGCCATTGCGAGGGACTGTCCAGATGTCGTCGGCGTAGAGAAAGGCAATCCTGTCCTGGCTGAGCGAGGGGTTGCGCAGCAACAGCGGTGCGGGAGTCTGAGCGGGACTCACGAGCGGCAGGCAGGAAAGGGCGAGCACGAGGCGAAGCAAAGTGCTCCTGAAACGGGAGCGGGTGTGACGAGCCATGCGGGAGATCCTCTGACGCGCAGATAACCGAGCGGCGTCAGATGTGCCGCATGGTTTCAAACGCTTACAGTGTGTCATTTGGAGCCGGACTAACGATACCATGCGGCCCAAGCGGCTAGCTCGGGACTAGCCGTCCAGGCATACGCGCCTTCGGCGCCGATTCGTCCTGCCTCGAGAGGGCTGAAGCTTCTGGTCGTCTCCGTCTCGCGGAGAGGCATTATTTCACTTGATCGACAACTGGGCGCGGCCAGCGGGCTTCAACGATGGTCGAAATGCCTCCGCGTGGGCGGAAGTCTCCTTTGACGTGTGCCCAGACAGGATTGCAGGCCTTTACGACGTCTTCGAGGATCTGGTTGACGATGTTTTCCTGGAAGATGCCGAGATTGCGATACGAGAACAGATATTCCTTCCACGACTTGAGTTCGAGGCAGCGCTCCCGTGGCATGTAGCGGAGCTGGATGACGCCGAAATCGGGGAGCCCCGTCTTTGGGCAGACTGAGGTGAACTCGGGATCGTCGATGAGTATCTCGTAGGCCGGGAATTGGTTCTGCCAGGTTTCGATGGCGGGAAACGGGAAGTCGAGGCCGGCCTTGGCGTGTTCGTCGGTGTAGCGGGAGACGTTGGGTTCAGAAACAGAAGCCATACAGATATTGTAGGGCAGCGATAAGAGGAGAGCGCTGAGAGGCGGTTTTGATTGGAGCCATATAGCATCGTGTAATCTGGCTAATTACCGGAAATCAGGAGAACCATATCTTGGCTGATAGCCCCGTGCTGCCTTTCCGCCGCGCCGTTGCTTTGTGCTGCGCGCTTTCGCTTCTACCTGTGCCAATCGTGCCCGCGCAAACTGCCGCCCCGACGAATGTGTTTGGGTACGCGAACTTCTCCGCGGAAGCGAAGATTGACCAGGCATTCCTCGCCGTGCCCGATGCGAAGCTTGCGGGCGAGGAACTGAAGACACTGACGGCGGCTCCCCATGTTGCGGGATCGAAGGAAGACTATGCGACGGCGGAGTATGTGGCACAGAAGTTCAAGACGGCGGGTCTTGAGACGAGCATTGTTCCGTACAAGGTTTGGATGAATTTGCCGGCGGAGATTCGTGTGGTGGCGACGAGCCTCGATGGGAAGACGCTGATGACAGGGCCAACGCGAGAGCATGCGGATGGGGATCGGTATGATGATGATCCGCGTGTGGTGACGGCGTTCAACGGGTCGTCGCCTTCGGCGGATATCACCGCCGAAGTTGTCTACGCGAACTACGGACGGCCAGAGGACTTCCAGAAGCTGGCGCAGATGGGCATCGATGTGAAGGGCAAGATTGTGCTCACTCGCTACGGCGGGAATTTCCGCGGGGTGAAGGTGTATATCGCACAGGAAAAGGGGGCGTGCGGGGTGCTGATCTACTCGGATCCGGCAGATGACGGCTACTACCGAGGCGATGCGTATCCGGAAGGACCGTACCGGCCGGCGACCGGGGTGCAACGGGGCGCTGTGCAATATCTGTTCAAGTACCCGGGCGATCCGACAACGCCAGGGACAGCGTCTACACCGGATCTGCCCATGTCGAAGCGGTTGCCTCCGGAGAAGGCGGAGAGCCAGCCGACGATTCCCTCGACTCCGCTGTCGTATCACGATGCGGCGCCGATTCTGCAGAACCTGAAAGGACCAACGGCTCCGCACGACTGGCAGGGAGCGCTGCCGTTTACGTATCACGTGGGCGGCAAAGGCAACGTGAAGGTCCACATGTTACTCAAGCAGGACTACCAGTATCGCCTGATCTGGGATGTGATCGGGCGCGTGCAGGGGACGCAGTATCCGGATGAGTGGGTTGTGGCGGGCAATCACCGCGATGCGTGGGTGTATGGCGCGGTCGATCCCAACAGCGGGACGGTGGCGATGCTGGAGGCCGTGCATGGTCTTGGAGTGCTGCTCAAGCAGGGCTGGAAGCCGAAGCGGACGATCATCTTCGGAAGCTGGGACGCAGAAGAGGAGGGCCTGATCGGCTCGACGGAGTGGGCGGAGGATAACGCGGATCGACTGCAGCACGCGGTGGCGTATCTCAATACGGATGTGGGCGTGGCGGGGCCGAACTTCGATGCCTCGGCGGTGCCGTCGCTCAAGGAGTTCGTCCGCGAGGTGACGAAGGAGGTGCCGAGCCCCAAGGGGGGAACCGTTTACGACCAGTGGAAGATCAGCCAGGCAGAGAGCGAGAGCCAGCGGCGAACGAACGGATCTGGCGAGCACGGCGCTCCCAATGCTCGCGTCGGAAACGATGTGAATGTTGGGGACCTGGGCAGCGGGTCGGACTACACCCCGTTCATTCAGCACCTGGGAGTGCCCTCGACGGACATCGGATCGAGCGGGCCTTATGGCGTGTATCACTCGGCCTTCGACAACTACCAGTGGTTCACGCTCAACGCCGATCCGACGTTCGTATACGAGCAGCAGCAGGCGCGCGTCTTCGGGCTCGAGGTCCTGCACATGGCCGATGCCGATGTGCTTCCCTATGATTATGTGACGTACGGCAAGGAGATCGAGCAGTACCTTGATGCGGCGCAGAAGAAGGCTTCAGACGCGCATGTGAGTCTCGATTTTTCGTCGGCAAATGCGGCGGCGAAGCGCTTTACAGCCGTGGCGGAGGCGGTGAAGCGCAAGCAGGATCATCCGTCGGGCGACGAGGCGGCGCTGAATGAAGCGTTGCGGACGACGGAGGGCGATCTGCTTTCTCCGGAAGGCCTGCCGCGACGGCCGTGGTTCAAGCACACCATTTACGCTCCGGGAGAGTACACCGGGTATGCGGCGGTGGTGATCCCAGGTGTGAACGAGGCGATCGACGCGAAGGACGCGCAGCGCGGGCAAACCCAGCTTGCGTCCTTGACGGCGGCTCTGAATCGAGCGGTGGGGACGCTGGAGGGCGCGACGAGGTAAGTTTCTGATCGTCTCCAAAAAGAAAAGGGATTGCGATTGGCAATCCCTGTTCATTCTTACGGTGTTACACGGAGGAAGATACGCCCGGCTGCGTTGCGAGCGGCCGGCTTTGGCGCTGTTTACCAGGACCCGGAATGCGACTTCGAGCAACGCGCCGGGTCAGCCGCGCAGTCGTTCGCTTTGTCAAGGAGCAACCGTCCCGAGATGATGATCCACCTCGCCTGCTCTTCGTCGATCCTCTGCCCGCCAAATTCAGCTCCTTCGAGCATGGGCTTGATTTGGGCGGTTAAAGCGTCGCGCCAGGCGGTCCATGATTCGATCCTGCTCTCAAGGTTGTTGTAGATCACATCGCCGCTCGAGTCGCTTTCGAGGGCATAGGTCGAGACGGTAAGCGTGCTCTTCGCGAGCGATCCGAAGGGCGCGTTGATCTGTTTGTAGATCTGCCCAAGGTCGAGCAGTGTATCGGAGTGTTCGTGGAGTGTTCTTGTCAACGCCTTGTGATCGAGGAGTTCCAGGATCACACGGCCGTCATGCTGGTAATCGTCGGTGAGGCCGGTAAGGTAGATCATGGTGGGCCGCACGTCCACATGGTCGGTGAAGAAATCGCTGGGCCGGGTGATGCCCAGATTCGTGACGCCGGGGCCCACGATCCCAATGAAGGTACGCGCGATCTCGGGTTGAATATCGCCGTGGTTCCAGGAATCGCCGGTGAATACGGTGGGAGTGGTGGGAAATGACCCCTCGAAGTAGAAGTTCGGATTGCCGAAGAAGGTGAAGGTTGGCTCGCGCGCGGTATCGGCCGGGGCGTTCATGTGGAGCAGCTTCTGCGCCGCCGAATCAACCAGCGCTCCCCGAAGGTCCGGGCCGAGACCGGCACCGATCAGGCTCTGGTTGTGGCCCGTGTGAGGATTGAAGGCGGTCAAGCCGGCCATCGTTCTCTCCAGCTTCCGCACTGAAGGATCGGTCGGGAGCGGCTCTCCCAGCACAAAAGTGGTGGCTGCGTCGTCGAAGTGAATGGAGAAAGGCGTTAAGTCGCCGGCGGCTTGTACAGCGGCGACGAGGCCGTAATCGATTTCGCCGACGCCGGGCTGGCCATTGGCGGCGGGATAGGTGCAGGGTACATCGGGCACGACCTTCCCACCCACAATCTTCGCGCCGTCGCAATTCGCAGGGCTGGGCGAGACGCCGACGAAGTGGTCACCTTCGTCAGGCGTGAAGATGAACAGCGTGTTCGTCTGGTCGATTCCGGCTGCTTTGAGGTCAGCAAAGAACTTGCCAAAAGCCGCGTTGTACTGGCTTAGCTGCTGGACGTAGGGAGCCTCGCCGGGTCCAAACGTGTCTTCCGTCGTATTCAAGTTCGAACCTGCCTGGTTGTCGTGGGCGTCGGCAATATAGGCGAAGACCACAGGAATGTTCTTCTTCAGCATCTTCTCTACGACGGCGAGGGTCTGTGCCGGCACCGGATCGAAGCCGATCGCGCCGAAGCCGGTGATCGCATTGCCGTTGTAATCGGTGATGCCGCCCAGCGCGGGCGCAATGTATTTGAGCCCGAAGAGCGCCTGATAGCCGTTGTATCCGTTCGGCTCGTCCGGAAGCAGATCGTCGACCGCGCCACTTCCCGAGCCGCAGAACGTGCTGTTGAGAGCGCAGTGGATCGCTGCTCCGATGAAGTCATTCGTCTGATCGTCGCCCGATTCCTGGGCCTGCTTGGATTTCGCGCCGAAGACTTTGGCTACGTCGAAGGGTTGCCGCTCCAGCACGATGTTCGCGGTCGAGAAGGCGCCCACATCGCATCCCGCGCGCGTGAAGGGCACCCAGGGCGCAGGCACGTTAAAGCCATCTGGCGTGAGCAGTGCATAGTTGTTGTCGGCGGTCGCAGAATTGATATCCGAGACCTTGTCGGTCCAGTAGAAGAACGAAGAGGGAAACGAGACGCCGCTCGGATCAAATACGCCAAAGCTGTTGGCGATGAAGATTCCCGTGTTGTCGGAGTAGAGTCCCGTCAGAGTAGTGAGAATGTCGTTTGCCGTATGCGAGATGAGGACTGTGTGATCGCCGGCATCGAGGGTGCCGTTCTGCGTGATGAAGTTGAGCAGGTTCGGCATCTGTTCGAGGTCTGACGGGACGTTGGGATTGTCGCGGGTGAAGTGTACATTGTCGAATTCGATGTACACCACGTGCTTGATGGTCCCGGTGGGCGAATTCAACTGGCATTCGGCGTGGGCCGAGGTTGTAACGCCGATCATGGGCAACAGGCAGCCGAGCGCGGAGATGGCTGCACAACGAAACAGCGTTCTGCGATGCATTGAAGATCCTCCTCTTATCGGTGCGAACAGACGAACGGACGAAGAGTATCCGGGTTTCGCTACTGAGTGTTGAACGCACGATTAAACCTTCTTGTGGCCAGAAGGCGGGATCCGGTTAGACCGCGGTCGGCCATCCGACAATAAGCTGCGGCTTTTGCGCCGGGCTTTATTCGCGGAGCCGAAGGTCTGCTCGCTTCGACCTGACCTCGCGATGCTTCGGATTGTCTTCCCGCTCTCAGTGCGGGCCCAACAGGTTAATGAGGAGGCCCCCTTTGTGCCTTTCGGAGTGCGGTGGCGTAAACTGGCACTTTTGCTGTCAGGGCGCAAGAAGAAAAGGCTCTTATGTTGCATCCATATTGCTCACACCGACAGGTAGCGGAGTCTTGACTGTATGTGGTTCGTCGAGAAAATCGAGATTACCGGCGGTTTTCTTCCCGGTTTGACGGTCGACCTTCCCCAAGGCTTAACCTGCATCATTGGGCCGCGGGGGAGCGGAAAGTCGACGCTCGCCGAAGCACTAAGGTTTGCAGTCTGCGGCACGTCGGCTGCACCGAAACAGAGCCTTGAACTTGTGCAGGCCAACCTCGCTGGCGGGGCCCTCGTAACGATTACAGCGCTAGCTGAAGGTGCGAACCGTTACACCATTAAGAGGGGCCTCAAGCAGCAACCGGTTCTTATCTCGCCGGACGGAAGGACAATCAACACTGTCGATATCGATCGTGGTACATTTTTGCCGCTGGACGCCTACAGCAGCCCTGAAATTGAAGCGATTGCAGATGAAGTCCTGGGCCAAAAGCGTAGAAACCTCTTAGACGAACTGCGTAGCGAGCAAATGCAAGCGATACACCTATCACTGGCCGAGAGCGCACGGGCGCTCGATGCGAATGCCGATCGCATTCGGGCCACAGAACGCACGATCCAGGACCTCACGGAACAGGCGGAAGAACTCGGCGACGTCCGTGCGCGGCTAAATGCTCTCGCGCCGTCAGGTCATGAACCGACTGCAGATTTTCTCCGTATTTCGCGCCAGCAGCAGCTCAATCAGCGCGAAATCGCCAAATTGGATGCAGCAGATCGAGAAATTAAAAGCTTAGACCGAACACTTGACCAGCTGAAAAAGGAGGCGCAACTCGTATTCAAGGCGCGTCTTGTGGAAGAGGATTCCGCGAATGCAGAAACTCTCCGCAAGTTTGACGATCTCCTTGCGGCGGCTTTAGGAACCGTTGAAGAGCATGTCCTGGCGATCAGTCGTCAGATTCGTGAAGCCCGAGAAACCCTAGCACAAGCACGCCAAAGCATCTCTGAGGCCCACGCCGGTCATGCCAGCGATTTGGCGAGGTTAACAGCGATCAATCAAGCAGCCAGCGAGCAAGCCCGGGCGCGTGCCACCCTTGAGCAGCAACTTGCCAAACTTCATGCCTTAGAGGAACAGCGCTCAGAACTGAATGTAGAGTTGAAGGCCCTGCTTGATGAACGCAAGGCGCTCAAAACGAAACACATTCTGATGCGCGACCAAATTTCGACCATACGCGAAGAAGTCGCAGCCGAGCTTCAGCGCGAAGCCGGCAAGCGCGTGCGGATACGCATTATGCGCAATGCGGATCATTTAGCTTACCAGCAGATGCTCGTGGACGGGCTGCGTGGGGCAAGGGTTCGGAATCATGAGGAGATCATCACGACACTCATGCAGCTAAGACCGGAGCAACTCGCCCAGCTCATTCAAACCAACGACGTGAACGGGCTCGAGGAGCTGTCGTCTTTCGGGAGTGAACGTTCTCGCAAGATCCTTGATGCGTTCCGGGAGGCTGTCGATCCGCTCGTTCTCGCGGTGATTGCAATCGAGGACAGAGTCGGGATCGAGTTGAATGTTTCATCTGCGGGAAAGGCTAACTTTAAGGACGCATCCGATCTTTCGCGTGGGCAAAAGTGCACAGCCCTATTACCGATACTTTTAGCGAGAAGAGACAGCCCGCTGATCATTGATCAGCCAGAGGATAACCTCGACAATCACTTTATTTTCGAGACTGTGGTGAACGCCGTTCAGAGGCTGAAGAAGCGCCGGCAAATGATCTTCATCACCCATAATGCGAACATCCCGGTACTGGCGGAAGCGGACCTCATGCTCGTCATGAATTCAGATGGCCGAATCGGAGTTGTTGAGAAGTCCGGCACCGTAGACGAGTGCCGCGAACAGATCATAGAGCTGCTCGAAGGTGGAAGGAGGGCGTTCGAACTTCGCTCGAAGCGCTATGAAACCGCCTGAGATTCTCTATGAGGAGCTCCGGCACCTCGTTGTCGAGGACCCGCGCGAAGCCCGCAGACTCTTTCACCAACTTCTGGATTCCGGCGGTCCCATCCTCGACCACTTTCTAGGATGCATCTCTGCTCCCGCAGATGGACGACTGCGGCAACTCGTCGCCAACGCACCAAGGAACCAACGAGACCGGGAGCGTCTTGTCCCACATCTCATTGCATGGCAGGAAATTGAAACAGACGAGTTCACGCAACGTGCCATCGCACGTGCTCTGGACGGTCTTGATACAAGGTCGACCGCCGAGACGGCTTTGGCGCTGGAGGTCGCCCGGCTAACGACAGCCATTGGTCGGGAGATGGCACAGCGGGAACGGTTGAATCGCGAATTGGAAATCGCGCAGGAAGTACAGGCGCGCCTCTTTCCTCAACATCTCCCTGCGGTGGCGGGTCTGGACTACTGCGGGCATTGTCGACCGGCGCGCGAAGTAGGCGGGGACTACTACGATTTTCTTGATCTGCCCGGCGGCAGGCTTGGAATCGCCATCGGTGACGTCTCCGGCAAGGGCATCGGCGCGGCGCTTTTGATGGCAAGTCTCGAAGCCTCACTTCGCGCACAAGCGTCAGTACGGCATGAATTGGCAGAGCTAATGATGCAAGTTAACAACCTGGTCTACGAGGCGTCTTCAGAGAACCGCTATGCTACGCTTTTTTACGCCGAGTACGATGCTCGGAGCCGTCTGCTCTCCTACGTCAACGCAGGTCACGACGCGCCCGTGGTCCTGCGCAAAACTGTCACAGGGTGTGACGTCGTGCGCCTGGAGACTGGTGGGCCTGTTATCGGGCTTCTTCGGCAGTCCTACCAGCAAGAATCTTTTCCTCTTGAAGCTGGAGATCGAGTCGTGCTCTTCACCGACGGTGTCTCTGAATCGATGAATGCGCGCGGCGAAGAGTGGGGTGAAGACAAATTGATTCAGTTCGCCGAAACGTGTCACGGACTGTCGGCATTCGAAGAGATGACCCAGATTTTGGCCGCAGCAGATGCGTTTGCAGCCGGCACTTCCCAACATGACGACATGACATTAGTGGTGCTTCACGTCTTGTCCTGACGGCCTGGGGTCAAGCCAAGGTATCGCGGCTATTTGGAGGCTGCACGTTTCTGCCCGTACTTATCGATGCCGAGGCGCCTTATCTTTGATTCCAGCGTCTGCCGTGGAATCCGTAGTTTTGCGGCTGCGCCGGAGGGTGCGGATATGCGGTCGGGGGTGCCGATAAGCCGTTTTCGCTGACAACAGACTTCCGCACACTAAAACAATGGAGACTTTAGAGCGGTTCAAAATGCCTTGTTCCTCGTAACTCGTGTTGCCGTTGCTCCGTTATGTCAACTAGGGGTCGGCGGCAGAGGGGAGGTCCCGTCAACTTCTTGAATAAGCTTCGATAAAATCGTCGATCATACTATTGACTTGTTCTGGCACTTCCAACGTGGGGAAATGACCTGAGCCTACTGTTTTGCCGATAACGAGCTGCGGACAAAGGCTAGAAAAAAGAGCCAAGTCGCTAAAGCAGCCGCCGCTGTCTTCAACGTACAAAATGGGTAGTTTGCAAGCTGAAACCCGCTCACGCGCGACTTTATCCCAAGCAAACATCGCTTCATAGGCCGCCACCCATTGTTGTTGAGGAATTGCAAAAAAAGTCCTTTCGACTTGAGATTTGAAGCGATCAGAAGGCAAGCAAATTTGATCAATGAGTGCCTGGATAGTCGTACGATAGGTGTCGCTTCTGAGGCCGCGAAGAACTTTCTCCAAATCCTCTAATGCCGCTTTAGGAAATAATACGCCCGAGCTGATTAATACAATGGCAGCAGGCAGCATGGGGTGTTTGGCTGCCAGCTCTACAGCCACCATACCTCCCAGACTATGGCCAATAATAATTGAGGAGGTTATTTTTAGCTGACGGCAAAGAAAGGCAACGTCGTCAGCATATTGTGGAATCGTGCCGTATTTCACGGGCTTATCGCTCTTTCCATAACCTCTTAAATCCAAATTAATAGCGGTACCACGACGCGCAAAGAAATAGAATTGAGGTGCTAAATGAGAACTATCAGCACCTCCGCCGTGTATGAAAATAAAAGTCGGGTCTCCAACACCAGCTTTGTCAAAATAGAGTTTAATTTGGTCGGGTAAAGTGACTTCCATAGGGGCTCCTACTGACTGCCGGAATCAAGGGGTCATGACTGATCATAACTTTAAGAATTGATTGACAGTGCCGCGCTCAGCGCGGACGCCGGGACCGTCCCGGATCTGGCATTAACGTATCCAATTATCACCCCCTCAGATGCGAATCGCGGAAATTAACTGTGGAGCGTCCAGGGTAACGCAGCTATGCGAAGATTTTCATTCCGGTCGGATCATCGTCAGGCAAGATCGGAAACGCCTCGTAGACGAGTTTTGGAGTGAGCCTCTGAACTTGGTCTGAGGCGTTTTCGATTTGCAGGTGAGAAGGAAGCGGCAGGCGTTAGCCGCGGTCGCGGTGAGCCTATGGATTTTCTATCACCACCTACTGATAATTCAATAGTTATGGCTTGGTGCTGCAAAGCCGATATTGCGATCTATCCCGGCCCATACATCCTGAGTATGGCACAATGCAGCGGCTGTGGCGCCTGCGGCTTCGTTCTGACCCGGCAACCCGGAACTTTCGGCATTGCGACCTTGCAGCGTCTTTCGTTTAGTCGCAAGGACTTCGAGTTCCTACCACTCTGAAGGGCCTTCTTCGCCAGTGGCGACTCTTTCGCCTGATGAC